>CAZZCF010000004.1:346-87512 GCA_964652955.1 uncultured Leptospirales bacterium
AATATCATGACCAAAACCTGCAGGGGATAACTGGCAGTGCTCTTCTCCCCCATAAAAATTTCCCTTAAATCTAAAAAAATTTTTCGTTGAAAATCTGAAGTGGTATATTTAAAGTGTCACGAAATCCGAATAAGTATTACGAAATATGCATAATAATATAGAAATTAATAATCTCGTCATTGCCGTTCTCTTTACCGCACTGGGAATTGTGTTGCCGATACTGTTTCATCTTGTGGGGCTCGGTTCCGTATTTCTGCCGATGTATCTGCCGCTGATAATAGGCGCTTTTCTCCTGACGGGGGTGAATGCGCTGCTGATGGGAATATTCACCCCACTGATATCGGCACTTCTTACCGGAATGCCCCCCTTCTATCCGCCGATTGTTTTCATGATGTCGGTTCAGCTCGGCATTATCTGCTTTTTCATTTCCTATGTAACGCACCGGTTCAAAGTCAATATCCTTATCACCCTGGTGTTAGCTATTGCTATTGACCGAATACTTCTCGTTGTATTGATATATCTTATAATACCTCTCTTTCACATCAATTTCGGCCTCTATACGGTATATGACCTGCTCAAGGGGATTCCCGGTATCATCCTCATCTTTATTTTGGCGCCCATCCTTGTGCCGCGAGCGCTGGCAGTTATCAACCGATACTCGCTCAGACTCTACGAAGAGAGGGAAGAATAATACCATGAATATATGTGATCGATATACTGACAAGATCGAGTACTTCAACGAGCTGGGTCCCTCCTGGAATGAACGGGTTGGAAACGATGAGTTGAGAATCGAGCTGCTTCGTGAGGTCTTCACCATGATCTCTCAGAAAGAGGGAGATACGGTGCTCGATGTCGGATGCGGAAACGGCGTGCTGTTTAACCTCATTGAGGAGGGCATTGGCGCCACTGGACGTTTGCATGCTCTCGATATGGCAGAAGAGATGGTTGGACGTGCGAAAAACCTTCATCCGCACTATCGGAATATATCGTATCATGTCGGTTTGATCGAGGATATAACCCTTCCCCGAAACTCCTTCGATGTCATATTCTGCTTTGCTGTATTCCCGCATATCGAAGATAAATCGGGAGCGCTGAAGGCCATGCGGAAGCTCATAAAGGATACGGGAAAGCTGTACATCTTCCATCTCGCTGACACGCGATCACTGAACGATTTTCACGGCAATCTCGACGCACCGGTAAGGCATGACCAGCTCCCTGAGGAGGAGGAGATTCGTGAGCTTCTTCGGGATGCCGATTTCAGAATCGTGCAGTACCGAGATCATACAGGTCTGAACTTCATTGAGATAGCCCCGTGTTGACCCATGCCAGGGTGATATCCCTTTTCATCCTCGTCGGTATAACCATTATCCTAACACCGACTGCCGTAACGGTTGCGATAATAGCGGTCGTTCTGTGCATACTGGCGATTCAGCTGAGAATAAAACCGGTTGAGTTCGCAAAAAGAAATGTATTTATAATCGTCTTCACGATCATCTTCTCATCCTTTGCGCTCATATCGGGTTGCCTCAGTGATAAAATCGAATATGCTCAAATTGCAGGCAATGCGGTGAAGATCCTGCTTGTCTTCAATATCGTGTATGTCGGAAGCCTGTGGGCGGGGAAGAACGGCTTTCTCTGTCTCCTCAACGCCATGCCCTTCATGCGAGTTAAGGTTTTTTTCCTCATCCTTCACAATATGGTGCTCAGCTTCATCAAGAGGAGCGGGCTGATTCGCTATCAGCTCACATCACGGCTGGACCTTTCCCGTCAGAAGGGTCTCGTTGCCAGGTACTATGTTCAGAACCTGCTGATGAAAGAGCTCTATTCCATTCACCTGAACCAGGCGTCAATCATTACCCGGCTGCATTCGGATTTTGATGTGTACTGCACGCCGGAGAATATGAAAATCTCCGATGGTATTGCTTTCGTTATGATGCTCTTTCTGCTGCTGATTGTCGTTGCCCCGAATATACTCGCTGGGATGTGTCCATGAAGTCACTGGTGATAAAAAATCTGAACTATCGCTATCCGGATGGTACGGATGCGCTGAGAGAGGCTGCCCTTGCCATTGAGCGGGGATCCCGTCTGGCACTGCTGGGTGGGAACGGTTCCGGCAAGACGACTCTCCTCCTCCATATCGCCGGCCTCCTGGATGGCGATGGCTTTATCGAGGTCATGGGTGTTGAGCGTTCAAAGAAAACCATCGAGGAGATTCGGCGCCGGGTGGGGCTCCTCTTCAGCCAGGTAGAATACCAGTTCATCATGCCCGACCTCCTGAACGATATTATGCTGAGCCTCTCCCCCTTTCCCCTTTCCGTGGAGGAGAAGCGGGAACAGGCGCTGCAGTGGCTGCGCCGATTTAATCTTGAGCAGTATCAGTATAAGAGCCCGCTCGATCTCTCCTCGGGAGAGATGAAGCGGGCGGCGCTTGCGGCAATTGTGTCCCGCGGTCCGGACATTCTCCTCCTGGATGAGCCGCTCAATAATCTCGATAAGCGGAACAGCATGATAATCATCGATCTCCTCAGGTCATTTGAGAGCAGCATGATAATTGCAACGCATCGAAGGATTATCGTTGAGGAGCTTGCAACGCATATCGCCGTTATGGAGGATGGCCGCATCACCGGGATGTATGAGAATAACGAGAAGCCCTTATCGTCCTTCGAGACCCTTCTTTTTTAAAATCATATCTGAGATCATCACTGTCTGATCGGCGGGTCGAGCGGTGGAATGCGAAAAATTCCCCCCCGTTCCCGCAGCCAGGGAACGGGGGGAGGAGGATTGATAGTCTGTCCAAGACTGGCTGAAGAAAAAGTGCTAAAAGACAGCCGATGCGCCGCCGTTCCGTTGTTGGAGCGATATTGCGAGGTGTACTCCTTCCCGTCGATCTCCTCCTCCCGATGTCCGTCGGTCCACATATAGTTGTAAGAGACACCGTAATCGAGAATTCCTATCTTTCCCATATGATGGATGTAATCATCGGTGGTATTGAACGATCCGTAGGATGCTGAGAGGGTTGTCTGATATCCATCCTTCTCCTGCCGCTTCGTTACCACGTTGATGGCGCCGGCCAGCGCCGTGGAGCCGAAGAGCACCGGCTGTGGCCCGTGGAAAACCTCGATCCGCTCGATATTCTTCATCGAGAATATGTCCGCGACCGGATGCGACCAGACGGTTGCAGTAGTGTCTATGCCGTTGAAGAGTATCGGAAAGCCGGTGGTCGGTCCCCAGCTTGACAGCCCCATGCCGCGTATAGTCATCTTTGCCGATTGTGATGAAGCGACGCCGTATCCCATGACACCCCTGTTTCCCGTGTAGAAGCTGGGAACATTCTCGTTGACGACACCGATGAGATCTGTTTTTGTTGATTTTTTGACCTCCTCATCGGTGATAATTGACACGGTATTTGCCTGCTCCCTCTTCTCTTTAACCACAATCTCCCTGTAGGTATATTCTGCTTTTTTTCTTCGTCGCTTTTTTCCTGAGAGAATGATGGGCTGATGCTCATTCCCGTTATGATGCATGAAATGATGAACAACTTCAGAATTCTCATTAAAGGAGCCCCCCTGATTAAAAATGCTGGTAACACATAAATAAAAATAGTAATATCTTGCAAGTAAAAAAATAAAAAAAGTGTTACTTTATTTTAAAGGGGATTTTCAGGTGTGTAAAGCGCGGCGAGGAAAGACAGTGCAAGAGACCGCTGATTAACCGGCATTCGTCCAGTGAGGAATAATGAATCCTTCGATGAGCTCTTTTCGGAACGGATAATGGATCCTGCGCTCAGCTGATATTGCATATCTCCTTGACGTTATTTATATAGGTCATCAGATCATAGTTTCTGAGCACTTCGAGCCTGTTGGTCTCGGGGGTGCCGACGGCGCATACGGCGCTGGACAGGAAATACCCGCCGAACCGTGATGCGGTGAGCTCCTGAATAAAGTAGAGGAGCTTCAACCGGTCTTCTGTGGGCACATCGCTCTTGCCCTTGAAATACTTTTCTATCAGGGGTCTCGTCTCCTCATTGCGGAAATCGACTTCCAGCGGCATCGTGGTGACCACGCCACCTGCAATTTCCATAAGGGTGCCAAGAAACTCAACGAAGCGGAGCCGTGTATGATACAGCCCTGCATTGCTGATGGATATGTCGGGAACGGGAAGCCCGGAGGGATGTATTGTCGATCGTGCGATGGCGCCGTTCACGCATCCCCATCCAATCTGAGAGGTGATTGCCATGTCGTTTATCTTATGCCGTATATGGCTGGCTTTCCCGACACCGTTGTATTCGGCGATGAGTGATGCAGCCCCGGCAATCATGTCCGTTCGCGCGGAGAGGCAGGTCGCTTTCACCGGTCTGCCATAGGAGGAGAAATAGTGGATGAAGTTCTCTGTAAACTCCCATTCTCCGCACATGAAGACATTTTCCCAGGGAATGAATACGTTGTCAAAAACAGAGAGACACTCAACCATGCTGTGCCGCATGCTTGCCGGATTGGACATCTCGGTAGGATTCAGCGGGCACGGTGCAGGTCTGGTTATAAAGGTTAATCCTTCGGTGTCTATCGGGGTGATAAAGGCGACCGCATAATCCTTATCCTCTTCTCTGAGCACCCCTCCCGGCGCGCAGAAAATATAATGCGTAATGGGTGCACTTGAGGTGTGCATCTTCGCTCCGTTGACTATTATGCCTTCTGAATTTTTATCAACAACGCGAAGATAGAGATCGGGGTCAGCCTGTTTGCTCGGAGGGAGGGATCGATCCCCCTTCGGATCCATGATGCCGACACAGTACCTGAGATCTTCTCTTTGGATCTTCTTGAAAATAGCTATCAATCTGTCGTAATAATTGGTACCTTTTGCCTGATCGATATCGTACGCAGCGAGGAGAAAAACACAGGGGCCAATTCCCATACAGAATGAGCAGAAGTTCTTGGCGTTGTTCCGCTTCATGACCTCGACCATTTTTATCAATTCATCCGGTGACCTGCGAATATGCGTCCAGAAGCTGACCTCCTCTCCAATGAGATCCGACCAGTAGCTGAAATCTGCCTTTGTCTCCGGATCACTTGCCCAGTCGTAGAATTTCCGCGTCTCGTTTATGCTGGTTTGAAAATAGGGATTGTTTACCACATCATCGACCTTCTCGCCGACAATATATACATTAGGATGTAACCCTTTCAGGCTTTCGACGTACTCTTCTCCCGTTTTAATTCCCATGGTTTCCTCCTGTAATTCTTGAAATTTTCAGTGGAAAAGTATAATTATGTGTTGACAATTTTGCAATTTAAAAAATAATGACCGATAATAGTGTTATAGCATCATTAGATTACTCCTATTTTCCTCCCAGGTTTTTAACCGCGGATAAAAGAACAGTAGTTTTCATGAAGCTATTTCAGCGGTTTCTAAACCGTAAATTTATTATATGGAGTGTGTTATGGCAACAGGTGTTGTGAAGTGGTTTAACGAACGGAAGGGTTATGGGTTTATTTCAAATGATGATGGAGGTGATGTATTCGTTCATCATTCAGGCGTTGAAGGAAACGGTTTTAAAACCCTCTACGAGGGTGATAAGGTTGAATTTAATATTGAAAATAGCGATAAGGGCCCGAGAGCTATCTCTGTGAGTAGAAAATAACCATATTGCCACTGAATTCTGTAAAGCCCTCATTTCTTATAGAGATGAGGGCTTTTGCTTTTTTTTGATCTGTCGTAATCAGAATGGAGGATAATTCCGGAAGAAGTTTTATTGGAATTGAACTCCTTAAACTGAACGAAAGGAGTGTATTATGGCAAAGAGGAAGAAAGAATTTAAAAGGGATAAACGGCGCAAGGAACTGGAACGAAATAAAAAGCAGGAAGAGAAACGACAGCGGCGGCATACGGAAAAATCCGATAAAAATGATAACGCCATCAAAACAGAAGAATAGGAATATCCAGATTTTCATTCTGGAGGGAACTGCGTGTTAGCAGGAATGCCCGGGGCGCTTGCGCCCTTTGCAATCGAGTGAGTTTCATACAGATACCTCTTGTGAAGTAACCTTTCGGTCACTTTTTTTATTCGAAGCGTTCAGGCGAATGGATTTATGTTGTTCCCGCAAAAGAAGATTATTCGTACTTTCGGGCGAATTTTAATGCCACCGACTTCATTCGTCCGTTATATCCGGCTCTCTGATACGCGTTGTACGCTTTTCTGAAAAAGCCCCCGGCTCTTTTCTTCTCTCCCCTCTTCAGGTACACAGCGCCGATATTCAGCAGAGCATGGCCGTAGCCGGTCGTATTGGTGAGCCCCAGCTCCTCCTTCAGATCGAGGGACCGCGAGAGGTACTCCATGGCACGGTCGAGCTTCCCCTGGGATTTATAGGTAGCTCCGAGGTTCATCAGCAGGAGCGAGTATGACTTCGTCTTCTGGAGCCGCAGGCTGTTCATGATTGTTCTGGATTGTTCGTAGTGCTGTAACGCCGGTTGGTAATCTTTCTTCATGGAATAAATGATCCCCATGTCCATCATCAGAGAAGCATACTCTCTGGTGTTTTGCAGCTTCAGGCGGTCCCGTATATCCTTTGCCTTCTTATAATAGTACATTGCCTTATCAATTTCTCTTCGGTTGAAATGAACAACCCCGATATTGTTGAGGTTGATGCTGTATTGCGGTGAGCCCGAAAGCCCCAGCTTATCCTTGATCTCCTTCGATTCGGTATAATACCCCAGCGCGCGATCGAGCTCCCCCTTTTGCATATACAGATTTCCGATATTGTTCAGCAGGGCGGAGTACTGATTGGAAATGGTTAACCCTCCGCCATCCTGAATTTTCTTCGACTCGAGGAAATACTCCAGCGCCGTGTCGGACCTCCCGGTTTCCAGATAGGAGCCGCCGATATTGGTGAGCAGAGCGGTATACCCGTCACTGTTCAGGAGTGATAGATCCTCATATATCCTTTTCGATTCGAGATAGTTCTTTTGCGCGGCGCTCCATTGATTGTTGGCTCCATGGACAATGCCGATGTTCATTTTGAGGTAGGCATACTTTGCACTCTTCTCTTTCCCTTTCCTTTTCATCAGCTTCTCGGCGAGAGCCAGATGATGTAACGCTTCCTCATACCGGTTGAACACTCTTCCGGTTGTATGGCCTATTTTGATGAGGGCGTCCACGTATTCGGGATCGATTTTGTATGCTCTTGTAAAGTATGATAATCCCTTCTCCGGGTCTAGGTCCCTGACCTCCATCCCCTTTGCGTACCATTTATACGCATCGAGCGCCGGCCTGTACTTTTTTACTATTACTCTTTTTTCGCTTTCGTTCAGTTCTACGGGTTTAATATCGGGAATGCGTATCTTTTCTGTCCGTGACATGAGCGACAGGACCACTTTGTCCTGCACATCGAAAATATCTTTTAAGACGCCATCGATCTTAACGGACTTGTCGATCACGCCGGTTGAAACGCGAATCAGCTTCGCCGTAACCCGTATCTTCTCACCTATGACCGTATAGCTACCGGTAAATATGAGATCGGCACCGGTCAGCTTCCCGACTTTCGCTATCGTCTTCTCGTTGAATATTCCGGTCTGTCCCAGCTCAATTTCCTGTAACGCCCTTTTGCGGTCCAGGTCCGATACAACATGGATGTCTTGTATATTGTTCAGATCAGAGATGACGGTATCGGTCATCCCCGCGGAGATCCATGAATAGACCTTTTTCCCCGTGTTCTCAAAGGGGTACACCAGAATATTCATTGTTCGAGCATATAAAGGATTCGACAGAAGAAGTAAAACGATGAGTGAGTACAGAGTATTTTTCATAGAGTTTTCTTAAAACGGTTTATCTTATATTAATTATGTTTAATATGCTCGTGCCGGGCATACCCCTTGCGAGCACATCTACAACAGATTCAAAGGCTCTTGTCGCCGAGCTTGTATGAGATGCAACGGCATCCTATCATGTCATTCAAAAGGAGTCAACAACTGTTGGGGCGATTACGAGAGCTCTATGAGATGAGAGGAAGAAGAGTTAGACCCTGTCGAATTAGTATGCTGGACGTGAGAAGTTCGTCGATGAAAGGTGCTGAACGTGAAGTCGAAACTGATAGCGAGAGAATTGCTGATGCGGCGCGGTATTATTCATAAACGATCTTGACGTTTTCAGCTCTGTTCTGTAGAGAATAACGATGCAGCCATAGGACGATTATGGGGGTTGGGCTGGAAGGAGCAGTTTGGTTTTGAGCGGGGATTGACAGCAACGATCGAGTGTTTTCGTGAAATGCTTTAAAGACCTTCAGCCCCGTCAATCTCTGTGGTTTAATCAATGGTATTCAACCTTTTGTTGAGGAGTCTCCATGAATCAGGATCAGGTAAAGGAAAAGCTTCTGCAGCTCGACGACACGGTGGATGATTTTACGGTGGTATTCACCGGAAAGAAGAGCAAGAAAGTGGATGGTCAATATCATCCTGACAAACGGGAGATCATCATTCACAATAAGAATTTTTTGGATGATAACGCTCTCATGTACACGGCAATTCATGAGTTTGCCCATCACGTTCATTTCACCCGCTCACCGGTTCCCATTACGACGCGGGCGCACACGAGTCAGTTCTGGAACATCCTGCATCAGCTCCTCTTCAGAGCGGAGGAGAAGGGCATTTACATCAACCGCTTTCATGAAGATGAGCAGTTTATTGCTTTAACTGCAAGGATTAAGGAATTTCTCGCTTCCAATGGGCACCTCATGAAGGACCTCGGCAGCCTGCTGCTTGAAGCGGAACATCTGTGCATTGCGCGTGACATGTGTTTCGAGGACTACGTCGATCGGGTTCTGGGGCTGCATCGAACGGCTGCGCGAAGCATCATGCGCGTTTCTGCACTGGATGTTCGGCCCGAGATGGGTTACGAGAACATGAAAACGGTCGCGAATATACGTGAACCGGAGAAGCGGAAGCGGGCAGAGGAGGCATTTCTCGAGGGGAAGAGTTCTGATATGGTTAAGGCCGAGCTGCAGGTTCGGGAGGAGGACTCGCTCGAGCGCCTCTTCTCAGAAAAGAGGCGAATCGAACGAACCCTGGAAACCCTTGCCACGCGGCTCGTTGAAATAGAACGCCGCATTGAGGATCTTAAACATTAAATGCCGAGATCCCCGAAGAGCTCTTCCGGCGATGGGGAGCTGCCGCTAAAAAAGTAATTGTCATAATGCGTTGAGAATATGAGAATAAATACAGGATGCTTGCCGCAGTGATTGATCTGAGAAAAAAAGACGCGCTCCGTTGCTGGATGGGAAACCGGTGAAGCTGAAGAGAGAACTCAATCTCCTGGATGTATTCTGTATAACCGCCGGTGCGATGATCAGCTCGGGACTCTTCATCTTGCCGGGGCTCGCACATGCAAAAGCGGGAACCGCCATTGTCATCTCATATCTCCTGGCCGGATTGCTGGCAATTCCCGGAATGCTCAGCCAGGCGGAGCTTGCCTCGGCAATGCCCAAAGCGGGGGGCACCTACTACTATATCACCAGAACACTGGGACCGGCGGTGGGAACCGTATACGGATTGATTACGTGGTTCGCCCTTGCCCTGAAGAGCGCCTTTGCGCTCGTCGGCATGGCTGCTTTTACGGTGCTCCTTTTCGATATCAGTGCTTATCTCGTTGCTGCCCTGCTCTGCGTTATTTTCGTCTCTGTAAACATCATCGGTATAAAGGGTTCGGGCAGGCTTCAGGTGTTTCTGGTCTTTAGCATTGTGTCTGCCTTGCTGATGTATACTGCTTTCGGTTTTTCGGCAATACGGGTGGAGAATCTGATACCCTTTGCGAGAGGCGGCAGCGGTGCGATTTTCGCAACTGCGGGCTTTATATTCGTTTCCTACGGAGGATTGTTAAAAGTGGCGAGCGTCGCCGAAGAGGTAAAAGACCCCGGTCGTATTATACCGCTGGGCATGATTATCTCCCTGGTCAGCGTCGGCCTGCTCTACTGTCTGGTCACTTTTGTAACAGCGGGAGTGCTCGACGATGCCATTCTCGATAACTCGCTCACCCCCATCTCTGAAGGAGCCGGAGTGTTTCTGGGACATAGTGGCAAGATTATACTCAGCATCGCGGCGCTCCTGGCCTTCTCATCTGCCGCCAACGCGGGAATCATGGCCTCCTCCCGGTATCCCATGGCGCTGGGAAGGGATGGCCACCTGCCCGAGTTTCTGAGCGCGGTAAGCGAGCGGTTCAAGACACCCCATATCTCAATTATGCTCACCGGCGTGTTTATCATTCTGGCGATGCTTATGGAGCTGACCGTTCTGGTCAAAGCAGCTTCCGGTGTTATCATTCTGACATACATCTTTACCTGTATCGCCATCATCATTCTGCGGGAGAGCCGTCTGCAGAACTATCGGCCGAGCTTTCGCGCTCCGCTCTATCCCTGGATTCAGATTGCGGGCATTGTCGGGTGTGGATACATCCTCTTCGAGATCGGGAAGGAGGCCTTGATTGCCGGGGGAGTGCTGGTGCTCGGCGGACTACTGTTCTACTGGCTTTACAGCAGAGTTCACAAGATAAGGACCGAACGGGAGTATGCGCTGCTTCACCTTATCGAGCGGATTACGGCCAAGGAGCTGACAACGCACTGTCTGGAGGATGAGCTGAAGGAGGTTATTCGGGAGCGGGATGATATCGTCAAGGACCGTTTCGACCGTATTATCGAGAATAGCACTATTATTGATATTGAGAAAAGAGTCTCGTTGGAAGAGTTCTTCCGGCAAGTGGTTGACAAGATGGCAGTCAGTCTGGACATGGAACCGGATCACCTCTTACAGCTCTTTCTTGAAAGAGAGCGGGCGAGCAGCACCGCCTTGACCAGGACGCTGGCTATTCCGCATCTCGTTATTGAGGGGGAGGGGATTTTCGAGATTCTCGTTGCCCGCTGCAGAGAGGGAATATACTTCTCCGAATCGGCAACAGACGTGCATGCCGTATTTGTCCTGGTCGGATCGATGGATGAGAGGAACTTTCACCTCCGTGCGCTTGCCTCCATCGCGCAGATAATTGAGGATCATCACTTTGAGAAGCGGTGGATGCTTGCGAAGGGCAGGGAGGCTCTGCGGGATATCATCCTGCTGGGGAAGCGACGTCGCTGGGGCCTTTAGTTCACAATATGCCACGGACACAAGCAGGATGATGAGTTGTTAGAGATGGCCTCGATCTCCCGCTCACCGTCAATGACTCCCCCCGCTGTTGTTCTCGTTCGAAGCGCTGTGGAGCTCTATCTCCCTGACTTCATCGACCCGCTTCCGCAGGGATTTCCTGATGATATCGACAAATCGCAGTGTCTCTTCATTCATTTTCTTCCCCAGTTCTCGTGAGGCATCGAAATGGAGGAGCTCGAAGTCGTGAACGCGGGAGGCGAGCTTGCTTTCGAGGATCTTCTCTATTGATCCGACTTTCCCGATAAAGCCGCGGAGCACACCGATGATTCCCAGCCGATCGAGGGTATCAGCGTCGAAGACGATTTTTTCCTCGACGGTCTCCGGGGGTATCATGGTGGTAGGGGTATGACGACATACGATTCTGCAGATAGCATCTCGGACCGGTTTGAGCGAAGGGTAGGTATAGCCCAGCGCCTCGAGAAATTCCTCGGCGAGGGCTGATCCGAGGAGGCCGTGCATTGAGTTGAAGAGCAGATTGGTTTTGCCGATATCGTGGAGGAGCGCACCGCAGATGAGGATGAAGGGATCAACCGGTTCCGGTATTCGCTCGGCAATATCGATGGCGTGCTGTGTCACTTCCAGCACATGGCTGTAGTCATGGCTGTCCGCATCTTTGTGCTTGTCGCGAACGAAGGCTTCGATTACCTTGATGATTTCCTCTTCTTCGTTCGTCAGTGTTCTTGAAAACATAGATCATACCCTCTCTTCGTTAAATAGATTCCGGAATAACCCTTGAAAAATCAAGCGAAAATGGAATATACTGTTCATTTTATCGGATTACTCGAACAAAAATATTCAGAAACTTCTTAAAAAATATTTGTCAATAGAGAAAAACCGGTATATTGTGACTGTAGCACTCGGTTGAATTCTATAACTATCCAACGCCCATATCCTCAATTTGAAACGAAATGAGTTGCTCGTATCAGGAGTATAGTGCTCCCCTCTCTGCAGGGGAACAGGGTAAAAACCTGTACCATCACCGCTATAAGGAATGTGAGTATGAACTCTGTGGATAAAGAAGAGTGGTTGCAGCGTGCACGGGATCACTGTTTTTACATCGGCGTGAACGACAGCGGGGCGGAGCTGTGCAGAATTAATTCCGCTTATGGAATTGCCGGGATTCAGTTCGTTCAACGTGAGCTTGGCATGAAGCCCGATGCGACCTTCATCACCACGCCTGATATGACCATAACCAGAAACGCCAGCAGGTGGAAGAGCGGCTTTGGGTATGGAGGGAAGATAAGCTGGGGAAACGGGGATGATGAGCTTATTATTCTCAATACCAAGCCCAATGCATGCGGCATGCTTGCGGGTGGGCTGCAGAAGTTACCCGATATTGAATCACTGATCAGAAAACTGCATGCAATGGAGGTGAACACGACTCAGATCGACGGTATCGATCTTATCTGGGATTTCTATAAGAGCAATCACTTCATTGATATCTTTGAAATAAAGCATGTTGCAAAAACTGATGTGCCGTTGCCTCCCTATGCTTTTATCATTCATGGATCTGCTGATGAGTTCAAGGGCGATAGCGCGATGGGTTTCGGTTTGTACTACGACGTGAGCAGAGAGCTCAGTGGGAGGACCGAAATTATCGCGACACCCTTCGGTAATTTCTACCTGCTTACGGGTGAGAACGCGCGGGCGTACTATGAGCGGTATCGGTATATTGATGAGTTTACCAAGCGGAAGAGGAGGCTGGCGGCGGATCTGCTCTTCGGGGACTATACTCTTATCTCCAATGAGACCCATCAGGGATTGATTAACATGAACGAGATACTTCTCGGCTGCCATCACGTGGCCGATGAGCGCACCCTCTTTCCGCTGACTCTCAGAGGAGATCTTCCTGCGTATCTCGTCCACGGCATGCCAAATCTTACGCCGGAGAGCATCGACCTTCTGGGATTCGAGAAACGCTCGATGAATCTTGGTATCTATGACAGGCTCATCGGAGCGAATATCATCCCTCATGGCGGCGGGTATGTTTTGCCGGATATTTTGACGGTAAACCGGGTCACCGAGGTTGACGGCAAGCGGTATTTCGAAGTTGAGATGCAGAACGATAGGGGCAAGAAGATAATCTCCGAGGTGCGGGACCTCCCCTTTGAGTACCGCGGACGGAATGTTGTACTTCGCGCTCTGGAGGTTGGATTGATAGATATCGTCGCCAAGTTAATACCTCGGTATGTTTTCAAGATATGAGTGCCTGATATCGTTATACGACTATCAGGCTTTCCCTCCCGGTAAAAAAAGAACCGAGCAGGATTAAAGAAATACTGTATTTCATAGCGGGATCAATTAAAATCATTCCGATGATTTGTGTGACATGCCGTTGGAATAATGCCGGAAGGATAGGAGCATCCGGTGGAATATCAACACTGTCGTGTTTTCGATTATATGCTTTTTTTGTTGAAATGGGATATGGGGTGTCTGCAAATTGATCCTTTAGAGAAACGGGCGAGTGTCGTTGAAGGGAGTGCCATGAGTCAGAAAGTGCTCTTTACATGGAGTAGCGGAAAGGATAGTGCGCTTGCGCTTTACGAATTGCTTGAGAAGGGAGGGAGCACGGTTGTATCGTTCCTGACGACCCTGACCGAGGACTACGATCGGATCAGCATGCACGGTGTTCGCCGGGTTCTCCTTGAGCAGCAGGCTCAGTCGCTGGGGTTTCCGCTGGAGAAAATCTTCATCCCGAAGGAAGCGAACAATATGATCTATGAGTCAAGGATGGGTGAAGTCCTGAAGCGGTACAAGACAGCGGGTATCTCGACGGTTGTCTTTGGCGATATCTTTCTCTCAGATCTCAGAACGTACCGTGAGGAGAATCTCTCACGCATTGCCATGAACGCGCTCTTCCCCCTCTGGGGGATGAGTACTACTGATCTCGCTGAGCGTTTTATCGAGCTGGGATTCGCTGCGATTGTCACCTGTGTTGATGGTGATGTGCTCGATGCAACATTTGCGGGGAGCCTCTATAATCGGGATTTCTTATCACGGCTTCCTCAGGAGGTGGATCCCTGCGGAGAGAATGGTGAATTCCACACCTTCGTGTTTGACGGTCCGCTTTTCAGCAGGAGGATACGGTTTGAGAAGGGGGAGGTGGTATTGCGGGATGAACGGTTCTATTTCTGCGATCTCATTCCATTAACCTGATAACGGTGAGCAACTTGCCTGTATTAATAACATGGAAATTCGTATGGGCAATTGATTAAGTGATTGATATATTTTGTTTACTTTTCCCGGATGCTATTCGTATAAAATACAGATAGTTATCGGGGAGGAGCTTATGATTATTGAATCAACAGTACATGTCCATGTAACAATTAAAAATATGCTTGATAGAGTGGCAGCTCTCACTGGAAGCTCCAGAACGTTTCTGATAATACTTTTAATGCAACGGGTGATGCATTTAAATAGTAATATGCTCAAAACCTTTACCAGGGTTAAATATCAGGATAGAGATGTGAAAGAGAACTGGCATCGTCTTCATATCGCTTTTCGTGAATATGAATATGAGTACTGTCAGGATATGCGGAAGTTCTTTAAAATGTCGGTTTCTTATATTCTCGCATATGCCGTTAGGATGTATCTTGATGCACTATTATGTGAATTGCTTGATAGTGATGAAAGTACCGATAATTATTACTACAGAAACTATATTATTATAAAGAAAACCCTCAAAAAAGCAATATACTGGCAAATCTACTGGGGAATACCGCATGCATTTCCCCCTTTATCCTTACTCTGAGAAATCATTGTATGTTCTGGATATATCGTTAAAATATTTTAATCAGAGATCGATCTCTCTCGTAATCTTATACAGATCCACTCCCTTTCTGGTAAGCTGTTTCTTCATGAGAAAGAAATAGCCGACTCCCACGAAAACCCAGAAGATGAAGAAATAGGTGAGAAAGGCGCTCGTCTTCCAGAGCTCACCGAAAAGCGCCGCGAGCGCTCCCACAAAGAGGACTATTCCCACTACAACGCAGAAGAGAAGAACGCTTGCCGGCACTTTGAGCGGCGATTTTTCAAAGCGGTCCGGCATTTTCCGTTTCAGCAGAAGCGATGATATGGTTACGGGGATGAATATCACGAGCCCGCCGATGGTCGCGTAGAGAGCCAGCGCCTTGATATCCAGGCCCGCGATAAGAGCGCTCACCGAGAATACCCATATCATGGTCAGCAGGTTGTGCGGCGTGCCGAATCGATCGTTCACTCTGGTCATGACGGCGGGAATGAGCTTGTCTCCGGCGACTATCATAAAAGATTTCGGTGCCCACATGAAGGAAGCATTCATGGTGGTGGCGAGGGCGAGGAGCGCCCCGCCGATGATGAAGAAGCTCAGCGTCGGTCCCGAGAGGAAGGCTGCAGCCGATTCGGTCAGCGGTTTGTTGGCGCACTGCTCCCAGGGCAGAACCCCCACGGCAACAACGCTCATGGATATGTAGATTACGGCAACTATGATGATGATGATGAGAAATGAAAGCGGAATCACCCGCTCCGGTTTTTTTATCTCACCCCCGAGCTCGATGATGGCATTTGCGCCGAGATAGGGGAAGATCAGGAGCGAGGCTGCTGATAGTACTGAGAGGAATCCCTTCGGAATTAGGTCCTCGAGGTTGGCGGAGGATACATGGGGGATTCCCAAAGCGCTGTACATGATGAGAGCCGCTATCAGTATCAGGACCATAATTCCCTGCACGCTTGCTGCGATTCGAATGCCGATCAGATTAACACCGTAGAAGAAGGTGAGAAAGAGAATCGAGAAGATGGTGACATTCATATCGGGGAAGAAGGCCTTTAGATATTCAACCATGGTGACCGACAGGAGGGGGAGGAAACCGAGGAAGAATCCTATGGCAAAAATCCATACGCCCATAAAAGCTGCCAGCGGTGAGAAAAATCGGCTCGGATATCGGTAATTGCCCCCTACTGTCGGGACTGCCGCACCGAGATATGCCAGCGGAAGCATGAGAAAAACTGCCGGGAGTATCGCCATGGTATAGGCAATCGGCAGGGCTGCACCGCAGATGCCGATGGCGATTCCGGTCATGGCAAAAACGCCTCCTCCTATTGTCTGGCCGACTCCGATTGCAACGACTTCCTTCAGGCCCAGGACCCGCTTCAGGCCCAGAACACCTTTCTCCTCCATGACGACCTCCTGTTATGCTCTTTTTCACAGTTTCTAAGATATTATGCTGTCATTACGCCTGCGGAACGAATTTCACCCCTCTTCATCATATTCCCGAATCGCTTCGATGCATATCTGAAGCGCTTTCTGAAGGTTGTTCTCATCGATGTTGTCCGGGTTGTCATCCGGGCAGTGCCAGAGCGAGAAGAGCTCGGTTTCGTCCATGCCGAAGAGGCAGGCGGATCTGCCTCCCGCTTTTATGATCGGGTAGGAGTCGGTACCGCCGTAGGTGATATCAATTGCCGGCAATTCGAACCCTGCCCGCTTTCCGGCGCGCTGTATAAAGGCGATAACCTCAGGAGTATATGCGGTCATGGTCATCTTCTCTTTTCTGATAACCGCAAGATCTCCCGCCCCGAGAGTTTCCATGTTGAAGTGAACGGCTTTTTTAATCAGGTCGGGGAAGTCCCGGGCGAATCCGGCAGATCCGTAGATCAGAGGCTCCTCTGATCCGAAGGATATGAGCCAGACCTCCGTCTTCTTGAGCCGCTTCTTTTTGAGGTGATCGGCTATTCCCAGGAGAACGGCGACAGATGAGAGGTTGTCGTTGGCACCGAGGTTCCTCTCAGGTGATATCATCTTAAATCGGTAAAAAAATCCCGGGATGAGCCCCACGAGGGATACCGCGTAGAGCAGATCAAACCAGCCGAGCGATGGTAACAGCGTTGCAGGGCCGCTCGTGATCGTGCGTATAATTCCCGAGGGGATGAGGAGCCCCATGCAAACGAGCACAACGGTTTCGAAGAGGTGAATATAGGGCTTGTAGGGCTGAGAGAAGAGCGGCATCATGTTGGGGCTGTCGTGATGACCCGAAAAAATGAGTATCTTTTCTGCCATGCCCTTGGGGCGAAATATTCCGATGATGTTTCTCGTTGGCGTGCTGTGGAAGAGCCAGTCGATGACCCGGTTTCCGAAGATCCTCATAAGGAGAAGAGCGGTGAGCAGCACACCGATAATGATTGCCGAGGCGAGGGGGAGGAAGAGGAAGATGAGCGCGCTGAAGAGATACACTCCTATCATCATGTTGATGAGTCCGTGAATGATGTTCGGGCAGACAGTCGTATCGTGGTAGCGGACCTCTGCGGTGCGCTTCCTGAGCTCATCCGCAATAATCTCACCTGCCCGATACTCGCTTGTGCTCCCCGCCGGGCGGGGGCCAATTTCGGATATAATTCGCTCAATGAAGGGCTTCAGCTTCACGGGGGCGTTCCTCCTTCAGGTAATCCCTCTGAATATAATGCGCTCGCTCGCTCAGTCAACTTAAATTTTCTCATGTGAGGAGGAGCATTATTGTCTGGTCATTCCCGGCCACTCATGATAATGATTTCTCCATTCACCGATCACTCAGGTCGTTTCGAGCGTAATCTCTTCGAGTTCCTTCTGCTTCGTTTCCGGGAAGAAGAAGAGCACGAGAAATGCGGCGATGAAGGGTGCAACGGCAATAACGGTCAGGGCATTTCCCATTCCACCGAGATGCAGCGCCATCAAACCCACCAGACCGGGTGCGATCACGCAGCCGACCCGGCCGAGGGTGTTGTTGGTCCACGCCGCCGCATTGGCCCGAAGCCGGGTGGGGAAGAGCTCAGTCGTATAAGTTGAGCAGATGGGGAGATAGGCAGTGATGAAGAACACACAGAATCCGATAGCGAAATGGATGGCCAGGCTGCTCTGCACCTGAAAGGTCCATATAATTGACCCCGTACCGCCAAGAAAGAAGATAATGCTGGTCGGTCTCCGGCCGAGTATATCCATGAGCTTCCCTCCAACGAGGTATCCTGAGAGCCCGATAGTATAGGCGATGCTCAGCGCCCGGCTTACGTCGGTGAGATCCCATCCCCGTTCATTGATGGTGTAATAGGCGAAGAAGACCTGTACCGCTGTAATGGGAATCCATGAGAAGAACCAGAGGAGCATGAGGAGCACCGTTCGTTTTCGATAGGGCCTACTGAGCAGGGTGAAGAATGACGGTGCTTCGTCCTGTTCTTCCACCCGATTTCGGGATTGAATCCATCGCGGCGTTTCTCTCAGACGCCGGCGCAACCAGATGATCAGCAGCAGGGGGATGATGCCGACGAGATACATTCCCCGCCAGCCAAAATCGGATTTCGAGATGGCGGGGAAGATGACAGCAGCGAGCACACCGCCGAACGCTGCGGCGAGCTGCACAATAGCGATGCCGAAAGCGCGAACCCGTGCCGGAAGCTCCTCGGCGAGCACCACCGCCGAGAGGCCCCATTCAGCGACAAGAAATACACGGGCGAGAAATTGATAGATGACGAAATCAACCGTGCTTCGCGAAAGGGCGGTGAGGACGGTGAAGCAGGTGTACAACACTATGGTAATGAGCAGGAGTGACCGTCTGCCGAAGCGATCAGCAGTGCGAATAACGAAGAAAGCGACAATGGTTCCGATGTTAATGACCGAAACCGCATACCCGAGAATCTGCGTTGAGACGCTGAATTCCTTTCCCATCAGGGGAAGGATCAGGTTGATAACCATGTAATCGTACCCCTCAAAGAAGGTAGCTGCCGAGAGCATGATAATCAGAAATCGATGATAGCCGCTCATTGCCGTGCCGGTCTGGTTTTCATGAGTTGATGATTGCATAAGTCACTCCGATGGTGAAGAAGGTATTATTTACGCTGCGTCCCGATGGGATGGAGCTTCACCTCCCTGGACGTTAGGAATTCCGTACCGGTTTCGGTTATCACCACGATATCCTCGTTCATGATCGAGCCAAAATTATGGGCGTAGTAGGGGAGCTCCACACAGAAGACATTTCCGGGAATCATCGGTTCTACCGAGAGGGGTGAGAGGAAGGGTGGTTCCTCAACGGTGTGATCGAGACCGACAGAATGGCCGACATGTCCCCGCATAAAGTTTGGCAGGCCGTTGTCATGCGCCACCCGCATTGCCGCATTGAATACGTCTTTCGGAATGACTCCCGGTCCCATCATCGAGAGCGCTTTCTTATGAGCGGCAATGAGCGCGGTGTTCACCCGCTCCTGATCAGCCGACGGTTTTCCGGCGATAAAGGTTCGTGCTGCATCTGCGCCGTATCCGCGTACCACGAGGGCGCCGTCGTATTTTATCAGATCGCCGTTCTGAACGGCGACCTCGTAGGGAGACATGCAGGGGGAGAAGAGGGGTCCGATGGAGACGAACATCATCCGTATGGATTCTATGTGCGGTGCTGCCATGGCACGGGAGCTGAGTCGCGAGATGATGTCGGCGTGAGTGGTGCCGATGCCAATCTCGGCCATGGTGTCGAAAACTATATCCTCCTGCGCGCGCGCGGCGATGCGCAGACACTCAATCTCGTAATCGGTTTTGACGGCACGCGCTTTGTAGAAGAGCGCTGAGGAATCGACAAAAGAGGCATCCGGGAGCGCCTGCTGCAGCACCTGCCATATGGGCATCTGAATGGCAATCGTTTCAACTCCCAGTGTTCCCTTTTCGACACCTGCTGCTTTGAGACAATCGACGAGAACGCCGATGCTCAGATCGAGACTGAAGAACTCCGGCTTATCGGTTCGCTTCGCCGGGTGGTCGGTGATAAACTGATCGTCGATGTATATCCACATGGGGAACTCGCGCCAGTCACGCACCATTCCTCCAGCGGCGAGAGCGGGGCGCTCAAAGTCACAGCATATGCCGACCACATCGCCCTCCCGTGGCACGATTATCATTGCCAGGGTAGCAACATTTGAGAGACTGAGGAAGCTCGAAGGAAGGGTGTTGATATAGGTAACGTTTTCGTTTTTAAAGGTTATCAGTGCATCAATTCCCTCTTCGGTCATCAGGGTGCGAAGACGCTCAAGGACGATATGATGGTGTTTCTCGCGAAGTGAACCGTTCATCAGGTGAAGCTCCTTTCTCGATTTCACGTACAGTACTCGACCGATCAAATAAAAGTCAAGGAAAACCGCGAAAAATGTACAGCAGTAATTAACCACCCGGCGCTCTGATACCCCCTCCCTGAATTTCTGCAGATCCGGGAAACGGAGCGCGGCTCTGTTTCATCGATCGTATGCATTTTCCGTGAAAGGTGAACGTTCCCCAGAGGCATTCATCCGGCGGGTGCTGTGGAATCGATGAACCTTCGGAACATAATGGAAAGAGAGAGCATTAACTGAACTTGAGAAATTCCTTCTTCCCCAGGAGCTTATCCAGATCATGTGCGGTTAAGGGGTGACTGACGAGATATCCCTGTATTTCGTGGCACTGAAATTCCTTTAAGATATTGAGCTGCTCCTCTGTTTCGACACCTTCAGCGATAACTTTAATATTCATCTTGTTGGCCATGGCAATCATGATGGAGACAATGGTGGCATCGTCCTCGTTGGTGGTAATGTTGCATATAAATGACTGATCAATCTTCAGGGTATTAATAGGCAGTTTTTTCAGTGAGGTGAGTGAGGAGTAACCGGTTCCGAAATCGTCAATGGCGATATTGATCTTCATCTCTTTCAGCTTTTTAAGGTTTTCATGAATAATGTCAATATTCTGGAGAATAGTCGTTTCGGTGATTTCAAGTTCAAGCCGCTCGGGATCGAAACCGGTTTCATGCAATATGTGCGCAACCTTTTCCACGAACTTCCTGTCCTTTATCTGAAGCACGGAGAGATTCACCGAGAGTGTCAGCGGCTTCATGCCCGTATCCTCGAGCTCCTTCATCTCATGACAGGCGGTTCGTAAAACCATCTCTCCGATGGGGATGATGAGGTTCAGCTCTTCGGCCAGGGGAATGAATTTTTCCGGCGAAATGGTTCCCACTTCGGGGTGATGCCAGCGAAGGAGGGATTCGATGCCGACGATCTCTCCCGTGCTGAGATTGATCAGTGGTTGATAGCAGACGGTCAGCTCATTCCGTTCAATGGCGTGATGCAGGTTATTTGCGAGCTTCATCCGCTCCATCGCTTCGGCGTTCATCGATGGCGAATAGAATTGATAGTTGTTTTTGCCGAATTCTTTCGCGCGGTACATTGCGGTATCGGAATTCTTAAGAAGCGATTCATAGGTCTCACCGTCATCCGGAAAGATTGCAATGCCTATGCTTGTGGTTATATGCAGCTCGTGCTGTTCAATGAAAAAGGGCTCTTTGAATGATTCGATAATACGCTCGACAATAATGTTTGCATTTTCAGGTCTGTTCAGCGCGGGTAAGATCAGGAGAAATTCATCGCCTCCGATACGGGAGAAGCTGTCGCTGATGAACTTGATGTGCCCGCTGAATCGGGATACGGTATCGCTCTCGCGAAGGACATTTGCGATGCGCCCTGCGACCCTCTGAAGCAGCAGGTCTCCGACCGCGTGACCCAGGGTGTCATTTATCGTCTTAAAGTTGTCAAGATCCAGGAACATAACGGCAAGTTTTGTTTTATTTCTCCGGGCATATGTCAATTCGAAGTCAAGCAGCTCAACAAACTGCAGTCGATTGGGGAGACCGGTCAGTGAATCGTAGTATGCCAGACGTTTGATCTTCTCCTCGCTTCGTTTGATATCGGTGATGTTATGCGAGGTAACGACAACATGTGATAGGGAATCGTCGGTATCGTAACAGGGATAGTAGGTGATATCCATGTAGTTCAGCTCCGAGGATTTAAACTCAAAGGTGGATTGATCATTGACGATATGCCCTTCGAAGCACCTGTCGATATACCATTTAATCGATTCTTGAAATACATCATTACCCCAGACCTCGGCGACGGTATGGCCGATCACGTTTTCCCGCTTCAGATTTCTGGCCTCAAGATATGCGTCGTTTACTGCCTGATAAACGTAGTTGCGATCAATAAGGGTAATATAATCCTTCGATGAGTTTGTCATGAGCTTGTACTTCATGAGTTCTTTGCTGAGCTGCTTGAAGTCGAGGTCAATCCTCTTTTCCAGCTCACGATTCCTCTCGGTAAGCGCTTTCAACTCCTCTATCAGCTCTTCAATTTTTTTATCTTTATCTTCCATGAATCACCACTTGTTTCGAAAACATCGGGAAGAGGTAAATATGAATGTAATGGGGTTTTTTTTCAATTATAATCTTACCCTGTTTGTTATGATCTGCTCTCCCTCACTGCTTCGACGGTGTTGTCTCCGGCAACCCCCATCAACTGCACTGTAATGTGTAATCGAGCATATACGACTTTTGGCAGGGTATTGTTCTCTTTTTTCTCCTGTTCTTTATTTAACTCCTTCTTACATGTCATTTCAAGTTTTTTTCTGTATTGTGGCTTAAAAATGATGATGAAAAACTGTTGCAATACCGGTGTATACCATCACGTTGAGGATCACTGATTACTCGCTTCCGGATTTTGATGGTGGATCTTCGGCTGTTGTTCATATTCAGTGCTTGACAGGGGTGGTTGTGAGTTATATAGTTAAGAGCGTCATTCTATAAAGAATTATAACAATAGTTTCTTTCGATCGGGATCAACCGCTGCTCACTGATAGTATGCACTTTTTCATTTCGATCCACTTGATAGTCTACATGCTTCTGATGCGGAGTTGCTGCAGGGAGGAGAGTGACATGCGAGAATTGTCAATCATGATTGTTGAAGATGAGCCCATCATTGCGATGGACCTGCAGAATACGCTCAGAAGCCTCGGCTATAGGGTATTCGACATCGTCTCGTCTGGCGAGGAGGCTTTAGAGAAGGTTGGCGAGGGAAACCCCGATCTCATCATCATGGATATTGTCCTTTCTGGAGTGATGGATGGCATCGAGGCGACAAAATTGATTCAGGAGCGGTTCAATATACCGGTTATTTATATTACCGCTCACACTGGCGGTGAAACACTGACGCGTGTACGAGAGACGTCACACTACGGATACCTGGTGAAACCTATCGGGATAAACGATCTCTATTCCAGCATTGAAACTGCCATATACCGGCATGAGATGGAGAGCAGATTGCGGGAGAGCGAGGAGCGGTATCGGGCGCTGGTGGAGAATGCGAAGGATGCCATTATCGTTACGCAGAACGGATTCATCGTTTATGCAAATCCCATGGCAACTCAGTTATCCGGTTATCCGCATCAAGAATTAGTGAAAAAATCATACGAAGAATTCATTCATCCGGATGAGGTCGAATGGGTACGTGAGCAGTTTATCAGGCGTTTGGCTGGAGAAGACGTTCCTGATATCACCGTAACGAGAATCGTCAATAGCGATGGTGAGATAAAAACTATTGAGGCCAAAACAGCCATGATCGTATGGGAGGGGAAGCCCGCGTTTATGGATATAGTAACCGACATCACCGAGCGAAAGCTGATAGAGGAAGAGCTTCGCGAGTACGAGGATCGATACCGCGCCCTCTTCGATGGCTCTCTCTACTGTGTTTATATTAGCGACTTTGAGGGTAGATTTATCGATGCCAATAAGACGGCGCTGCAGTTGCTGGGGTATACGCATGAGGATATTACGCAGTTGAACTTTGCATCGCTGATCGATGACGAAGATCTCAACAGGGCATTTCGCATTATGGGCGAGTTTATCGAAGATGGCTATCATAAAGATCTCAGCCGGTATCGGCTTCGCAAAAAGGACGGTGGGTGCGTCTGGGTGGAAACCGATGCCTCGATAATATATCGTGACCGGGAGCCCGTGGCAATACAGGGAATCGCCCGTGACATTACCGATCGGGTCAGAGCAGAGGAGATTCTGCGTGAGAAGGACAAGGCCATCGCATCTTCGATAAACGGTATCGCTCTTGCTGATTTGAGCGGAGCGTTGACCTATGTCAACTCCTCATTCCTCCGCATGTGGGGGTATGATAGTGAGAGTGAGGTGGTGGGGGAATTAACTACAGATTTCTGGGAAAATGCTGATGAGGCGCGGGAAGTCATTGAAGCGCTGCAGCGTGAGGAGAACTGGATCGGAGAGATGGTCGCGCGGCGGAAAGACGGGAGCACCTTTGATGTCCACCTGTCCGCGAGCATCATGACCGACGAGCAGGGGACACCGGTCAGCATGTTCGGTTCATTTATCGATATTACCGAGCGCAAGCGTATGGAGGCCGAGCTCTTTGATGCGGAGGAGAAGTATACGGCGATCTTCGAGCGTTCCTTTGATGCCGTTTTTATCAATGACTTCAGGGGGAATTTCATCGACGCAAACTCGAGAGCGCTGGAATTGACCGGTTATTCACGGGAGGATGTCGGCTCCCTTAATTTCGCGGATTTCGTATCTGAGGACCAGTTGCCAATGGCAGCCCGTGCCCTTGAAGAGCTGATGGAGACAGGGAGCCAGAAGACACCGAATGAATACCGGATGCAGAGAGAGGACGGCACCTTCATCTGGGTTGAAACGAGGAGCTCGGTGATATATCGTGGAGGAGAGCCCTATGCGGTACTCGGTATTGCCAGAGATATCACCGAACGCAAGCTCGCCGAGGAGGCGCTCCGGGAGAGTGAAGCACGCTACCGGCAACTTGTCGATTACGCCCCTGCGGGCATCATCGAAATTGATATTGCCAGTGGAAGATTTCTGAGCATTAATGACATCGTCTGTGATTATACCGGTTTCTGCAGGGAGGAGCTGCTTTCAATGACTCCCTCTGATATATTAACCGAAGAGAGTTTTACTCATTTTACCGATAGGCAGAGGCAGGCGCTCTCCGGCGAGCTCCCCTCGGATTATACAGAGTACCGCGTGAGGGCGAAGGACGGTCATGAGCTCTGTGTGAGCACCCATACGCGACTGATCGCCGAAGGGGAAAAACCCGTGCGGGCCACGGTTATCATACATGATATAACCTACCGCAAGAGGGCGGAAGAGACTCTCAGAAGTGCCCTTCATGAAAAGGAGGTTCTCCTCAAGGAGATTCATCACCGGGTCAAGAATAACTTCCAGATAATTATGAGCCTGCTTAATCTGCAGAAGAGAAAGCTCACAGAGGAGAGATTGGTTGAAGAATTTTCCAGTTCTCAGAATCGCATCAGGGCAATGGCGCTCATACACGAGCTCCTCTATCGGGCTGATAATCTCTCGAGAATATATTTCTCGGAATACATCCATTTGATTGCGAGAGAGCTGTTACAGGGCTTTTCCGCTGATAAGCGACGAATTTCACTTGAGGTGAATGCTGAAGGGGTACATCTCGCTATTGATCAGGCAATTCCCTGCGGCCTGATCATCAATGAGCTCCTTACGAACTCACTCAAGTACGCCTTTCCGGAAGTGCGAGACGGGAAGGTAGCAATATCGATGAGGGCTGATAACGATACGGTACATCTTATCGTCGGTGATAATGGCGTGGGGATGCCGAAACACATTGATATAACACGAACTGAAACACTGGGGTTGAAGCTCGTTTCGCTTATGGTTGAAAATCAACTCAAAGGGTCTCTCACACTTGATCGGAAGCGCGGATCGGAATTCATCATCGTGTTTCCCATGCAATAGTGAACGGCAGCCCTGAATACCTGGCGATTGCCTCTTTTGCAGGGGCTTCGTTAAAAAATATTGATATGTATGAAAATCTTTCATTACTATTGAGTGTGATAGTATTATTCCACAGTTCCCCTTCATCATGTTCAAAATGTATGGTTCGTATATCTTTGAGGATACTATGATATTTTTTGTTTGCATTTTTTCAGGGTGATGGTGTCTCTCGAGCAATATCGATATGAAAAAAGTAAAGATTCCCGATAGAAAAGAGGCTCGTGCACAGTATGACAGGTGCCGCTCCCACTACACCGTTGTCCTGCGGAAAATACAGCGAAGGATTCGTGATCTGCTCTTACGGAATGAGATTGAGGCAACGGTCAAATATCGGTTGAAGCGTTTTGAAGCCTACTATAAGAAGCTCATAAAGCACAACAGTACCGCTCAACGGCAGCTTCGCGTTAATGATGTTCTTGGTATCAGAATTGTCTGCCCCTTCCTTGAGGATATCGATAGCATTGCGAAGCTCGTTCATGATCATTTCACGGTCATCGAAGTGGAACGGAAGGGGATGAGGCACTCACTGGATGAATTCGCCTATGATTCGGTACATCTGCTCGTTGAGATTCCCTACTCGCTCTCATCATCTCTCCCCTGTATGAGGAAGGTTTGTGAGATTCAGCTCCGTACGATATTGCAGGATGCATGGGCTGAAGTTGAGCACGAGCTCATTTACAAGGCTGACTACTCTCCTCTCAATGAACCGATCAAGAGAAAGCTTGCATCCCTCAACGCAATCCTGACGCTCTCGGATATCGTTTTCCAGGAAATTCGGAACTATCAGCGTGAATTGAAAGAGCTCGGCGAGATGCGTCGGGAAAGCCTCCATGAGAAAATAGCGGAGGAGGAGATTTCACTTATCAGTCGCGTTGAAAAGCTTCCCCCGATGGAGAGCGTTCAGTTGAAAATGCCGAGAAACCCGAAGAACCGGCTGGAGAAGCTCATCTTTGAGGCGCTGGATGCTCATAACCAGCACCGGTATGATCAGGCAATTCATGCCTATTCTGCCATTCTCAATATGAAGGTGGATCCCAGAGTGCGCTCCATAATATACAATCATCGCGGGATGGCGTACTTTGTACAATCCGAATACAGAAAATCGGTACGGGATTTTACCCGCGCGATAGATTATAACGGCGAGAATTTCAGAGCGTATATCAACCGCGGGTTGGCCTATCGAATGCTGGAGCGGTACGAGCGGGCTCTTGAAGACTTCAACCGTTCACTGCAAATCAACGCCCTGTACGTCGAAGGTTATTACGGGAGGGCGCTGGCATACCTGGATTTGCACGACTATCTCCGGGCACTGGAGGATTGTCAGGAAGCATTGAACATCAAATCTGATTTTATTCCCGCACAGCGATTGCGCGGGGTGATTGAGTCAAAGCTCTACAATCGATGAACCCCTGCAGTGTCGGTAAATGCTTTCGTGAATGCCTGGCGGCTCAGCATGCTCTCAAAAACCGAAGAGCCCCCGGAATTCGCTCCGATTGTCCGAATTGTCCTTGCAGAGAATGAGCACGTGATGCAGCCCCTCTGATACGGCGGCGCGGGAGAGCTTCAGCTCCAGCCATCTTCGGTCACTGTCGTATCGAAAGGGATATGCTTCACCATCAATGAAACAGGATACTGAGCGGAGGTCAACGCCGGCGAGGTTGTCCCGTATGTGAAATCGAATGATACGGTATAGTGCGTCATCCTCGACGAATTCATGCGTGGGGGGGATAGAAACAGCGGGTGGTTCTCGATCACGGATGAGTGCGAAGTACCCGTTTGTTTTTGTCCAGGCGATGAATCGATCCTTCTTCGGATCATAGGTTGTCGGGCAGGAGGAGGGGAATTCACCTTCGAAGAAATTGTAGAGAAAGATATTCTTCGCTTCTGCGGGAGTGAGCCCCCGCGGTCTTTTGATGGTTACCTGCACCGGTCGACGATAGAGGCTGTCGAAGGGGTGCAGCGCATATATTTTCTGGATATCGTATCGGTTAAGAGAGAAGGTTTTCTCAAGAGAGTGCTCGATTGCTTTCGGGATGCGATCGGTAATCCTGATCAGTGCATTATGGTTCAGGCTATACGGCCTCATGGCGACCGCTATCTCACGCGTTTTGTTCCATGTCGAAAAATGCCTCGAGCGGTTGATGGGAACAAAATCATCATGGTGCGATACGGATGTATCTCCGATGAGCGAGAAAGTCATCACCGAGATGTTGCCCGCGTAATCGAATACCGCAACGGTATAGTTCTTCTTCCCCCGCGGAATGGTGACGTATCCGTTTCCCGACGGTGCAATACCGCTGAAGGTGTTTTTCGTTCTTCGACAGAGGAAATAGGTATAGGTAAATTCTCCATCGAGAAATGACTTTGAAATATCATATATGAGATATCCTTTTCGATAATCGATCCATCGCAGACTGTCGAAGCTGATCTCGAATATCTTTCTGTTCTCCTCGAAGAGCTGCAATCGATGGACGGCAACCTTGTTCTCAGCGCCTATTCTGTCATAACAGGAAATCTTGAAAAAGAGCCTGTCGGAAGGTGAAACCGGTATCGGATCAATCTCGCTTCGATAGCGGCCTGACTGCACAATCAGCGGTATTCTCCGCTCATGTATGGTCGTGTTCTCCTTTTCAATGCAGAGGAAGAGGGAATCTATCACCGGTGAGTCGGCATCCTTTATCCTGAAGAATTTCAGTGGATTAATCGTGCCATTTCCCTTTCGAAATTCGAAGTGAAGATGGGGATAGCCCGCCCCCGATTCGCCGGTGTAGCCGATGATATCTCCTCGCTGGTAGAGGGGGGCGGAAGTGAAAAATTTAAAATCGATCTTCCCGCCCACATAAATTGTTTTGAGCAGCTCAACGAGTGAGTGTATCCTGTGTTTGAAGTCCTCGTATTTCTGTAGGTGTGCATAGAAGCTGTGCGTATTGCCGTGGGCAATCTGCAGGGCATTCCCGTATCCCCGGTCCCATGAGACAATTCGGTATAATCGGCCCGTTGCGGTTGCAAAAACCGGATGCCCATTACGGCCGAGTGTTTTGATATCGATGCCGAAATGGAAACGGGTTCCACGCCTCTCTCCGAGCGTGCCCGAAAGGCTCTTCGGAAGCTCGACGGGCCATCTGTACGAATTGACCGAATTGAGCGGGCGGGATGATGAGAGAAAAAGTATCAGTATAATGATAGCTGCGAGTGCCGATGCTTTATTGAATCTCTGAGACATTTCGATGCTCTTTCTGAGACAATTGTTGTGCGTTATAAAACGGTATATGCGTTTCAATCGAATATGCGATCCGTAACTCCATTCAATCGCTCTTTGCCGCAAAAGCCTTGAAGAAGGTATAACAGAATGTTCCGTCCGATTCGGTTGTACGGTACATATCCCGTATTCCCTTATCGAAGATGGCTTCGGTGATGAGTTTCTGCTCCAGTGCCTGCTTTTTCACTCCTTCTATCATCGCGGTGAATGTCTTTCTGGTAAAGCCGTCAACGAGTTCAGGCCTGCTGGAATCGACATAGACAGTGCGCGGTGAAACGCGGATGTCGATAAATCCCGCCTGTGAAAGCAGCGGGTACAGCTCTCTCCCGATCAGCGCATTGCCGCCCGCCTGCGCCTGCAATTCAATCTGGCAGCGGATCGCCTGACGGGCTTCTTCGCTTTCGGGATAAAAGTAAACAGAGCCGTGATCCCCCTCAATAACCGTTACAGTTCCTCCCGGTTTCATTACCTTTTTCAGGCACAAGAGGGAAGTAACCGGGTCGCGCAGGTGCTCCAGCACGAAGCAGACAAAAACATGATCAAATGTTTCCGGTTCAAAAGGGAGATGAAATATATCGGCGTGCTGGAATTGAACATTGCTGAGATGTGCTGATTCGATTTTCAGTCGGGCCTGTTCCAGTGACACTTCCGAGAGGTCAATTGATGTAAAGAGCGTCTTCGGGTTTTTCCGGGCAACGGTAATCGTCTGGGAGCCGATCCCGCAGCCTGCTTCAAGAACGTGATCGCCTTCCGGAAAAAGAGTATCTGCGTGAAGAAGCTCGGTCAGCGTTGTTGCCTGATCCTCGAGCCGCTGATTTTCTCTTTTTGAATAACCGTGAACGTATGCGTTGCTCATTGTATCTATTCGCTGTTTGCTCTTGTAATGCTTTGCACGGTGACTGCCGGGAGTATCGCCAGTATGAGATTGGTGATGAGTACCATGGTAGTGAGCATCGTTTTTGCCATGGAGAGAACTGTTGTCATACCAGCCGGTAAAGTGCCGAATGCTTTGAGGGGAATAATTTTCAGCGTCTGCACCATCAGGGGTATCACCATATACAGGTATATTGCGCTATCGACAAGAAGATATATGAGAGCCGCCCAGGCCCAGAGCTTCGTCACGGTAATTCCATACTCCCTTCTCGCCAGTATGCCGAAACCGCCGATAATGCCGGTGACGGAGATGATTCCCTTAATCAGGTTCAGATTCGCTATCGAGATGAGAATAGTATAAACATTCCGATGGAGATCGCTGATCGTCTTTTCATCGAATTCCCGAAAGAATCTTCCGAAGCTCTCCGAATCGGTAATTCTGTCACCGTAGAGCAGGAGCGGAATGCCCTGTATCAGCGATCCGATGGTGAGGATGAGTCCGAAGATTAGCAGTAATAATCCGATAGTGTTGAGTGTTTTGTTTTCGAAGATTTTCGCAGGTGGTTTTTCTGCTGATGCAATTATATGTTCACTCATTGTATTCGCTCACGGATTGAGAAATTGTTGCAGATGTGTTCATGAGATATGACAGAACTGTGACTAAGAATATACCGATGAGAATGCAAAGTCAAGCGACATCTGAAAAAAAGGGGCATCGTACAGGGATGCGATGTTGCAAACCTCTAAACTGCTCCTCTCTGCTTTAATAGCATACCGTTGCATATTCAACTATTGTATATTGCTGGACGGTTATAAGCCCGTTATCGAATGCGGAAGATTTAATGAGCAGATTCCCCCTGTCGTCGAACTTGAAAAGGAGCAGAACCGGCAGTTTGGTACATCCCTTCGGGGATATCTCTTTACCTCCGGATGATATCATGCGAATAATTTTTTCGGTATCGTTATAAATAACCTTAATGTCTCTGTTCAGACAGTTATGGCGATAATCGTATTTCCCCAGCAGGGGACGCCCCCTGGAATCCCAGGATCGCCAGCTTATCTCCAGCATCGACGACGAATTCCGGACCAGGCGGAATCGGCTGTCGTACCGATTGTGAAATGTATGAGTTTCATCGCCCATCCTTTTCACCTGTTTGGTATAATAAGTGGAGCCGAAGGTGTTTCTTTCCCGTATGAAATCAGACCAGTGCCGGTAGTAGTAGGTGTCGGAGTAACTTTTTCTGCTCTCCTCACAGTGGAAGGCGTGATCCTCTCTGTTCAGAATGCATTTTGTTGTGACGCCCGATTCTGTTTCTACGAATTGTGCTGCATATTCGGTGCAGGGAGCGGATTCTTGCGTGCCAGAGAGCAGATGCACCGAGACCGGTATAGAAACTATGAGCATTCCAAACAGTATAAAATTTTTGATCATGGTGATTCGGGATATCAATGTGCATGAACATCGCACGACGGTGAGAGTATCTCTTTCTATCTCAAATCCGTCAAACAGTTTCCGAGAGCGGTGAACGTATCTTTTCCGCTATGAGAATTTAATCGCATAGTCATCGCCGAATGAATCAGCTCATTTTATGCTGGGGAAACAGTTACTCATTTAATGAACTGGAGCGAGATAGAGGAGCACGGCGAGGTAATGGCAGATGCTCCCTCCCATGACGAAAACATGCCAGATAGCATGGTTGTATCGAATCTGCTTCAGCGCGTAAAAGATAATTCCAACCGTGTAGACGACACCGCCGATTCCGATCAGTAATAATCCACCCGGGGGAATTGCTGTGACAAACTCTTTTACTGCCACAACGCTCATCCATCCCATGAGTATGTAGGCCAGCACGGATAGTTTTTGAAAGCGATGGATGAACAGGGCCTTAAAGCCCACTCCCAGTATTGCGAGCCCCCATACAATGAAGAGCAGGGTCCATCCCCACACACCCCTTATGGAAACCAGGAGGAATGGTGTGTAGGTGCCTGCAATGAGCAAAAAAATTGACGCATGATCAAAGACCCGAAATATCTGTTTTACGTTCGGTTGCTGAAAGCTGTGATACAGGGTTGATGCCAGATACAGTATTACCAGCGTAGCCCCGTAAACGCTGAAGCTTACAATATGATAAACGTTGCCGTACAGTACGGCCAAAACTACCAGCAGGGTCAGGCCGGCAATACTCAGCCCGGTTCCGATACCGTGTGTTATGCCGTTGGCAATCTCCTCGCCCAGCGTATAGAGCCGTGCAATAGTAGTGTTTCTTCTTTTTATGAATGGCGATGTCATCGTATGGAACACTCCCTTCCGGATTCTGTATGATGATTGTTCTGATGCATGTATAGTGGCGAAGCGTTTTTGTATTTTACAGTTATGTCTTTCGGCATTTCCGCTAATTCGCTTATCAGGATGAGAGCCCTATTGTCCAACTCGCATTCCCATCACTGTTGTGGGCTACATTCGCCTGCCTGCCTTTTTTTTCAAGTGAAATATGAAGTTTTTTTGATTTTAAATGATTATCTCAAGGATATGCAAGAGTTTTTCCATTATCTTCCCGGTTTCTCTTTCAAATATGCTCATAGTGCCAGAGGCTTCACTTCCAGTCTCATTGACGACATCGGTTATTCCTCTGATGATATAACATTTGATATTGTTCTTCATTGATATATGGGCAATAGCATTTGATTCCCAATGCCCGGCAGGAGCATTATATTTATTGATTAAGAGAGTACCATGTGCCGGTAGAATATCCTGATCGGCAGATGCACTAGTGCCTGTTTTCATACCAGGGCTTGTGGAGGTTGATAGCGGTATTCTGCAATTTTTTTATTGACAGCTCTCACCGGTTGTTTTTAATGAATAAATTAACAATAAATTCATTTGTTCATTAAACAATGAGAAAGAAAAAAGACGCTGCAAAGATATACGAGACCGCGGTAAAGGTATTTGCCCGGTACGGCTATAAAAAGGCAACCCTGGAGGATATTGCAGGGGAGCTCAACATGACCAAGAGCAATCTCTATCTCTATGTCAGGAGCAAGGAGGATCTCTACGAACAGTCGGTGAAGTATGCGTTGACGAAATGGCAGAACAGGGTCGCCAGAAATATAAGAAGCGAGGAAGATGTTATTGAGCAGTTTACGGTACTCTGCACCAGCGCCTTTGAATATCTTGCCCGGGACAGGGATCTGAGAAGCATTCTGATAAATGATCCCACCATCTTTACCATATCGCCGAAAGAGGATCGCTTTAAGGAGATAAACGACGCGTCAATTGCAATGTTGAGAAGCATTTTAACGAGAGGGAAAAAAGAAAAAAAATTCCGTACCATTGATGTGGATCATGCTGCCGAAGTGCTCTTTTCCATATACGTTATGTTCATCATTAAGGCGTATGTAAAATCGGAGGGGAGATCGACAAGAAAGCTCTTTAATGAAATGCTGGATATCGTTTTACGGGGACTCATTAATCCATAATGTTACATTGTCAGAAGGAGGTACTTCAATGTCCGACACGATTATCTACTTGAGCAATGAGTGGCGGGATGAAGCGGAAAAACGGCTGAAAAGCGAGCTTACTCCCGAGCGGATGAACCGTATCACATCATCCATGTCGAATATATATCAGAACTGTCCGGACGGATCGGAAAAGTTTCTGTTTATTAAATTCGAGAATGGGGAGCTTGCTGAAATAGCAGTCGGTTCAGGGGAGCCGCCCAAAGCTGAGTTCCGAATAACCGGTGATTATCAGGTTTTTGCCCAGATATCGAGAGCGGAGCTCGGAGCGCAGAAGGCGCTCATGACGGGGAAATTGAAACTGAAGGGGAATATGGTGAAAGCCCTGAAGCTGGCATCGGTCGCCGACCGGATAAACAAGGTTTTCGCAACAATTCCCGCGAAATACTGAAAGGAGAGGTATGTGATGACTGCACAGAAAAGGGATCCCTATTTCATAGACTTTCCGCAACGTATTGAGAATATTCAGAAGGAGATGCGCACGGAGAATCTGGATGTGTACCTTGGCTCCCGGCTCAGAACGCTTTCATGGACGCTGGATGTGTTCTGCCCCTGGCGGAGCTTTGTCGTTATTCCACAGGAGGGGCTCCCCACGGCATTTACCTTCGTTATCGACGCGGCACGAGTGGCACACGACTCATGGCTCGACGAAGACCATGTGATGGGATTTGCTCCGATGGGTGGGCAGGATCAGATTGAGCAGATTGCCGATTTCATCACGGAGTTGCTTCCGCAGGGGAAGGGGAGAGTCGGCATCGAGAGCGGCATGTCCAATTATCTTCCCGAGGGATTTCTCACGCACTATGAATACGAGCAGTACCGTGATGCTCTGCCTGATGCCGAATTGGTGAACGCCCATACCATCGTTGACCGGCTGGCTCTGATAAAGGATGCGGGGACCATTAACCGGTTTCGCGAGGCGTCGCGGATCGTCGATGAAGGTCACCGGGCCGTTTTCGAGGCGCTCTCCAACGGGGGGTACAAGGGGATGACCGAAACGGTGATTGCCGGCATTGCGGCGCTGGCCATGCGCAAAGAGGGGAGTGAATGGGAGTGGTCATTCACCGGCGGCAATGAGATTGCGAGCGGCTACCGGACCGGTTTTGCAGGCGGCGCGTGCACGCCTCCCACGAGAAAGGTGGTTCAGGAGGGCGAGCCGCTGCTGATAGATATTCACGCGATGTTCGGGCTGTGCCTCGGTGATCACTCGCACAACTATTTCATCGGCCGCGCAACGGACCGCCAGTGGTGGCATGCGAACAACTTTATCGATATTGTCACGCTCACGCTCAAGACGTACCGTCCCGGCATCACACCGTCGAAGCTCGCCGAGGAGATGATAGGCTTTGCCATCGAGCGGGGATTTGCCGATTACATGGTGCCCGGCTTTGAGCACGGTATCGGGATGCTGGGGGACGAGTGGCGTATCGGCCTCAATGACGGTCCTTTCCCCTACTGGACAAATCCGGATCACGTCTATCAGAAGGATGAGGTGCTCATCTGCGCCATGCAGTATGCCTGCCCGGAGGAGAATATCGGTTTCAGGTATGAGAATCCCATCGTGATTACCGGGGATGGTTGCGAGGAGCTCTCGAAGTATCCCCTGGGGGTGGAAGAGATAGTTTAGGACAGGAGTGGTGAAGCACGTCATCTTGATGAAAGATGGCAATTATCTGGTCAAAATCAATGATGGTGTTTTTCACGCACTTTGTCTTCTACTATCTTTTTATACTCTTTTGAGAGATTGCCCTCTCAGCTTTCGTATTTTCCGAATAGGTCTTACCCGCGATCGGAGGGAGATTGCTTTTCCTGATACTTGTCGAGATATAAGGTGAGTGCGTTCTTGATGACTTCGGATTTAGACTTATTTTCATCACTGGCAATCCGGGCCAGCTTCTCTTCCATTTCGGGAGATAATCTTATTGAAATCATAATACACCCCCATTCATAATGCATAGTGTAATACATAATTGAAGGGATGTCAATGATAATGCGTATTGTTGATTGAGTCAGTTTCAGGTATTTTTTTTACTGTTCGAAAGTCTCAAATGTCGTGCTCATGATAGCAAACGGAACTATGGTTTTGCTTTTTTACTGTTTCATACAAATCTCTTCAGCTCTTTATTTCTGCAGTGAGAGTGAGTATTTGTTTTTAAGTAAAGTCAAGTGTTCTCTCATTCCTGTTGCGTTGGAATAGAATTCCGATATAGCGGGATTGGTGGTTATGATAGTTCTTTTGAGAGATAGCAATCAGTAAAAGATGAGCCGCATCGGAAAAGATGCGGCTCATACCGTTATAATGGCTTAACCGGAATGCAGATATCCACAATATGTTTCTGCTTGGGGTGCTCCTTCGGATCGTTGAGACATATCTCGAAGCAGGGGCGATCGTCCGGCTGATAACCGCTCCCCGGGAGCCATTCTCCATATAAGCCATTCCAGGCGTCGGGGTATCGTTCCTGCAAGAGGTTATTGATCTGACAAAGAATTATCACTGAGTGATACAGACAGGCATTTGCTCACACATGCTGTGGAGAGGGCGAATTGCGGGTATTATGCAATGTCCACTTAATGAATCATCTGTCGTTTTAGAGAGGGTTACTCCTCTCCCGGTTGATTCTGTTTACGTTTCCTGCCTCTACAGTGTCTTCAGGCGCTCTAAGGTAATTTCAGCAACCTTTTTATTTTTTTCGAAGTGACGCTCCATGCGTTGTATCAGTCCCTTCTGCTTTTCTTTATCGTTTAGATAATAATCATTTTCCATGAACTGTTTGACCCAGCGAATGTTCGCTTCCACCTCCTCGGGGATTCGCTCTGAGTCGTGACGGACCGCATCCTCCGGACACACATCATGGCAAACACCGCATCGTATGCATGCTATTTCATCTATGACCGCAGCGTTTTCATCCATTGTAATAGCACCGACAGTGCATTCATCGACGCATACTTCGCATCCGCTACACATATCTCTATTTACCCATGGCATTGATATTCCTCCTCTGTGCTTTTTACATTTTTCATAAATACCCCCGAGCAGATCGTTTCCACAATTGGGTGTATGAAGGATAATACTATTGTATTCATGACCGTTTTACAAAACATGCTCAATGTCGGCAACAAAATTCCCCGAAGAAGTTGGCCTTTTTTTTGCTTATCATGTCAGCTAATTCTCTTCGGGAATGCTCTCTTTATACATATTTCTGAGCAGCTTCAACCCCTCGGCGCGTATCCTCCATGAGATGAGCTTCTCGTTCTGAAGGGAGACGAAGTGGGCGCCTGCTCCCGAGAGGTTGAGCTCCGCACTCAGGATTTTTTTGCCGGAGCGGTAAAAAAAGATACTCCCCGTGTAGCCACACCTGTAGAGGGATGCGCTCTCGGTTCCGGTAAAGGATTTGCCGAGCAGCAGCACCTTTTTCCTGTCGGTAACGGTGAGAGACCGTCGAAGCGCTCCTCCCTTCGCCCTGCCGTAGAAAACGATATCAACCCTGTCGGCCGTAATGATCTCTTGGGTGTTGCACGAGAAGGGAAATAGTGAAAAAATAATAAGGAGGGATAAATATTTCATGGCATTTTTGCTCCGAAATTTATATTTTTATTATAAGACGCATTCTGTTGATAACAGGAGAATCGCGTTTGAAGCAGTGCTCGCTGAGTGCATGAGATGAGAAAGAGGGTTGGGAAACTGTAGGGGATGTGTACGAAAAGAGAGCTTTTCCAATATGCCTGATCAGAAATAGTGCCATCATCATCTACCATACCCGTTACGTGAAATTGTAAATGGCAGTAAAGAAATGTACAAGACTATTATACGCGTCTAACCTCATTAATCCTTTTAGAGGTGATGATTAAAAAATTTAGCTGAATGCTTGGCTATTCAGTGCTAATAGGTGATAAGGGAATATGGTACTCTTTCAGAAGCCCGCAATAAGTGAGCCCGAGCAATGTCCCTATCTTGCCGGCAGGGAGCTCACTTATGAATATTTTCTTGCCAGGGATCTCGATGAGAGTGAATTAAATGAATTTCTCTCCCGGGGATGGAGGAAATTCGGGTATTACTACTTCAGGCCGGCATGCGAGGGGTGTTCTCAGTGCGCCCCGATACGAATTCTTGTCGATAGGTTCACTCCTTCGAAGAATCAGAAGAAGATCATGAGAAAGGGGAGGGATATCAGCGTTCGATTCGGCACGCTCAGGTATACGGAGGAGATATACGATATATATCGTGATCACTCAAAACACCGCTTCGGCAATGAAGCCCTGAAGGAGGAGTTCATCTTTAATTTCTATTTGCCGTCCTGCCCCTCCCTGCAGTCTGAGTATTATCTGGATGGGACGCTCGTCGCCGTGGGTTTCCTCGACAGAACCAGTGAATCGTTGAGCAGTGTCTATTTTATATACCGGAGTGGATTTGATCGCTATAGCCTTGGTACCCTGGGCGTTATCAGGGAGATAGCCTACGCCCGCGTGTTGAATCTCAAGTATTACTATCTCGGGTATTATGTTGCGGGTAATCATTTTATGGCGTATAAGAGCAGATTCAAACCCTCTGAGGAATATGATTGGGAAAAGAATGAATGGCAGGTACGAGTCTAAAAAAAAATTGAAATATATTGCAGAATTATACAATATAATTGTTGAAGGATATGGGATTTTCTCATCCAACGGTAAAAAGGGCGAAGATACAACGTCATGTTTTTCTGAGAAAGTATTGTACGGGTAGGAATTCTTTCAGCGATTCGAGGAAAGTGCAGGGATGATAAGATATGCCTCAGGAACATGATGATAACATCTTTGATGGCGAATTACAGGTTGATTCCGAGCAGGAAGTTGATGAACCGAGAATGTATAAGGTTCTTCTCCATAATGATCATTATACGACCATGGATTTTGTCGTGGAGGTGATCATAAAGGTGTTTCGGAAAACCGCAGCCGACGCAACCAGGCTGATGCTTGAGGTGCATAACAGGGGGAAGAGCATCTGTGGTGTGTATACCTACGACATCGCGGTCACCAAAGCGGCACAGGTGCATCTCATGGCCAAGCAGAGAGGGTTTCCGTTGAAATGCAGTTATGAAGAGGCGTAATCATGGAAATACAAGATGAACTGAATCAGATCCTCACCGCCTCGTACAATGAGGCGAAAAACCGGCGTCATGAGTATCTGACACCGGAGCATGTTCTCTTTTCGTCGCTCTTTTTTCAGAGCGGCATCGAAATCATTGAGAACTGCGGCGGCGATGTTAATCGGTTAAAGCAGGAACTGGAGCGATTCTTCGAGAAACAGTTCGTGCCGGTACCCGAGGACATTGAGCCGGTACAATCGCTCGGCTTTCAGAATGTTATGGAGCGGGCTATCTTTCATATCACCTCGGCGCAGAAAGATGTGCTTGAGCTGGGTGATGTATATATTTCGATATTTGATGAAAAGGAATCCCATGCGGCCTATTTTCTGAGCAGGGAGGGGATTACCCGACTCGACCTTCTCAATTATATCTCTCACGGTGTTTCGATTATTCCCGATCAGACCTTCCGCGCTTTTGACGATGATCTGGACGAGCTCCAGGAAGATACGCAGCGAACGGATCGACGGAGCGATAAAAAGAAACGGGTTCTGCAGCTCTTCACCTCCGAGTTGACCGAGCGGGCCCGACAGGGTGAGCTGGAGCCGCTCATCGGGCGGGAGGATATCCTTGAACGGACGATGCAGGTGCTATGCCGGCGGTTCAAGAATAACCCCATTCATGTCGGGGAGGCGGGAGTCGGGAAAACGGCGCTCACCGAGGGGCTGGCGCAGCTCATCGCTCGGGATGCCGTTCCCAAGCCTATCAGGAATTTCAAGATATATTCACTTGACATGGGAGCGCTGCTTGCCGGGACGAAATACCGGGGCGATTTTGAGGAGCGATTGAAGAGAGTTATCAATGAGCTCCAGGAAGATACAGGTGTCATACTCTTCATTGATGAGATCCACACGGTCGTTGGCGCTGGTGCCGTATCCGGCGGCTCCATGGATGCCTCCAACATATTAAAACCGGCGCTGGCGACGGGCAAGCTTCGCTGTATCGGCTCAACCACCTATGAGGAGTACCGGAAGTTTTTTGACAAGGATCGGGCGCTCTCCAGGCGGTTTCAGAAGATCGAGGTGCCGGAACCGTCCATCGAGGAGACCGTGGAGATTCTCAAAGGGCTCAAGGACAAGTACGAGTCGTACCATGAGGTTGTTTACACCGAGGAGGCGGTTCGAGCTGCTGCCGAACTCTCGGATAAGTATATCAACGATCGCCACCTTCCCGACAAGGCTATCGATGTCATCGATGAGGCGGGTGCCCTCACCCGAATGAACAGCGATGACGATGAGGTCAAGATAATCGAAGAGCGGGATATTGAGCGGGTCGTTGCCAGGATAGCAAAGATTCCCGAGAAGAGCGTCACCGCTTCCGAGGTTGAGAAGCTGAAGGATCTTGAGGCCGAATTGAAGCAGCAGCTCTTCGGTCAGGATCAGGCGGTGGAGATAGTCGCGGAAGCGATCAAGCGCTCCCGTGCCGGATTCCATGAGCAGGATAAACCGATAGCGTCATTTCTCTTCGTGGGGCCCACCGGCGTAGGCAAGACCGAGCTGGCCCGGCAGCTCGCCGCAATTCTCGGGGTCACCCTCCATCGATACGATATGAGTGAGTATCAGGAGAAACACACCGTTGCGCGGCTTATCGGCGCGCCGCCCGGTTATGTCGGCTACGAGGAGGGGGGGCTCCTGACCGAAGCGATCAGGAAAACACCGCATGCGGTTCTCCTCCTGGATGAGATTGAAAAGGCGCATGCTGATATCTTCAACACCCTCCTGCAGGTGCTCGATTACGCCACGCTGACCGACAATACCGGAAAGAAGGCGGATTTCAGAAATGTCATCATTATCATGACCTCGAATGCCGGTGCGCGCGAGATCGGGAGACTGCAGGTGGGATTCGGTGATCGATCCATCTCCGATAATGCGATCAAGGAGGCCATTGAGCGGTTCTTCTCCCCCGAGTTCAGAAACCGTCTCGATGCAATCGTGAATTTCAACAATCTCGGCGAGGAGATTGTGCTGCAGATTGTGAAGAAGCAGGTTCGGGAGTTTGCGGAACAGCTTGCTGAGAAGAATATCACCCTGGAAGTCACCGAGGAGTGTTATGCGTGGCTTGCCCGGAAGGGATACTCTCCGGTGTTCGGCGCGCGTGAGGTAGCCCGGCTTATCAAGGATAAGATAAAAAAACCCTTTGTCAACGAGGTTCTCTTCGGTAAGCTGAAAGAGGGTGGTACGGCACAGGCGGTTGTTCAGGATGATGATGTGCACGTTGAGATAAAGACCTCGTAGCCGATGCCCATCTTTCAGTTAAACAGCGAGATAGCCTTCCCCCCCGTTGAGCTTACCTCTGAGATAGGAATTCTCGCAATCGGCGGTGATCTCTCGCCGGAGAGACTCCTGCTGGGTTATCAGAACGGTATATTCCCCTGGTATTCGGAGGGAGAGCCGATTCTCTGGTGGAGTCCCGATCCGCGATTTGTTCTCTTTCCGGATGAGCTGAGAATCTCCCGCAGTATGAGAAAGGTTTTGCTGAAGAATCTCTTTTCGTTTACCTTCGACCGGGATTTCAGGAGGGTGATGTTTGAATGCAGCCGGCCCCGGAAGGATCAGCCGGGCACCTGGATCACGCCGGAGATGCTCGATGCATACTGTGCTCTGCATGAGATGGGGTATGCACATTCCATCGAGGTCTGGCAGGATAATGAGCTCGCGGGAGGACTGTACGGAGTCTCCCTGGGAAGGTGCTTCTTTGCCGAGTCGATGTTTACCCGTATCGATAATGCTTCGAAGGCGGCCCTTATCATTATCACCGAAAAGCTCAGGGATAAGGGATGTATGATTATCGATTGCCAGGTCTACACGAGGCATGTCGAGACCTTCGGTGCCCGTGATATACCGCGATCACAGTTCAGGGAGGTACTCTCGCATGCGCTGCGGTTTGAAACCTGCCGCGGGAACTGGGGGGAGATGGCGCTCTTCGGATGATTATCTCCCGCAGGCGCGCTTGAGTATTTCAAGATACTTTCGCGCGGCATTGATGCCGGGATACCTGTTCGAACGGAGAATGCGAATCGCCTTTTCAATGTAGGGGATTCCCTGGCAGGACCTCTTGAGCTTGTGGTGGTAGATGCCGATCCACCAGAGGGTAATGGCGTATTCGCTGGTGTTCTGAAGATTCAGGCCTTCCATGATATTCTTTGATAACAGCGCGTATTCCATCGCCTTCTGCTGATCTCCTCTGCTGTGATAATAGGAGCTCACATTGTTCATGGTGGCGGCATATTCATAGGTTTTCGTCAGCCCCAGCTCCTTCATGATTTTCATGTTCTGTTGATAATAGGGGAAGGCGGTATCGGGTTCTCCTTTATCATCGTATGCTGTTGCAATGTTGTTTAAAACCGTGGCAAAATGTTTGGTATTCTGATGACCGGATCGCTCCTCGATCTTCTTTGCTCTGAAGAAGTAGGTGAGCGCTGTATCGTTTTTTTTCATCATCTTGTACGCCATTCCGATGTTATTCAGAACTGAGGCGGCCTCGATGGTATCCTGCAGATTGAGCTTTTCGTAAATGGCGAGCGCTTTGAAATAGTATTGCAGCGCCCTCTGGTATTCACCCCTGAGCCGGTACACCATGCCAATGTTCCCCGTCGTTGCAGCATAATCGGTGGTCTGTTGCATCTTGAGGTTTTCCATAATCTCCTCTGCTCTGAAGTAATGCTGGAGGGATTTATCGAAGGCTCCCTGCAGCTGGTATACGGCTCCCAGGCCGTTCATGACGGTGGCGAAATTGTTGCTGTCCTGGAGCCGCTGTTTTCGGAGTACCTCCTCGGCACGGCGGTAATAGCCGATTGATTTTTGATGCTGGCTTATATCATAATATATCCATCCGGTTCTGTTCAGGGCGTCGAAATAGTCGGGACTGATGCGCAGCGCCTCAAGGTAGTATTGCAAAGCCTTTTGTGGATTGGTTTCGTGCACCTCCAGCCCCCGTGAATACCACCGGAACGCAGTGAAGCTCGGTTTGCTTCTCCGCGAGATGCGCTCCCGATCTTTACCGCCGAAGACGACCGGCTTGACATCGGCGATGTGTATCTTCTCAGCTTCTGTCATCAGGCTGATTGTTATGGAATCCTGGAGCTCGAATATCTTTTCAAGTGTTCCGTCGAGCTTGGTGGATCTGAAAATCTCTCCGGTTTCGACCGTAATCAGCTTTGCATGGACCCGTATCCGATTATCCCATACGAGATAGCTCCCGGTGAAGATGATGTTGGCGCCGGTCATCTTCCCCGCCTTCACGATGGTTTCCTCCCTGAGGAGTCCGGTCATCCCGAGTTCAAGCTCTCTCGCCACCCGCCGGCGATCGCGATCAGATATCACGTGGACGCCCGTGAGCGTATTCAGATCGGAGATAACCGTATCTGTCATTCCGGCTGCTATCCAGGAGTACTTCTTGTCGCCGGTGTTCTTGAAGGGGTACACCAGAATGTTCATTGTCCCGCTGTCTGAGAAGACGGGACGGGTTGCCAGTATCGAGATGATGAGAACGAGAGGAGAAAGGTACCGTCGTATCATACTATCCTCGCTTTTTTCTCAAATCGGAATGGGAACCGGATTATCGGGATTATGGCTGCAGTATACGGGAGCATGTCAGTTCTGTAAAGAAATTTCATTTTTATCCGGATTCCCCTGACAGACTATCGGCATCACTCCCGCGAAGGGGCTGTTTTTTTGCAGAAAAAAAGCAGTCTTTCCGCTCTCCTGATTCGTATACCTTGCAGGGAGCCGATCATGGACCGTGCCGCATCGCTGCCCATGTCGGAATAGCACAAGGGAGATGGTTCTATGAGTCATTACAGGAGAGGCGTGCTTATCGTTGTTATGCTCTTCAGCTGCGGATTCCCCGAGAAGTATCAGGGTGAGATTATCGGGGATGAGAGAACCGGCCTCGAGATATACCTGCCACGGAGAACGCTCACGATTGGCGAGAGGGTGGCAGCTCGAGCTCTCTGGATATATTCGACCGGTGAGAAATTGTTCGCGGAGGAATCGGAAGCGAGCTGGCGAGTCGAGGGTGCAGCAATAGCCGTTGAAGGGAGAGGCGTTGTTTCAGCCTGTGCTGCGGGGGAGGGAATCCTGATCGCCACCCTCGGGGATTACAGCGCCACCGAGGTCGTTACCGTCGTGAAGCCGGTGGATTATTCCCATCTGAAGCTGTGCGAGGTGTTCTATGACGACATCGGGAGCGATGACGCAGAATTTATTGAAATTTATAACGGGAGTGATGAGGATCTCGATCTCTCGGGAGTGATGCTGGTGGATGGCAACGAGAATAGCACTCCCTTTGCCTTTCCCGAGAACAGCATTATCCCTGCGCTGGACAGAGCAGTCATTGCGAAATCCTCAGACAGCTTTCTGAATCGTTTTGGCGTACCGCCGGATTATGCGGGATTCAGCTTCTCGCTCAACAATACCGGGGAGACCGTATTCCTGAAAGTGGATGAGATGATAATCGACGCTGTTTATATTGAAGGCGGATCGTCAGAATTCCCCGCTGATCTCAACTGGGGATCCGAAACCCTCCCCGCAGCGAGTGAGGGAAACGCCGTTCACCGGATCGCGGGAGATACTGACACCTTTGCGGATTGGATGAGCGGAGAACCGGGTCCCGGCCAGTGAGAACGGGGTGCCGTTTACGTCTTTTTATCGAAGTACGTTTTTTCAATGTACTTCGTAATGATCGCATCCCGCTTTTCATCAGCCTGAATAAATAAGCAGCCGTATCGCCAGTTGTTGATTACCTTCTTTATGTACATCACCCTCAGCTCATCTTTTCTGAAGCTGGTGATGACCTTGTACACGACCTTGATGATATCACCTTCCGTGAGTATGTTGTTCCCGATCTCAATGCACAATCCTCCCAGCGAGATGTTGTTCACCCAGCACTCCTCTGCATCGGTATCGTTCTCCTCGACTATTCGGTAGTATGCCTGTTGAAAAAAGTCGTAACGGGGATGTTTCCTCTCATTAACTTTTGCTGCATCTTTATTTTTCTTCTTTTTAAACACCGAATTCCTCCGATGAATGAACAAAGGTAATGAAACGCTTTGCCCCCCTTGGCGGGCTGTCAGAGAGAATATAAGGTCATGTGGTTGAGTATCTCTTTATGTTGTTGCTTTACATCTTTGTACAATAATACGATTATACCGACGGCATAATGCAACTCTTTTTTACCCCTGCGGCGACTTTTGAGCAGTTCTCCTCTTCGCAATGTTCATGCTGCGGGGCGGGAGGAGAAATTTACTAAAAAATTTTTTTAAATTTCCGTAAATTATATTGACACCATTCAACAGGGTGCTTTAATTTTAACCAGGATATGGAATAAATAAATGACATTGCGAAATCACATTCTGTTTCTACTACTAATTCCACATGAAAAAACCGGGTGGAGAGTTTCGTGATGTAATGGTATTACAGTTGCGATTTAAGGCCGTCATGGAGTTCTCCGTGACGGCCTTTTTAGTTTATGGGGATATATGGAGGTGCAGGGAATGACTCTCCCGTGTATGCTACTGTTCTTTCAGGAAGGGAGTGCGGAATTTTTCGATTATCAAATTAATCATAATGAGGAGCACATACTATGAGTGAAAAGGATAAGATAATAATTTTCGATACCACCCTCCGGGATGGAGAACAATCCCCCGGCTTCAGCATGAATATTGATGAGAAGCTTCACTTTGCCAGACAGCTCGTGAAGCTGGGCGTTGATGTTATTGAAGCGGGATTTCCCATCGCCTCGAAGGGTGATTTTGATGCGGTAAAGAGAATTGCCGAGTTGGTTCGGGGCGTTCAGGTCACTGCGCTCGGGAGAGCGAATGCTGAGGATATCGATGCTGCCTGGGAAGCGATAAAGGACGCCGAGAGCCCCCGCATCCATACCTTCATCTCCAGCTCGGATATACACATACAGCATCAGTTGAGGATGAGCAGAGAGGATGTTCTCGCCCATGCGGTCGCGGCAGTCCAACGTGCAAAGTCATATACGGATAATGTTGAGTTCTCCCCGATGGATGCGACACGAAGTGACCCTGCCTACGTTGCCGCGATGATTCAGGCGGTTATCGATGCCGGTGCGACAACGGTGAACATCCCGGATACGGTCGGATATGCAATCCCCTCGGAATTTGCTTCGTTCATCCGCTATCTCATGAAGGAGGTGAAAAATATCAACCGGGTGATTCTGTCGGTGCACTGCCACGATGATCTCGGGCTCGCCGTTGCGAACTCCCTGGCCGCCATTGAAGCGGGCGCCCGCCAGGTAGAGTGTACGGTAAACGGAATCGGTGAACGAGCGGGGAATACCTCTCTCGAGGAAATTGTCATGGCAATACGAACCAGGAGCGATCTCTTTCAGGGGTGTACCGGTGTTGATACAACGCAGTTAATGGCGACGAGCAGGCTCCTCTCCCATATCACGGGAGTTACCGTCCAGCCCAACAAGGCGGTTGTTGGCGCCAATGCCTTTTCTCACGAATCCGGCATCCATCAGGACGGGCTGCTCAAGAATTCGATGACTTACGAGATCATGAAGCCTGAAGATGTCGGTATCAAGAAATCAACGCTCGTCCTGGGAAAGCACTCGGGACGGCATGCGGTGGTCGACCGATTGAAGAGCCTAGGGTACGAGTTCAACGATGAGGAGCTTGACCGATTCTTCAAGTACTTCAAAGCTCTTGCCGATGTCAAGAAGCAGATTTACGATGAGGACATTGAAGTGCTCATCGGAGAAGCGATATACAAAGAACAGGGTCGTTTCAAGGTAACCGATATTCAGATATCAACCGGAATGCACTCCCCGCCGATGGCCAGCATAACCGTTAAGGATCGCAACAGCGATGGTGAAGTAAGCTTCGATGTCGCCCATGGAAACGGTGGTGTTGACGCGGGCGTCAATGCAGTGAAGCAGATCACCGGAACCACCGCGAAGATAGAGTCCTTCAATCTCGTTGCCATCACGGGGGGATCGGATGCGCTCTGTGAAGTTACCGTTCAGGTTAAGGAGGATTTTGAAGGAGCGGAATTCAGGGTGTTCGGACACGGTGTGAATATTGACATCTCGGTGGCCGGTATTCTCTCCTTTGTTGATGCGCTCAACAAGCTCGAGTATAAGAAGAAGTTAAACGGAGCAAAACAGCGGGCAGAGGTGCGTCTGTAGGCGAACCGATTGTTGTGTAAATAAAGAGTGCAGAGCGCGAAACGTTCTCGATTCGCTCCTGTCTGCTATGCTTTTTCCTCCTGATGCTCTCCGGCGCTGTGCACGTTCTCCCGGCGGAGGAGCGGCTCGGGATTTTGGATCAGGAGCAGTCTTCCCCAGACCTTCTGTGCACCACGGAACCTGTTGCCAACCATGTGAATATTAATGATATCGTCGGCGGTTTCCCAGAGGGGGAAGAAGGGATGCTGCAGATGTGATCCGATATCGAGATGGCCATAGACGGCAATAATGCAGCCGAGACTCAGCATTCCGGCGTGAATGGCAATGCCGGTTTTCACGCCGGGCCAGAGGTATCCGGGCGTTGTGTTGAGCGAAGGGAAGAATCCCTTGATGAGATTCCGGTAGCGGGAATAGCTTGACCGCGGTATGAGGTTATACGGTATTCGGTCATGCTTCCAGAGATTGAGCGATGAGTGCTTGATATCAGCGCAGTGCAGTTGCGGTGGTTTGGTGTCGGGTACGTAGATTTTGTTCGAGTGATAGACGCAGCTGACGCGCGTCGCCATCCCCCTCTGATCCCGTTCGTCGATGCAAAAGACAATCATGCGGGCATTCGTCATCTGAATGAGGTGCCTGTGGATGTGGTGAAAGTACCGGATGGTGAAACCCCTGTTGTAGTACTGCGGATCGGGAAAGACGTCACGGATTATCCAGACGCGGTATGTGCCGGGGCGTGAGTCCTCCATCCCCGGTGCCATCTCCTGCAGCGATCGATATACCTGCATCTCCTCTTCTGCCGATCGAAAGCGGGGCATGATCGCTCTCAGCAACGGGGCAGCGGCTCGGTGCCGATTTTCAAACCAGCCGAGGATTCGATTTCCTGCTGCGATGAGATCATCCCGAGTGAGCACCCGCTTGCGCCAGAAAACCGTTGCCTGATAGTGATACTTGTCAGAATCCCGCGCATACTGCTCGGGCACCAGGGTTCGATTGTACTGTATCCACTTCTCACGGCCCATCGACCGGTAGTCGCTCTGCTGTACGAAGAGTGCCACCTTGTAAATGAAGAAGAGGCTCATAATAACGGAGATGCCCCTGAAGAGGTATCCCGCCCACTGCATGTATTTTATTCTCACTGCTGAAAAAGCTCCGGCGACAAACTGCACAGCCAGATAGCCGATCAGGAAAACGATGGAGAGGTAGATAATGTAATAGTTATGCCAGTATATCTTCTCCCAGCCGCCGTACATCTCCGTTTTGGGCCACATGAGGGCAATGCCCCCCCATGGTCCGGGCGGAGTGGGGAGATCGCCGATGAAGTGGGCGAGGCAGCCGATATATGCAGCCAGGAGTGCGCCGATGAATCTCCGGATCCTCCCCTCCAGCGGCACCTTCTCCCTGCGGAAGAGGTTTCGTATCCCCCTGAGGGCAATTGCAATGGTGATGTAGATAAGTGCAATGATGCTCGCGAAGATGGCAGCGCCGATGAGCGAGTGCCCCATCATGTGATGCGAATACCACCATTTTCCGAAATAGATGCGGTGATTGAACAAGAGGGAGACGGCATCGATGTCGGGCAGCAGGGAGCTGATGATAAAAATCACCGTGAGAGCCCGGTAGGACACCTTGAATGATTTATTGAGAACCGGTGAGAGAACGCCGCCAACTCCCACGCCGCTTGCACAGTGCGCGATGGGGGTCATTCTTTCCCTCCGTAATTCTTTCGGTGTATTCGGATGAATCTCATCATTTCGCCGCCGATTGCCCGATCATCGGTGTACGATCTTATTGCCGACGCGATATAAGGGATTGCCGGTTTGAGCGCCATCCCCAGAAGGTACAGGCCGGCATAATAGATGATGAGCATTTCGCCCCAGTCGGGCAGCGGGGCGAGAATGCCCCAGAAGCTCTTTCTGATATAGTATGAGCTCAATGAGGTGATGATTGCGAGGCACGCCCAAACCATGCCCAGTATCTTTCCCCACCGCTGATTGCGCAGTATCCCGATCCCCGATACCCAGAGGAGCAGGGGGAGCATCTCACAACCGTAGTTGAATATGGCCAGCCAGCTGCCGAACTGCAGGACCTCACGGTACCCGATGATGGCTATGCGGATCGCCGCCCAGAAGGTTGCGGTGAAGCCGATGAGGACGTGCAGCAGCCCGATCACCGTGTCGAGCAGACCCCGGCGAAAGGTTCTGGGTGCTTTCTTGTCCCTCTCGCCATTGTGGTCGACTGGACTCGTTTGCATCTGAAAAGCTTCTCCGTGTTTACGAGCCGGTTTGCCGGGACTCTTGAAAGAGGATTTCAGCCATGCCGGTATCATGTCCAGAACGGAGTGGCGTTCATGCTCCCCTGCTCCTGTCGAGGGGCGGGGATCGATGAGCTCATTGAGTCTGGATGACAGTTTGACCGGCATTGCGAAAGGGTCCTCGATTCATGGTGAATAAAAGTATTGAAATAGGATGCTCATGATATTGTCTTGTTTCTGCACGTCAACACATAATACACTCACCACCATCTCGGCGATATCGCTATTCCACTCTCCCTGACGGTAAAGGGGGTGCTACTCAATCAGTGTACGGAGGGATGCCGGCGACTGAAAAAGTCGCGTTTTTCCCGGATGCTGGCATTGTATTGGGGTAGAATCCTGTTGTGGAAGTGAACGAAGGTTTGCAGGCTCTTCAGCTGTTCGGCATAGGGTTTGCAGTTGAGTGGCTGCTCTTCTGCCGGATCGCCCTTGAGATCATATGCCCAGCACCGATTTTCCCTCAGAGAGTACGATACCTTGATCTTTTCACTGCTCAGCGATGAGATGGTTTCTTCCTGTCCGTAGAAGAAGATGTACCTGCGGCTCAGTGAGCTGTGAAACAGGGATTCTCCCTGCAGGAGGAGTGGATCATAGGGGATGCGCATCGAATCGAGAATGGTGGGCAGAATATCCACATGGCTCGTCGGGTAGTCGATAACGTTCGGCTTGAAGAGCACGGGCTGATAGAACACCGCCGGAGCCTGGAGGTTCTCGTTGTAGCTGTAGCGGAAGTGCATGAAATTATTGGGGTGATGCTGCCCGAATGCCTGCCCGTGATCGCCGACAATGACGAGTATGGTGCGGTCGAGCAGATCCTGTTCTTTCAGATGTACGTAGAGCCGCTCGATAAGCCTATCGAGGAGATAGAGGTTATTATAGTAGAGATCAATCAGACGGCCGGAAGACGGAACGATATGATACGGGGTGCCGTAATCGAAGTAGGGATAGTGGGCGACGAAGCTGATGTAGATCCCCAGAAAGGGCTCGCGGGCGGCGGTTAACCGCTCGAGAAAGAATTGCATGGTGTCCCGCTCGTCCCGTGCGATGTAATGGCCGGCAGGCCGGTATGCCTCCTGTACCTTGAAAGAGAGATTCTCGAAGTGGAACATCTGTATGCCGCTGTTCTTGAGGAAGGCGGTCGGGAAATACCAGTATATTGAAGAGGGCGTCACCAGGAATCCGTCGTACTCCTTGCCGAGGAAGGTGTACAGGGACGGCGTTGCGGCATCGGGCCGTGTGCTGAAGGTCTCTTTGTGAAAAAAATCGTACAGGCCACTGAGAAGTGAGAAAACCGCCCGTGAGCTGATATTGGATGTCGTGTAGTGCTGTGAGAGATACCAGCCCCTTTTCGAGAGATCCCTGAGAAAGGGCATGGGAGTGACTCCGGAACCGGCATTGAAGATATACCGCTTGCCGACAGATTCCATAATGATAAATACAACATTCCACCTCTGATGCTGATGAGGCGGAATCAGCTTAACCGGCGTCATGTTTTTGACATACTTCTCCGAGATGAGCTGCATTCCGCACGGTGTCACCTCCGGCAGCGCTGACAGCTCCTGCTCGGCGGAGCGCTGCTGGGAGGCCATGTCGCCGATGAGAAAGATAACCGGATTCATTCTGATTTCGGGAGCGAGGGGTTTCTCATCGGAGAGAAGACCGGCGGGGACAAACAGGATCAAGAGAAGCATAGTCGCCGCGGAGATTCGGCCGATCCATCGCCTGAGGGGATCGCCCCTGAGCAACAGGAGGAAGAGGAGGAGGGGTGCGGCGAGCATGATATAATCGTCGATTTCGATATAGGGGAGGACGCCGGCAAAGGATACATTTGCTGAGAGCTCTCTGATGACGGCTGCGCTCAGCCCGGTTTGCGCGGCGAAGAGGAGGCGGGAGTGGGTCTCATAGATGAGGATGGTAGTGAATATGGTTATCAGAATGATGAGAATACCGACCGGTGATGCCGCTCTCACGGAGGTTTTCCGAAAGAGATGTGAGATCATCCAGGATATAAGGGTCAGGCAGAGCACAAAGAGGCAGTCGGTAGGAACATACTGCGTAATGAACAGCAGTGTCTGTCCGTCGGGATTGAAGTCAAAGGGTTTGACCGGTTCGTGCATGAGATCCAGCGTCAGGAGGATTCGATACGTGAGGGTTATGATAAACATGGTGATGAAAAGAGCGGCAGTCGCTCTGCCGATTGCTGCTCGCAGTGATCCGAACATCTCGCGTATTGCGCGAAGAGGAAATCGGTTTTTAGTATTTGGGTCGGTTGTATTCATGTCCGGGTGTATCGCTGAAGTGATGATATGATACTGCCTGCAGCGGTTCCATCAGGTTTTTTTAATTGCGATCATCAGATTTGACTTATTCCTTCCGCGCAGGCTCCCATAGCCAAAGTTAAAGGGGAGGACAGTATCCACCTTCTCGTAGCTTTTTTGAAGATCCTGTTGATTGCTCCAGTAGCATCCTTTTATCTTATAGGGTGGCTCGTAAACGCCGTAAAGCTTCAGTTCCCAGATTTTCGTATCAAAGGAGTTGAAGGGAATGCCGGAATCGTCCTGAACGATTATGGCGCTTTTCCTGAGAATGAAATCCCGGACACCGGAAAACCGCTTCATATGGAGGAGATACACCGCGGACTTCATGAGCGTTCTCATGGAAGCAGAGCTGTTGAGGTATCGACCGATGCCGGTGTCGGTGCTCACCTTTTCATCACCCAATCGCATGCTGAAATATATCACCTCTTGAACTTTTTCCCCCTGGGTGAAATGTATGCGAATACCGGTTGCTTCCGGTTTCTCCCCTTGAATGAGCCCTCTCCTGTCGAGAGGCATGATGGCGCCGGTGCTCTCAATGCCGATCGCTTGCAGATCAATTATCCTGAGATTCAATCTCGCCATAAATATCAGAATGATGGGGGCGACGCCCGTTATGTTGAAATTGGCCATCTCATGCTTCATGGTGCGGCTCTGAAAGTAGTTCAGATAGCAGTAGGGATAGATCACCCGTTTTATACAGGAGAGACCGTATTGCACCTTTTTTCGTGAGAGATCCTGAAGCTGTAAAATCGAACCCGGCTTTTCGAGGGCAATCATCAGATAGCGGGGCGCGTCCGGGAATAACAGATACATATTGACGAAATCCGCACCGCTCAAGGGGTAGAAGACCGTGGTTCCGGAGTGTTTTCGGGGTATATTCTCATCTCGCCACGGGACGATGGGATCGATATTCTCCACTTCGACCTGATTCCAGAAGTTGTTCATGAAGGTGGTGTATCGTTGATAGTATCGTGACTGTGTATGCTTCCAGAATTCGCTCTTCTCCGGGACCGTCATTCCAGCGAGAAATCTGGAGAGGTTGTTCCAGAATGCATTGCCCTCGATGGTCTTTTCCCTGACATCGCATCGTGCGATTGTGCTTATGATGAAGAGGATGAGTATGAGAGCTCTGGCGTATGGATTTACTGAAGTGTTCTTTCTCTTCATGACCTTCCCCATAATGCTTCCCACTGAGTATCTCGTTTTGCAGAGGACGTTATATCCTTCGGATAGAGTTCATGTGGTCTCTGCACGGGTATCGGGATGATGAATTACGGTTTCACGCAGTGCCGGTACTATCATCTCGGCACACGTGCGAGGGTATCCTCATCGCTCATTGGCGAAGTGCATATCTTAATATTTCAATGGGATACACTTCTGTTAGCGCAAATAAGATGCATTTATTTCCGTATTCAGGTGCAGTTGTCAATAACTTCTCGGGCAATTTTGCCTTTTTTTACGATGGTTGATGATGACAGCGTGTGATATCGTGCATGATCAAATTTAATTTGCTTTTTCCATGGGGAAATCAGAAGGTGCTATGAGATGATATGGAATGGGAAGCGAGCAGGAGCTCGTTGCCGGCAGAGAGCACTTGTAGAGTACATGAATGCTGCCTGTCGATCTCCTGACGCGCATTGCGGATCCTCTCTCAAGCAACCGGATATTCGTCGTTCTCTGCTATTGTCATGATGGGGGCAGTTCGAGCGTATGAACGAAAAACTGAAGAAGAGTGATAATGAAAAGCCTTTTTTGTGGTCCCGATGGCCTGTCTTGACAACTATCTTCACTTTCTGGATTTTCCTCATGGCGGAAGGTATCTCCGGTACAGCGGGAATGCATCGAGTTGATGAGGTGAAACGGGCCTTCAGGGGATTCGGGGGGAGATATGTGCTGTACGTGAGCAAGGGGGAATTCCGCCTTTACGTTTACAACAGGAGGGGGAGGGTTGTCACACAGTATCCGGTTGGCTACGGCCTGAATCCTGACCGGAGGCCGAAGCTCCATGAGGGAGATTCCAGGACGCCGGAAGGATGCTATCGCGTCGTACAGGTGCTGAGTATGGATGCGAACAAAAAAACAGCGGCGTATAAAAAGTTGAAGGAATTGAACGACCGGTATCTCAGGGCGGAAGACGGCCACTTCAAGTTCGGTCAACCGGATGTTGATACCGGTCGCAATGCCTACGGGCCGCGGCTCTTCTGGATTGATTATCCCAATGAGAAGGACCGGGAGAATTACGAGGAGGCGGTTAAGAGGGGTCTCGTCCCGATGGTGGACGGGAAAGTGACAGGAATCGGTTACGGGATTACCATTCACGGCAATAATGATCCCCCTTCGGTGGGCGAACTCTCTACCGCTGGCTGCATTATCATGTACAACAAAGATATCAGAGCACTCCACAAGTATGTTCGGGTGGGAACACCGGTGATAATCTCGGCCGATTAGGCACTAAACAAAAATTTAGTATTTTGCTTGACATAATCAGCCGTTGCGTGATAATTAACATGAATATCATCTCACAGCTTCGAGTGAGAAAGTGAAAATTTTATTTCATGTTTGGTAATGGCTTTGCTGTTTTTAAAAAGGGTTGCTTGTTCCCGCTTCATTGGGGAATGCATTTATTATCTGTTAGTATTTGATGGTTACCTGAGCAATCCCGGAATTATTGAATATTCCTGAATTAACAGGCTTCTCCTGCGAAAAGTGTTTCTTTTCGCAGCAATCTATTCGTATAGTATGAGTGAGGGTTTCGCGGGCGACATTCGGGAATGTCGGCGATGATGCACGCGGGTGGAGCTGAAAAAAAGAGCGCTTTGTGCACGGGAAAGAAAATAAATACTTGCAAAATTATCGGGAATTGATTTAATTATTATGTCTCCTTATAGAGAAACAGCATGGTGTCCGCAGTACAGGGTGATGGCGTCATGCGGGAGATGGAGCATCACAACACCATTCGGTGATAAAAGCTGAGGAGTGTTCCCATGGCAGAACAGAAAGAGATTAATCAGAAAGAACAGGCGCTGGAATCGGCAATCTTTCAGATAGAGAAGCAGTTCGGCAAGGGCTCAATTATGAAGCTCGGAGATGAATCCGCTCGGGTGCGGATTCCCGCAATATCCACCGGTTCGCTTGAGCTCGATGTGGCGCTCGGCGTCGGCGGGATACCGCGCGGGCGGGTCACGGAGATTTTCGGCCCGGAGGCTTCAGGGAAAACAACGCTCACGCTGCACGTGGTTGCCGAAGCGCAGCGTACTGCCGGTATCGCTGCCTTTGTCGATGCCGAGCACGCGCTCGATCCCGCGTATGCGGCGCGCCTCGGGGTGAACACCGATGAGCTGCTGGTCTCGCAGCCGGATACCGGAGAGGAGGCTCTTGAGATAACCGAGGCGCTGGTGCGCTCAGGGGCGATCGACATTATCGTTATCGACTCGGTTGCCGCGCTGGTTCCCAAGGCGGAGATAGAGGGAGAGATGGGAGATGCCCACATGGGGCTCCAGGCGCGGCTCATGAGTCAGGCGCTGAGAAAGCTTACGGGAGTTATTTCAAAATCGAAGACCAGCGTTGTTTTCATCAATCAGATACGCCACCGCATCGGCGTGATGTTCGGCTCGCCGGAAACGACGACCGGCGGCAACGCACTGAAATTCTACTCATCGATTCGCCTCGACATCAGAAGGATTGAGACCCTCAAATCGGGAGATGAGGCGATTGGGAACCGGGTCCGCGTCAAGGTGGTGAAGAACAAGGTGGCGCCTCCCTTCCGACAGGCGGAATTCGATATTCTCTACAACAGCGGTATCTGTCGCTTCGGCGGCATACTGGATCTCGGAACGAAGTTTGACATTATCAAAAAGGCAGGAACCTGGTACTCCTACGGCGATGACCGGATTGGCCAGGGGAGAGAGAATGCCAAGAATTTTCTCAGGGAAAATCAGAACATCGCCCAGGCGATTGAGGAGAAGATCAAGATCGAAACCGGGCTTATCGATGCAAATCCTGTCGAGGCGTCAGTGAGCACATGAATCCGGCATGAGCCTTGAAACAATCGCAGCACATTCAGTTAAAAACACCCGACGATATCAAGCGAATCGGCGAAGCGGGCAGAATCATTGCGCTGATCTTCGAACGCATTCAGCACCTCTCGCTCAGGGGGATGTCAACCTTTGAGCTGGATGCGTTTGTTGAGGAGGAGATACACCGGCACCGGGCACGATCCTCATTCAAGACCGTCATCAATTATGGGTATGCTACCTGCATTTCGGTAAACAGCGAGGTTGTTCACGGTATTCCCTCAAAAAAGAAGCTCCTGCAGCTCGGTGATATCGTTAAAATAGATATCGGTGTTGTCAAGCGAGGGTTCTTTGCCGATGCGTGCAGAACCGTTGTCGTTGAACCGATATCGGAGAATGCTCGCCAGCTCGTGATGGTAGCGCGGTCAGCCCTCGAGAAGGGGATAGAAGTGATGTTTCCCGGAAGACATATGGGCGATATCGGTTCTGCTATACAGCGCTATGTCGAGTCCAGTGGATACAGCATTGTTCGGGATTTTTCAGGACACGGGGTTGGTTTTTCTGTCCATGAGCTGCCCGCGGTCCCTCACTTCGGCAAAGAGCGGAGCGGTATGGAGCTGCAGGAGGGGATGGTTCTTGCTGTTGAGCCGATAGTGAACGAGGGGGGGCGCGAGGTGATATCCCTTGAGGATGGCTGGACTGTCGCAACCGCGGACGGTAAGCTTTCCGCTCAATTCGAGAATACCATTGCTATTACGGGAAGGGGTCCTGTTGTTCTGACCCGGTGAGGCAGAACAGCCTGAAACCGCTGCATATGGTCATCGGCTAAAGTCCCTTTGATCCGCGTGGAGAGATAAGGCCTTGAGCGGCGATTTCCTAGCCCTGAATTCGTGCATAACCTCTGCTGATTGCCCTCTCTCCCTGGCTGAGAACATGGAAAAAGAGATTTCGATAATCGTTCAGTGCTTCACTGCCGTCGAGAATAATGTGAATATCCGTTCCCGGCAAAACCATGCCGGTGAATCGGCAGGAGATCGATTTCAGTTGCCGTGGATCTCCACCGGCCTCCCGGTTGATAATCTCCCGGGCTGCGTAGGCGAGGGTGGCTGTTCCCTGAAGGATTATTCCCGGAAGACCCACGCTGCGGGCAAATTTTTTCGAGGTGTGTATGGGGAAGAAGATATCGGTACAGCCGTCGTAGAGATAGGGTCTCAGTTCGTTTATGTAAATGATGCTCTCCCAATGCGACGGATTGTCTCCCGAATATTCCGGAACGCGCGGAATCTCATTTCCTCCACTCCCCTCATCGGCACACTGAACCCCTCTCAGGAGTATGCCGCTGAATTCGGTGAATACCGGAGCGGTGTCGCTTTTCGCTTCGAGTCGGGTTATCACATGGGTTCCCGACCGATGCGGCACTATGGCGGCGATTGAGCCGGTAATGCTGAGATGATCCCCGGGGATAACGGGTCGGTGAAACTCGAGATACTCGGAGTAGTGCACCATTGTTGCAATTATTTCAGGCGTATAGCCTCTCCGCTCCATGATTTCACGAATACGCTCTATCATGGGCCAGAGAAGTGCAACGCTGAACAGTGGATGGGCGATGATCCCTTCCTCACGCTCATCATCAAAATAGCAGGGATTTGCATCGTCTATTGCAGCAGCGTAGTTCATGGTGTCACGCCAGGTTACCTGTGTCGTGTATTCCGATAATTCGGTTCCGACGGCGTCCGAGTTGATTTCCATTTCTCCTCCTCTCTTTCCGTGAACTCTAGTATCCGGGCTGCTTCTGTCAATCAACAAATTGCGGGATACCGTTTGCCGGTATCCTGAAAAGGAGTGGTTAAATAATTCTTGAAATAATTCTTTTTGAGGCTACATTGATGGTAAGGCGCATGAACGGGAATAGTGAATACATACCTGTACGCATGATTGTAGCGCACTCCTGTTCTTTTCCGTTTTTATCGGGAAGAGATAATCTCGGGAAGCGAACGGAGTGAATGTGTTGACAGATACCCATAGAGGAGTATGCAGAACAGATGAAAAAACAGGTTGCTCTTTTAATCATCGCCGCATTTGCTCTCTTCAGCGCCTGCTCTGAAAACGACGAGACGAAGGATGTCTCTGATAAGAGCGCTGTAAAGAGATCGGCACCGGCTGCAGAAGATAAAGATGCTACGGTCCCCGTGGAAAAACCGGTTGAGATCTTTTATTTTTACGGATCGGGTTGTCAGAATTGCGGGCAGGTAAAGTCGGTTATTGAAAGTCTCGCCCGGGATAAGCGGATCAGGGTTAAGCAGTACGAAGTATGGTACAATAAGAAAAATCGCGATCTGCTTTTAAAGATGGCACGGGAGAGGAATCTAACAGTCAGGGGAGTTCCGGCAGTCATTATCGGCAGTCAGATCTGCCTGGGCATTAAGGAGATATCGGATCTCGGAAAGAAATTCGGTGTAAATAAACAACCGGGAGCGGTGCAACCGGTGGAGCGGTGATATGAAACAGTATGATATCATGGTAATCGGCGGTGTTGCTGCCGGTATGAGCGCTGCGTCTCAGGCACGCAGGGCGAACAAGGATATATCCATAGCTGTTTTTGAGAAGAGCGATTATGTTTCGTACGGCGCCTGTGGCATGCCCTATTACATCAGCGATCTCATCGAGGATCACCGACGGCTCATCGCCATTGACAAGGATGACTATGTCTCCCGGAGGCAGATAGATATCTTTACCGGCACCGAGGCGAAACAGGTTGATTTTGCGAACAAGCGGGTGTTGATTCACCTCGCTGGAGAGGATGAGTGGTACACCTATGACAAGCTCATTATCGCCACGGGTGCAAAACCGGTCGTGCCTCCCATAGAGGGTATTGAGCATGAAAATATATTCATGCTGCGCAATCTGAATGATGGAATCAGGATAAAGGAGTTTGTCCAGAGAAACTTCCCGCAAAGGGCTGTGCTGATCGGCGGTGGTTTTATCGGCCTCGAGATGGCAGAATCCTTTCATGAGCTTGGTATTGCACCGGTAATCATTGAGCGGATGGAATCGGTTGCCATGGCTCTCGATCCTGAGATCCGTGAGCGGATAACGAATAAGCTGAAAGATAACGATGTTGAGATTATGACGGGAGTTGCGGTTAACAGGATCTCGCGTGAGGGAAGCTTGATCGTTCACCACGATGACGGAGCCGTTGAGGCTGATTTTATCGTCGTTTCAGTCGGGGTGATTCCCAATACTGATTTTCTCCGGGATGCCGGGCTGAAGATGACCGAGCGAGGCGCTCTGGTTGTTGATGAGCGGTCGCAGACCACTCTTCCCGATGTCTATGCTGCGGGCGACTGTGCGACCGTCCGGCATCTGATAACGGACACGGATGTGTACATGCCGCTGGGCTCAACGGCAAATAAGCAGGGTCGTGTTGCCGGTCTTCAGGCTGCCGGAATCTCGACGGAACGCTTCAGGGGTATTGTCGGCTCACAGCTGGTGAAGGTTTTTGATCTCGAGGTGGGAAAGACCGGTCTCTCTGAACGGGAAGCGGAGATGCATGGCATCAAGAACGAATCCTCGGTGGTTACCTGGAAGGATATTGCCGGCTACTGTCCCGCATCGGAGAATCTGTTTGTCAAGATAACCATCAATCCGGATACCCGGGAGATAATCGGTGGGCAGCTGGTGGGGAAGCATGGCGCCGCTCAGCGAACGAATATCCTGGCGACGGCCATCACCGCACGGATGTCGATAGATGATTTTGCCTATCTGGATCTGGGCTATGCACCGCCCTTTACGCCGGTATGGGATTCGCTTCTCGTTGCAGCGCAGAAGCTCGTCAAAAGATAGATATGCACGGAGTAGTACCCGTCCCGCCGTAACGGGCAGCAGGGTGCATCTTCCTGTTCATTAATAAAAGAGCTCCATCATTACCATAATGAAATTTCAAGTAATTGCAGGTGATAGCGATACCGGTGCGCGGGTAGGCCATCTGGAGACCCCGCACGGTACGGTGACAACCCCCGTCTTCATGCCCGTCGCAACGCGCGGTGCGATTCGAGCTTTGTCCATCCGCGATATCGAGGAGATCGGCTTTGAGATAGTGCTCTCCAATACCTACCATCTCTACATTCGTCCCGGTATGGAGGTGATCGAAGCGGAAGGCGGACTCCATCGATTTATGCATTATCCCGGAACCATACTCACCGATTCGGGAGGATATCAGGTCTTTTCGCTCTCTAACCTCTGTACGGTTCATGAGGCGGGAGTTGAATTCAGATCTCATCTTGACGGATCGGCCCATTTCTTTTCGCCGGAGAAGGTGCTGGACCTTCAGAGAATTATCGGTTCTGATATCATGATGGTTCTGGACCATTGTGTTCCCTATCCGTCAACCAGGGAGCATGCGGAAGCGGCAGTGAACAGAACCGTTTCCTGGGCACGCTCTTCGATTGAGTACTGGAGACGCGCGTTCGACAGCGAGCGGCAGGCGCTCTTTGCAATACTTCAGGGGAGCGTTTTCGATGATTTGCGGGTATCATGCGCAGAACGACTGGTCGAGATGGATTTTCCCGGGTATGCAATCGGCGGGCTGTCGGTCGGGGAACCGGCTGAACTCTATAGGGAGATGACCGATATCTCGTTGCAGCATCTTCCTGATGATAAGCCGCGGTACATGATGGGGGTGGGGAGTCCCCTCGAGATTCTCTTTGCGGTCTCACGCGGAGTCGATATGTTCGACTGTGTGATGCCCACGCGTATCGCCAGAAACGGAACGCTCTATACCTCACGGGGGAGAGTGAACATCAAGTCATCACGCTACGCCAGTGATTCTGCCCCCCTCGATGATCGCTGTGACTGCTATGTGTGCAGGAGCTTTTCACGGTCGTACCTCAGGCATATCTTCAAGGTGGGCGAGATCGCTTCACTCATCTATAACAGCTATCACAATCTCTTCTTCATGCGTTCCTTCATGGCGGAGATACAGGAGAGTATTCGGGCGGGTCGATTCGGGGAGGTCTACCGCAAATATGAATCCATTTACGGGAATGAATGATCGGCAAGAGCCGCAGCCTGTTAGGAAATTACAGAGCTTCCAATCGGCTTCCTGCCGGGAAGCGGGGAGCGAAGAATCTCGAGCATCACGATAACAGCACACGGAACCGATGTCATCGTAATGAGATCATACGCTTCCACCGTGCTCACTTCGCCCGGAACGAAGGATGCCATTTCCGTTTTGGGACAGGAGCTAATTAATTACGTAATTATCTTGACATACTCGCTGGAATTATAATAAAATGCTATGTCATTATTATCAATGCTACCCCTTCGAAGGAGTTGGGCCGAATGGATATTACGACCCGTTCGCGCGGTGATATCGTTATACTGGATATTGTGGGTGAAATTGATCTGTACAACGCGCCAGAGATTAAGGATATTATCAACAAGCTGATCGAGGTACAGAAATACAATGTTATAATCAATCTTGAAAAGGTGTCCTATATTGACTCGTCGGGAATCGGGGCGCTCATCTCAAGTCTGTCGAATCTCAAGAAATATCAGGGCGGTTTGAAGATCATCAATGTTTTCGCTTCGGTGAGGAAAGTCTTCGAGCTCACCAAGCTGACCTCATTTTTTGAGATATTCGATTCCGAGGAAACAGCACTGGAATCTTTTCAGAGGTTGACATGAGTAATCTTTGGATTTATCCGCAACTATATTATTAAAGAGCGAGGCAAATGCAATGAAGAAATATAAATGTATTTTACTTTCCCTTATTCTGTTTGTCGCAGTTCTCTCCTGCGAAGAGCCGGTTCCCCTGCGGCGCATGTCACTTGCCAAGATGGAAATAACACGGGCACTTTCGGTCAAGGCTGACAAGTATGCGCCGGCTGAAATCAAAGAGGCGCAGGAGAAGCTGCTCGAGTCGCATGGCATAATAAAAGAGGGTGATCACGACAGGGCGAAACAGAGCGCCCAGGGAGCCTACGATAAGGCGGTAGAGGCTTATAATAAGTCGATTCCCCTGCTGGCAAAGGATACCCTTGCGATAGCCGAGAAGAGCCTTGAGCAGGCCAACGAGGTGTATGCCGAGGTGCTTGCGAAGAATGAGTACGCAGAGGCGGATAAAACGCTCAAGGAGGCACAGGACCTCTATGAGAATAAGAAATACTATGAATCGTATCTGAGTTCAATCGACGCTGATAAGAAAGCGAAGAATGCCAGGAATACGGCGCTCGGGAGAAAAGTGACGCTTCAGGATTCTATTGACGAGGTAAAGGCAACTCTCTCGGAAGCGAAGCGATATGGTGCCGATACCTATGCCGCCTCGAAGGTGAAACTTGCTGAGGATAACATCACGGATGCACAAAATTCTTATTCGAATCTGAAGCTGAAGGAAGGCTTTGCGGCAATTGAGGTCGCCAAGGTAAATGCCGACGAAGCGTATCTGATAGCGTTGAGGGAGACCTCCAAGAAGAAGATTGCCGAGGCAAGCGCTCTGTTGGCAAAGGCGGAGAAATCACAGAATGTAAAATATGCAAAAGACGAGCTCGAAGGATCACGTGAGGCTCTGCAAAATGCAAAGTCAACGTACGCAAACACCCGGTATAAGGAATCGATCGCTGCGTCGGATGAAGCGATCAGGCTCGCCTTGAGTGTGCTCGGCGCAAAGAAGGTTGCAAAGGAAGAAGTTGTCGATGAAGAGGTTTCACATGAGGAAGAAGGGTTCTCCAGTTACACGGTAAAATACAATCCGAATAAACGAGATTGTCTCTGGAGAATTGCAGAGCGATATTACAACAACGGCTATCTCTGGACAAAGATCTATGAAGCGAACCGCGATAAGATAAAGAATCCCAATCTCATCTATCCTAAAATGGATCTCAAGATTCCGGTTCTGAAGGAATCTGAAGAGGGGAAGAAGATTCCGACCAAGGAGGAAGAAGCGGTTAAGAAAGATGAAGAGGAAGATGAGGGTGAGGAGTAAACGAGCAGGGCTCTGATCCTCCGGATCAGAGCCTTTTTACATTAATCTTCTCAATTAATTCTGTAACTCACGCCTCGCGTTGCAAACATATACATAACGAGGGCGTGGTTGATGCATTCCTGTGTTAAATCCGCGCGCTTCCCGGTATCCCCGTTCGGGGTAGAGTGATCATAACAGGTGAAATCAGACGAGAATGGAAGAGACAAGGTGATCCCATGGACTATGCAGCAATTGAGAGAATTAGCCGGCGGGTGCAATCTGAAAATGGCTTTGTGAACCTGATAACGAAGGAGATCGGCAAGGTAATAATCGGACAGGAGAAGATGATTGAGCGCATTATTATCGCCTTCATGGCCGGGGGGCACATCCTCCTCGAGGGGCTGCCGGGACTGGCCAAGACCCTCACCGTCCGGGCATTTGCCCGATCAATTGACACCACCTTCAAGAGAATTCAGTTTACGCCGGATCTCCTCCCCGCCGATCTCATCGGCACACGAATTTACAATCCGAAAGATATGGATTTTTTCACCAAAAAGGGGCCGATATTTACCAACGTACTTCTGGCAGACGAGATCAACCGTGCGCCTGCCAAGGTTCAATCGGCGCTCCTCCAGGCGATGGAAGAGAAACAGGTCACCATCGGAGAAGAGACATTTCCGCTGAGCAGTCCCTTCATGGTGCTCGCAACCGAGAATCCTATCGAGCAGGAGGGAACCTATCCATTGCCGGAGGCTCAGATTGATCGATTTTTCATGAAATGTCTGGTAGACTATCCGGACGAGGATGAGGAGCGGGATATCCTTCTCAGGTTTCATGAGATAGATATTGAGACGGTTGAGCCTGTTGTGGATCCCTCTCTTATCGGAGAACGGGCAGCGCTCGTTGATACCATATATATTGATGAGAAGCTCCTTAACTATATTGTCACCATTGTCGGCCAGACGAGAAATCCCGCGGATCCCCTCCTGCGATCCTATATTGATTACGGAGCGAGCCCCCGCGCTTCTATTGCACTGATGCGGGCTGCCAGAATTGTCGCTTTCCTGCGGGGGAGGGGGTTTGTTAATCCCGATGATATCAAGGAGATCGGGGTCGATGTGCTGCGACACCGCATCATCCCGAGCTATGAGGCTGAGGCGGAGGACAAGACACCCGATGATATCGTGCGGATGATATTCGACTCGGTGGAGGTTCCCTGAATGCATCCGGAGAAGGCCGTACTCAGGAGAATAAAACTCCGTACGAGACGAAAGCTCAATACCCTCTTCATCGGTGAATACCATTCCGCCTTCAAGGGGTATGGTCTTGCCTTCGATACTGTTCGCGAGTATCAGTACGGTGATGAGGTCAGGAATATCGACTGGAATGTCTCTGCGCGAATGAATCATCTCTATGTCAAGGAGTACATCGAGGAGCGCGAACTGTCCGTGGTAATCATGATTGATCTCTCGGCATCGCTTGAGTTCGGCAGTCACCGATCCAAGAGAGAAGTGCTCATGGAGATGGTCACGCTCATCCTCTACCTCGCCCAGATGAACAACGATCAGATCTCCGTCCTCCTCTTCACCGATACGGTGGAGCGCTTTATGAAGCCCCGCAAGGGGAGGCGATTCATCCTGACGGTTCTCGACGAGATAGAGAAGTATACGCCTCGGGGCAGGAAAACCGATATCGGCGGTGCCATCGATTTTTTGAGAAAGGTGCTCAAGAAGCGGAGCATTGTCTTTCTGATATCAGATTTTCTCGATGACGGGTATCTGGTGAAGCTGAGGCTTTTGAGGAAAAAGCATGACATCATTCCGGTTATACTCTCTGATCCCCTGGAGAGCGAGATGCGCCTCATGGGATTAACGGAGTTCGTCGATCTCGAAACCGGAGAATCCTTTTTATCCGATGTTATCTCCGAACGGGGGAACCTTCCGGTGCTGAAGGATTTTGATGCAATCGCTCTCAATACCGGTGATCCTGTTGAGATACCGGTATTGCGATTTTTTGAAAAGAGAAATCGAACCAGGCTGGTGAAGTAGGGCGGTTGTTCAATTGCTGTTACTGCAGCGAGCTGCCCGATAAACGAGCCCAAGCACACTGCCGGTGCTCTTGCAGTCGATGCAGGCATCGACGGGGTATTTTGTTATAAGGCGAGCCTGCTTCGCAGGCAATTCGCTGCTGTCAAGAGCAGCAGGACGTACAACATCGAAGCACGCCGTGAGGCGTAACGCCTTATAATAACGATAAATAAGTAAAAAACGAACGACGCCGGTGTTTGCATCCGAGTGGTCTTGGTGATTGTGTTATGAGAGGGTATTCCATTACACTGCTTGTCAGTATAATTCTGTTGTGTTCTGTCGACCATGGCTTTACAACGGGAGAAGCAGAGTATCCGCGCATTACGGCCAGGGCAGATCCTTCGGAAGTAACCATTGGCGTCCCCGTTGAATATACGGTTCGCATCAGCGGGGAGGTGATCGATTCGCTGCAAATACAGCCCCCTTCACAGGGTGAATACTACCCGCCGGGTGAGGAGAAGAAGGACTCCCGGATATCATCACTCCTGCCGCTCTACATAATCCGTTCGTCCCGTCGTGATGTAAAGCGTGGCGCTGATCCGAGCGTAACGGTAACGGTGAAACTCGTCTATTATCGGCCGGGGACCTATCAGCTCCCCGCGGTCGGGATCGTTGAAGGAGCGGATCGCATCGGATACCGCCTCCCGGAGATTACGGTCAAAGGCGTGAATGTGAAGGGGGAGTATCAGGAGATCGAGCCGCCGCTCGAACTGAGGGGGAACTACTGCCGGCTCCTTCTCCTGATACTGGGAATTCTTGCGCTTGTTGCGTTCATCCTCTTTATCGTTCACCGTATAAGACGGCGTGAGAGGAGGGTTGAAGAACCTTCTCCTCCACCGCCGATTGAGATCTTCCTCGATGAGATTGCCTTACTGGAGAAGCGTCGACTCATCGAGTCCGGACGATATGAGGAATTTGCTGTGTGCCTCTCGTCTCACTTTCGTGTCTTTCTCACCGCGCAGTTCGGCTTTGATGCGCTGGAGATGACCGTGGGTGAGATTATCCAATCGCTCAGAAAGCGTATTGGCGAAACACCGTTCGGGAAGCACCGCACGCTTCAGAGCCTCCTTGAGCTGTGGGATCTCATCAAGTTTGCCGAGTTCGTTCCGATGCCGGAAACGCTCTTTGCCAATTGTGCGAAAACGAAGGAGCTCGCGAAGGAACTATCATCCCTGAAACGGGATGATCAACGGGAGGGTGTTACACATGTTCGGGTTTGAATTCAGAAATCCGGAGTATCTCCTCCTTCTCATTCCCTTCGCGGCGGCTGTTGCCTATTACTACGGGAGGAGGCGATATCGCTCTGAATCGGCTCTCGCCATCTCCTCTGAGCGGATTCTCACAAGGAGGCGCTCGGTGCGTGCGCTCACCTACCGCTATCTGTCCCTCCTGAGATTTCTGACTATTCTGCTTCTCATCATCGGGCTCGCGAGGCCGGGGAGGGGTGTTGATATCAGCAGCGTCAAGCATCACGGTATCGACATTATGATCGCCCTCGATGTATCGGACTCGATGATGGGTGAGGACTTTATCCCGAAGAATCGGCTCGAGGTGGCAAAAAAGGTCATCAAGGACTTTATCGGGAGGCGACTGTCGGATCGCATCGGTCTGGTTGTTTTTTCCGGAGATGCGTACCTGCAGTGTCCCCTCACCATCGAGCATCAGATGATAACCGCCATTGTCGATGAGGTGGGCTTCGATACCGTTGCGGAGGATGGAACGGCTATCGGCGATGCGATTGCCCTGGCGGCTTCTCGAATGATGGATCGGAAGACGAAGAGCAGGATCGTTCTGCTCCTCACCGATGGCATGAACAATCGCGGCAGTATTGATCCGGAAACGGCCGCACGCGCTTCCGCTGATTTAGGAATCCGGGTTTATACGGTTGGTATCGGCAAAGAGGGGAGGGTCTCCTACCCATCGAGAGGGGGAATAATTTTTGGGAAGCGATATCTCACCAATCACTTCGATGAGTCAGGATTGCAGGAGATAGCTACGATTACCGGAGGGCGGTTTTATCGTGCTCAGTCCAGCGGCGTGCTGTGGGAGAAGATTGAGGATATTGATCGGCTCGAGCGAAGCGAGATGACGGTGCGTGTTTATCGGGAGTTCTTCGACCGATTTCAGTTTGTCATGGTACTCGCCCTCTCCATCTTTTTCTGTGAGGTTTTCCTCCGATCGGTTTTCTACCGGAAGGTGCCCTGACATGATAACCTTCGGCAATATGAAATACGGCCTTTATGTTGCCCTCATCGTGGGCATTCTGCTGATACTGTACGGCATCTACCTGCTGTGGCGACGGCGTATACTCTCGCGGCTCTTTACGCCTGAGCAGAAGCTCGTGATGCTCAGGAGTCGGCCGGCAGTTCGCGCCGTAAAGGATGTTCTGATAATCGTCTCGGTGATAATCGCCGGCAGTATCCTCCTTCGCCCACAGTGGGGAGAACGTATCAGGGAGGTTAACCGGGAGGGAGTTGACGTGCTTATTGCCCTGGATGTCAGCCGGAGCATGAGCGCTCAGGATGTTTCACCGAGCCGCCTGAAGCGCGCCCGCGATACGGTAAAGCTGATTGCCGATTCCCTGCAGGGTGATAGAATCGGATTGATACTCTTCGCGGGTGATGCATTCCTGCAGTGTCCGCTTACCGACGATATCGGCGCCTTTATGATGTTTCTCGATTCGATAGGGCACGATTCGGTACGGGTACAGGGGACGGATATCGGGAGGGCCCTTGAAACGGCACGGCGGGTTTTTGCCAAGAGGCGCATGACGTCGAGAGTGCTCGTCGTCATCACCGACGGGGAGGATCATGAGGGAAAGGCAATCACTGCCGCGCGGCAATTCAGCGATCTCGATGTTACGATATATACCGTCGGTATCGGACGAAACCGCGGTGAGCCGATCCCCCTTCAGGATGCCTCATCGGGAACGGAGTACCTCCGGGATATGTCCGGACATCTCGTCCGCACCCGAAAGGAGTCAGGTCTGCTCAGGGAGATCGCCCGGGTGACGGGAGGCTTTTACGTGGATATCACCGACAACCTCTCAGGGGTCTATCGGATTCTCGCCGATCTCTCGACACTGACGAAGAATGAATACGGGAAACGGGTCGTGCGGGAGCGGAAGGAGCAGTATCAGATCTTAGCTCTGCTGCTGATTGTTATCCTCATCGGCGAGATACTTCTTGCAGAGCGACGGGAGGTGAGAGAATGATTCCGGGAAGGTGTTCCTGCCGTCGCGGCCTTTTCCCGCTGTCGAAGCGGATATGCCGAGCGCTTCCCCTCCTTATCATCATCGGCGCGCTCGCCTGGCTCGACCCGTATCACGATGCGGTATCGAAGGGGAATGAGCGATTCCGTGAGAAGCGATATGAAGAGGCGCGAAAGCACTATAGAGATGCCCGGCAATACGCTCCCGGCGATAATGAGCGGTGGAAGCTGCGGTTCAATGAGGGTGATGCGGAGTATATGCAGGGTGAATACGAGGATGCCATTACCCGCTTCAATGAGGCGCTCCGCACCGGTGATCCCGCAGTTCAGAAGAAGGCACTCTTCAATCTGGGGAATACCTATATGCGAATGGGTCGGTATCGTGATGCCATCGACTCCTATATAAGTGCTCTCAAGATCGATCCCCGGTACGAGCCTGCCAAGAAAAATCTCGAGTATCTCATGAAGATGGAGGAGCAGAAGCCTGAAGAGACCCGGGACGGGGAGGATGGCGAGAAGGGGAAGGGGAACAGAAAGGGCGATGATGGGAAGCGTGGAGATCAGAAACGTGATACCGAACAGAGCGGGGATAAGCGAACTGATGCGGGAACGAGCGAACAGAAGGAAGGGAAGATGAGCAGGGAGCAGATCAGAAATATTCTGGAGTCCATGAAGCATAAACCGGTTCGGAGACAGCAGGGGGAGCAAGATGGTCGCAGGGCCCTTGAAAAGGATTGGTAGGGGAGTTCTCTTCACCCTTCTGATGCTCATCTCCTCGAATGCTTTTTCCGATGAGGTGGAAACAAAACTCTCGCCGGGAATGCTCACGCCGGGAGAACACGCTCTGCTGCGGATAACGATAGAGGATGTTGAGCGCGCCGAGCCGATCAGAATACCCCGGGTGACCGGACTGAAGATCTCCTTTCGCGGTTCCCAGCACTTCAGCAGTATGCGGATTATCAACTGGGAAGCACATCGCTCAGAGGGGGTCGTTCTCTCCTTTTCCGTTGTGCCCGAGAGGAGCGGGAAGTTTGTGATTCCGCCGATACCCATTAAGACCGGTGAAGGTCGGGTACAGTCCCAAAAAGTGTCGCTGATCGTGAAGAGAGGTCAGGGAAGAATCCGTTCCGGAAGTCGATTACGTCCCGTCCTTTCGGTTTCACGAGAGCGGGTGTTTGTCGGCGAGCCGGTTATCCTGCGTTATTTTCTCCTCAGCGGGGGAGTTCGGCTGAACGAGCAGCCGCTTTTTGAGCGCCTTCCCGAGGTGCGGGGCTTTATCAAGAAGAGCTTTGATGAGAAGATTGAAGACGATTTTGACGGTGATGGAGATTTTATAAAAACGCATGTCGCGACCTTTGTGTTGATACCAACAGAAGCGGGGACACATGCTGTCGGTGGCGGTACCATCGTCGCCTCCGTCGAAACCCGCGGTCGTTTCTTTTCGTTTCAGTTCCCTCAGCGACGAAAAATTGATTTTGACACCAAAACAGTGGAGGTGCTCCCGCTGCCGGGGCGGGAGAAACCCGCGGAATTTCATGGAAATGTCGGAGCTTTTACCCTCGATGTGTCATACGACAGAGAACCGGTTCAGATTTTCGATGAGCGGATAATCAGGGTAACCGTACGGGGTCGGGGCAACCTCATCTCGCTCTCGAAACCCACTTTCGATGAGGAGAGAGCACCCGCGAGTATTATCAGCGAGGAGGGGAGGGAATCCCTGCAGGTTGAAGGGGATACCCTGGCCGGGGAGAAAGAATTCATCTTTACCGTTATTCCCGAACAGAACGGAGCCATCAGCCTGGGGAGGGTTACCTTCGATTTTTTCAATCCTGAAACATCCCGCTTCGAGGTGATCCGATCAGAGCATATCGAGCTGCGTGCGGTCGGTGATACACGGAAACATCAGGCGAACGAGGCAGTTGATGAGAAACCGGAAAGGTTTGCCTTCAATCCGGTGCTGGCGGTTATGCTGATAGCCGGGGTTGGCCTTATTGTGATAAGCGTGATTCTCTGGGAGCGGCGGAAATTCGCCATGGCTGAGGCGCCCGCACCGGAGGATCGGAAACACTCAGAGGAGCGTGAGGAGATACCCTACCCATCCGCTATGGTCCGCGCCCTCAGAAGCGGTCGGTATGATCTCTTTCTCAAGGAGTGCGAGAGCGTGATTAACATACTCGAACGGAGAGGCGAACCGGCAGCGCGACTTGCCGATATCAAGGAGAAGCTGTACCGCTGCAAGTATGGCGGCGGATCGCTCGCGCGTGAGGATATGGAGGTGCTGTACAACGATATCAGAGGGGTGCTCAGGGAGAGTAAGGGGTAAGAATGGCGAGTTGTATGAGCGCATCGTAAAAAATCCGTGAAGAGGTAGACGACCGAAGATTACGCAGAGGTGAAATTTTTTTATAGACTTATCCGCGAAGTCCTGCCATAATCTAACTCCGTTTTCATATATGATACTGCTCTTGTAGTAAGCAGGTCAGATACCATTTCTCATCTGTGTAACCGGTGGATGCGTTTCTCAAGACCGCTTTGCATCCCGGCACTTCACCTGCGCACGCGAAGGAGGTTCTCTATGAGTGAAAAACCGCTTACCCGGAGATCATTGCTGCGAATGAGCGCGATTGCGGCCGCGGGACTTGCCGGTGTCAGCTCACTCCTCTGCTCAAATGAAAAGGATGATGTGAAATTTGACTTTCCGGCGGACACCTATGTTGATCCGGAAAGGGACCGATTGCCCGTTGAGCAGATTATCAAACAGCGAAAGGGATTCAGAGGAGAGAAGCCCAATATCGTGCTGATACTCACCGATGACATGGGCTACGGCGATCTCAGCTGCTACGGGAGCAGGGCAATTCGCACGCCCGTCATCGATCGGCTGGCACGGGAGGGGATGCGCTTCACCGATTTCTATGCAGCAAATGCACTCTGTTCCCCGTCACGGGCCGGGCTTCTCACCGGAAGATACCCCCATCGTACCGGCGTGACCTGGCCGATTCAGTCGGGCACCGACACCTTCATGAGAAAGCTCATGGTGAAGCTCGGGCTCATAATGGGCGATTTCGGCGGCACCGATACCCGGGGGGCGAGGAGCATTGCGAAGGGGCTCCCCCTCTCGGAGATAACCATTGCCGAAGCGCTGAAGATTGCCGGATACCGGTCTGCCTGTATCGGCAAATGGCATCTCGGCGATTTCGTGACCGACAGCCGATATCTTCCCCGAAAGCACGGCTTCGATTACTTTATCGGGTTCAACGGCGCCAACGATGACTTCCCGGTTGCCTTCTGGCGCAACGAGACCGAGCTGCTCAAGGATATCGGCATCGATCAGGCCAAATACACCGGTCTCCTGACCGAGGAGGCCGTTGGATTTATTGAACAATCCGGGGATACGCCATTTTTTCTCTATCTCTCACACAAGGATCCGCATCTCCCCTGCTTCCCGTCGAAGCGGTTCGTGGACAGCTCCGAAGGGGGCCGGCACGGCGATACCGTGCAGGAGGTGGACTGGAGCGTCGGCGAGATACTGAAGTGCCTGAAGAGGAACGGCCTCGATCGGAATACCATTGTCCTCTTTACCAGCGACAACGGTCCCTGGTATGACGGGAGCTCCGGGTGCCTGCGGGGCCGAAAGGGACAGAGCTTCGAAGGAGGCTACCGTGTTCCTCTCATTGCCCGGTGGCCCGGGAGAATTCCCGCCGGGAAGGTCTGTTCTGAGCCGTCCATGGGCATCGATTTCTTCCCCACCCTGTTGCACCTTGCCGGGCTTTCCATGCCGGAGGACCGTATCATCGACGGCAGGAATATCTGGGGTATTCTCTCGGGGAAGGAGAAGAAATCTCCTCACAATGCCCTCTACTTCTTTCATCACGATGAGCTCGAGGGGGTGCGTTCGGGTCAGTGGAAGTACTTTCGATATATCAATACCTACACCTGGCCGCTCCCCATGGACAAACCCAATCACTTTATCGGTATGGTTGCCGGAGGGCGTGATTACAAGCCGGAGGGTTCGGATGTAACGGTACCGACGATGGCGACCTGGCCGGTTCTCTATAATATGAGAACAGACCCTGCCGAAAGCTATAATGTCATAAAGAAGTATCCCGGGGTGGCGGAAAAGCTGCATGATACGATGATACGCTTTGAGAAGGAGTTTGTTAAGAATCCGCGGGGATGGAAAAGGAAATAGGAGGGGAGGCATGCAGGAGAAATCATCAACGGTATATGTCCTTTCAATCGATCTGGGAAGCGGCGGGCCGAAGGCTGCCGTGATAGCTGACACGGGAGAGGTGATGGGCAGCGGAGCCGAGCGGGTTGAGATTCAACTGCTGCCCAACGGGGGAGCGGAGCAGGATGCCCGGGAGTGGTGGAACGGCGCCATGCGGGCGGCGAAGAAGGCAATCAGGGAATCGGGTGTCCCGCCGGAGAAAATCGTTGCGGTCAGTTGCGATTCGCAGTATTTCGTCATTGTGCCGGTTGATGAGCACGGTGAGCCGCTGATGAACGGTATTAGCTGGATGGATACGCGCGGGGGGAAGTACAACCGGGAGATTATCAAGGGCTTCCCCAGCGTTCAGGGCTATGACCTTTTCAAGATTATAAAGTGGCTCAGAATTGCGGGAATTCCCCTGACCAACACCGGCATCGATGCGACCGGCCATATCCTCTATATCAAGAATGAGCGGCCCGATATTTTCAAGAAGACCTACAAGTTTCTCGAGCCGATGGATTATCTGACCTTTCGGCTCACCGGGAAGTGCACCGGCACCCAGCATACCATGGTAACCGTCCCGGCGATAGACAATCGCATCTGGGGGAATCTGAAATACCACTCGGGCCTGCTGAAAACACTCGGCCTCGACGAGGATCGGGAGAAATTTCCGGACCTGGTAGAGAACGGAAGCGTGATCGGGACGCTGCAGCAGTCGGTTGCCGATGAGCTGGGTCTCTCTCCCTCAACGAAAGTCATTGCCGGCATGAACGATACCAGCGCTTCGGCAATCGGCGGCGGAGCGGTGCAGGACGGCGATCCGCTGATGTATATCGGCACCACGGTCTGCATGACCGCCCATGTTCCCTTCAAGAAGACCGATGTCGTTCACATGCTAGCGACGCTGCCGAGCCCCTTCACCTCGAAGCATCTCTTCTTCGGCGAGCAGGGGCTGGGCGGACGGGTGCTGGAGTTTTTTCTGCACAACATCATCTACTGTGATGATTATCTGGAAACGGGATCGCTGCCGGATGATGTTTTCGATCGAGTCAATGAAATCGCGAAAGAGGTTCCGGCAGGGAGCGGGAATGTGCTCTTTCTCCCCTGGCTGAACGGGCTGATAGTGCCGGAGGAGAATCCCCATGCCCGGGGCGCCTTTTTCAATCTCTCTGTGAATACGTCGAGGGGTCATCTGGCACGCTCTCTCATGGAGGGGATCGCCTATAACGGCAGGTGGACGCTCAAACCGGCTGAGAAGTTTATCGGACGAAAATTCGACCATTTACGCTTTGCCGGCGGCGGCGCCCTCTCCGATCTGTGGTCGCAGATCCTTGCCGATGTTCTGCGTGTCTCGATCTATCAGATTGCCGAGCCGACGCATACCGCCGCGCGGGGAAGCGCCCTGTTCGCGTTTTATAAGCTGGGATACCGCACCCTCGAGGAGCTGCCGGATCTCGTCAGGATAAAAAAGGTGTACGAGCCGGACGACGCGAACCGGCCCGTCTATGACAAGATGTTCGGACAGTTTCGCGATCTGTACAGGGGGAGCAAGAAGGTGTTTGCGAGCCTGAACGGATAGCCGGTCCGACGATCTGAAAATACGCAAGGGCGGGAATCACCATTGCAGACAGCGGTCACGGCATGAGGAACTCGTCGAATGGTGCGACGGCCTCGCTGCGACCGGGAAATATCGATCAGGAGGAAAAGGGAATGTCGAATGATAATGAACTGCTTGACTCTTTAAAACCGTACCGGAAGCGCTTCAAGAGCTATCAAGCCATTCCGGAGGAGGGGAGGGACCGGGATGATATTTTTTCGGAGCTCGTAACCATGGCAGAGGAGGAGGATGCGCGATGGAAATCTGGCAAGATCTCCGGCACCTACTATCACGCCGGAGATGAGCATCGTGCCTTTCTCAATAAGGTCTTCTCTCTCTTCTCTCATGTCAATACGCTGCAGATAGACCTCTGCCCGAGCATGTCGAAATTCGAGAGCGAGATCGTCTCCATGACCGCTCGCATGCTCAACGCGGATGCGGTGAAGGCGCACAATCCGGAGGATGAGGTCTGCGGAACGGGAACCAGCGGCGGCAGCGAGAGTATCATGACGGCCATGAGGGTCTATCGCGATCAGGGCCGCGAGGAGAAGGGGATAACCGAGCCGGAGGTCATCCTGCCGAAGACGGGGCACCCGGCTTTTCGAAAAGCAGGGGAATACTTCGGGATCACAATTGTCGAAGCGCCGGTGCGGGAGCCCGATTACCTGGTCGATGTCGATGCGGTGCGATCGCTCATCAACAAGAACACGGTCGCGATTGTCGGCAGCGCCGGCAACTATCCCTACGGCCTGATCGATCCCCTCTCCGATCTATCGGATATTGCGCTTGAGCACGGCGTCGGCTTTCACGTCGACGGATGCCTCGGCGGATTCATACTCCCCTGGATAGAGAAGCTCGGCTATACCGTTCCGACCTTCGACTTCCGGTTGCCGGGACTGACCTCGATGTCCTCGGATACCCATAAGTTCGGGTTCGGCCTGAAGGGAACCTCGGTTGTTCTCTATCGAAACAAGAAGCTGCGGCGCTACCAGTTCTTTCAGGTGCCCGACTGGCAGGGAGGGCTCTACGCTTCCCCGACGATGGCGGGGAGCCGCTCGGGCGGACTGACGGCGTCCACCTGGGCTGCCATGGTATACCTCGGCCAGGAGGGATACCTCAGGGCGGCGGAAGCAATCATGAAAGTTGCGGTGGCAATGCGGAAGGGGGTTGAGGAGATACCCGAGCTGAAAGTCATCGGCGACCCGACCTTTGTGGTGAGCTTTCTCTCCGATGAGATTGATATATTTCATGTCAATGATTTCATGAAAGAGCGGGGCTGGCGTTTCAACACCCTGCAGCTCCCGCCGGCGCTGCACTTCTGCGTGACCATGCCGCAGACCCTGGTTCCCGATATTGCCGATCGGCTGAAAGCGGATCTCACGGAAGGGGTCGCGTATGCGAAGTCGAAAGCGGGGACCCCGGCAGCGTCGAGCGCCCTCTACGGTATCTCCGGCACGGCCGAGGGTAATCAGATGGTAGTTGATATGCTGGTGGGAGCTTTCGAGCTTCTCTACGAGGTATAGGTACTGCTCCGCGAGACATCGGGTATCGGCGCGGCATCGGCTATCCCGGTGGCGTGGGGTAAACTCGCGTCATCGAGCGGAGCGATCGGATTTTTTCGATATGTACGAGGGAAGGTTACCCTGAAGTGGTGAAAGGCGATTTTAAGAAAGGGGGAACTATATAAGATGGATATGATAATCAAGAACGGGATGATTGTTGACGGAACGGGGCAGGCGCCTTTCAGGGGGCATCTCTCCCTCTCCGGGGATCGGATAGAATCTGTGGTTCGAGCGAACACGCCCGAGGGCGACGCCCTTCTCGGCAGGGAATATGCGAGCGCTATCGATGCCGGGGGATTTGCCGTCGCACCGGGTTTCATCGACGCGCATAACCATTTCGACTGGGTGCTCCCCCTGCCGGATCATGAGTTTCTCTCGCCGATGCTCGAGCAGGGCATCACGACCCTCGTTTCGGGCAACTGCGGGTATTCGCCGGCACCGGTGAGGCGGGGCGAAGACGATCTGGTGAACAGCTTCGCCGAGTTCTGCCTCGAGCGTCCCCTCTCCTATACCTGGGGGGGCATGAATGAGTTCCTGGACGTTCTGGAATCGAACGGCGGTCTCCTCTTCAATAACGTGCAGCTCGTCGGGCACGGCACCGTGCACCTGACGGCGCTCCGCGAGACGGCGAAACGTCCCTCCCCCGAAGAGCTCGGCCGCGTTTCGACGGTAGCGGGGGAAGCGCTTGCGGGGGGCGCCTTCGGCCTCTCCCTGGGCCTGATGTATCCTCCCGGCATGTATTATACGAAGGAGGATCTCGCAATCCTGGCCGCAACAACAGCCAAACAGGGGAAAATCCTGACGGTGCATATGCGGGCGCTCTCGCGTTATTCGACATCGTATCCCAATATCCCCTTCTTCGGACGGCCGCACAATCTCCGGGCGCTCGAGGAGATGCTGACCATCGGACTTGAGACGGGCGTGAAGCTTCAGATATCGCACTTCATCTTCGTGGGAAGAAAGAGCTGGGGAACGGTTGAGAAGGCGGTCCGTATGGTTGAGCGGGCAAGAGAGCGGGGGCTTGCGGTTCTGTGGGATATCTATCCGCATTTCTGCGGGAACAGCTATCTGAACGTTTTTCTCCCGCTCTGGTTTCAGGAGGATTTATCATCGAACCTCGACAATCCGAAGGCGATCAGGAGAATGAAATTCGAGCTCAGAATGGCCGCGCGGCTCCTCGGATTCGACCTGTCCGATATTCAGCTCATGCAGGCGGCGTATCCCGGCGGAGAACAGTACGAGGGGATGAACATGGTTGAGATCGGCGAGCGGCTGAATATCGATCCCATGGATGCCATGTTGCAGCTCATCCGGGAGAGCGACGGGAAAGCGCTGCAGCTCACCTACGGGTACAGCGGCAACGATGAGAACGAATGGGTGCTCGATCGCCTGATGGCTCATGAGTGCTGCCTTTTCGAGACCGATACCATCTTCAAAACGAGCGGTATCCCGAACCCCGCCTCTTACGGTGCCTTTCCGCGCATTCTCGGTCGATTTGTCAGGGAGAAGAAGATCATGTCTCTCGAAGAGGCGATCGGCAAGATGAGCGGCAGGACCGCCCGCTGGTTCGGCATTCCCGAGCGGGGAGAGATCAAGCCGGGGAATTTTGCCGATCTCGTGATATTCGATCCGGACAGCATCGCCGACACGACCACCCGCCGTGAAACGGCACAGCGGCCGCGGGGAATCGAAAAGGTTCTGATGAACGGCGAGGTGGTGGTCTCGGAGGGAAAATATCTCGGGAAGAAATCGGGGCGGGTCATCCGTTCTGCGTGAAGGATCCCGTTCAGGACTTCTTCGACTGCTCCCAGATTGTATCGAGCTCCTCGAGGCTGCAATCTTCGATCTCTTTCCCCATCTTCGCGACCTGCTCCTCGATGAACTGGAACCGGCGAATGAACTTCTTGACTGTCAGCGAGAGGGCTTCCTCGGGGTTGATCTCCAGAAATCGCGCGATGTTGGCGATGGTGAAGAGTATATCGCCGATCTCCTCCTCGATATTGTCCCTGTTCTGCCGGGAGATCGACTCCCTGAACTCTTCCATCTCCTCATCGAGCTTGGTGAAGACATCGGCAATCCTGTTCCAGTCGAATCCGATCAGGGAGACCTTCTGCTGCACCCGGTATGCTTTCAGCAGCGCGGGGAGGTGCAGGGGAACCCCCTCCAGTATCGATTTTCTATCCGATTTCTCCTTCTTCTTTATGCGCTCCCATTTCGCGATGACCGCTTCCTTGTCTTCGAGCTTTTCGTCGCCGAAGACGTGCGGATGGCGCCTGATCAGCTTGTCGACGATGGCCCGGGCGACGTCGTCGATGGCGAACTGATTTTTCTCTTCAGCGAGCTGCGCGTGAGCGTAAACCTGATAGAGGAGGTCGCCCAGCTCCTCCTTCAGATGCTCCGGATCGCCGCCTATCGATTCGTATGCCTCATAGGCCTCTTCGATGAGGTACGGCCGCAGGCTCATATCGGTCTGCGCCCGGTCCCAGGCGCACCCCCCCTCGCCGCGGAGGATTGCAGCAATCTCTTTGAGCCGGTAGAGCGGCTTCTTCTCTTTGAACTTCATCGGCACTTCCTTTAAAAAGATGATGTGGTTGCGATACCGGTCGTATAAAAGATGTTCACTGACCCGATCCAATGGTACCGCGTGTTACATATCAAGAAGAAAATTATGGAATCATAGGGTTAACCGATTATGCAGATTGTTAATCGGTGCAATAAAGTATGGCGCCTTTGCGGTTACTCAATACCACATGCCGTTTTTATTCCTTCCATTGTGCAACTGAGTTTTACGGTGAAGAAGTAATATTTAAAATATGGACACATCCTGTTTATTGTCACTTTTATTATAATAAAGCCATTATGTTGAAAATCAACACCTCAAGGGCAGAGAGTGCGTCAGGGGCGTGCACGGCTGTTCCCTTCGGTCACTGCGTCATGAGCACTCCCCGCAATGACACGGCACCCGGTCGAATCAAATGCCGTGGCAAGAGATGGTGTCGGTATTTTATAACAATGGGATAGAACGAGTAGTGTTCATGAATGGTATACTCAGCTATGAGAATCCGTAACCGGGGAGGGGGTGTACTGTACGGGAACAGGCATATTGTTTATTGAGCGGATAAGCGTATAAAAAATCGCTGGATTATGGTTGACAAAATGCAGGTAGTCTTATAGTTGTTAATACCGCATGTTTCAGCAATAATCGATCATTAACATTTTCTCCTCTCGTATGAAGGTATAGCCTGTCCCCGCACCGGCAGGGGGTATGTTTGGCTAAAAAAATGATTTTGTGAGTGTATTATCGAGGAGAAGCGCTTATTTTTTGATGCACATTAAAAACACTGTCAAGGAGGAGGCATGAGAAGAAGAACGGTTGTAAATGTTTTATTCTCATCTGGCTTGATCCTGCTGGTTTTCGGCCTCTACCACTGCTCCCAGGGATTGATACGGGCTACAATCCCGAAAATAGAGGGAGCGAATTACGTGGGAGATGCCGCCTGCAAGGATTGCCACGAAGAACACAGTGCTGAATTCAAGAAATCAATACACGGCCGTCTTGCCAAATTTGAGGCGGTCGGGAAGAGAAAGGGCTGTGAGTCGTGTCACGGTCCCGGAAGCCTGCACGCAGCCGATGGTGATACGTCGAAGATTCTGCGGCAGTCACAGTTGACACCGGCCGAGAAGTCTGAGGTCTGCCTGCAGTGTCATAACAAGCCCTACTGGCGAACGAGCGAGCATCCCCTGAACGAGACGGGTTGTTCCGACTGCCACAAGATTCACAAGCCGGAAGGGAAACACCTCCTGGCGAAGAACGAGCCCACCTTGTGTTTTACCTGTCACAAGGACATACGGGCGAAAACGCTCTACCCGTCGCATCACCCGATATTTGAAGCGGAGCGGACGGGACGGAAGAGGATGAACTGCAGCGACTGCCACAACGTTCACGGCTCACCGGTCAGGGGCCTGCAGGCCAACGCGCGGTCGAACGAGGTCTGCATCAAGTGCCACGCGAAGTATCAGGGTCCCTTCATCTACGAGCACTCACCGGTTGTCGAGGACTGCAATATCTGCCACGAGCCGCACGGCAGTGTGGCGAACAATCTTCTTAAGCAGAACGAGCCCTTTCTGTGCCTGCAGTGTCATTCGTTCCACTTCCATGTGGGCAAGCAGAGCGTTGCGGGTGATTTTTCAAATCCATTGCATCAGCAATATTTTGAGGACTCAGCCAACGAAAATCCTGTGCTGCACGGCAACTTTCCGCAGCACGGATTCAAGAAGGCTTTTGCGACCAAGTGTACGCAGTGCCACACCAAGATTCACGGATCCGATCTGCCGTCGCAGGGTATACCCGGCAGAGGAAAGGCATTAACGAGATAGGGAGGATTACATGGTAAAGAGAATAGCGTTTATACTGGCAATAGCTTCTCTTCTCTTCACGATATCCTCTGCTCATGCCGAGGATATGGAGATAGAGGCGACGGTTGGCGGGCACTACACCGATCTGAACGGCGATAAAACCAATGTGAAGATCGGTGAGTACGAGTCGATGTTCGAGGGATTTCGCCCCGAATTCAATTTCCTTCTCAAGGGCGGATCGTACGACGGCATCTACTTTCAGGGCGAGGGCACCATATACGATACCGACGATCAGGATTACGAGGGTCTCATCGACCTGAACCGGTACATCACTCAGGAGATCAGCTACAACCGGTTCACTCACTGGCTCGATCACGATCCGTTGACCAATCTGTACGGTGCGGCCACAACCGACGGGGTCACTCGATTCCCGCCCTTTGTGACCTATACCGACAGGGACTACGCCGACAAGGAGTACGGCATAGTACGCTCCGAGATTAACAGCAAGACCACCATCCGCATTCCGAAGGTTCCCTTCGATCTGAAGACCTTCTTCTATTTCAGGAGAGAGATGCGGAAGGGCGAGCGGCAGTCGCTCGCGATGAGCAAGTGCTCCTCCTGCCATATCGTCGGGAGGACCAGGAAGGTCGACGAGGCCACCACGGATTACAATCCCGGCATCGACCTGGAGTATTCCAACGAGGCCATGAAGATCTCGGCGCATTACGAGTATCTGCGCCGGCAGTACAGCGATGACTCGGACGCGCCGGAGAACTACTACGATGACGCGGTCAATCCTGGTGACAACACGCCTATGGACAACCGGGTTATCTACGATGACGAACGGCTCGAATACGACAAGGATCCCGATTCGAAGATGGATTCGCACACGGCCAACGTCAATCTGTACCTGAACAGGCTCAGAACGGGGATCTTCGTGAGCGGCAATTACTCGGAGGTGAAGAGCAAGAAGTACAGGGATGATTTCGATGCGCTTCTCAAGGATACCGAGCTCAGGTATATACAGAAGAGCGTCTTTTCACGATTATCGACCTCGATAATTCCCAATCTTCTCCTCAATTTTACCTTCAGGTGGCTCAAGATGGAGAACAACGATGTCTATCTTGACATCGATGATGAGGGGTTCGATTGGAATTTCGATCCGGCCTTCACCAGGAAGTCATCCATGAACCGGGAGCAGTACGAATACGGCGGCGACGCTAAGTACACCGTTACTAAGGGGCTGAGCCTGCGGGCCGGCTATACCCGGAAGGAGCTGGAGCGGGAGAACTACTTCCGCGAGCTCTCGACGACGACCATGGATGATGTCGAGTATCAGGCGATTCCCGAGGAATCGAAGGAGGATATCTACAAGGGGGGCATCATGACCCGCTTCAAGCTGATCGGCAAGAAGCCGGCGAGGGCGGATCTGACCTATACGTACAAGGAGATCGATACCCCCTATTCGAATATCATGGCGGCCTATGTGGACGATCAGACCATACCCGCAAGCACCAAGTACTGGCAGCTCCATAATATGCGGAACACAATGCTGACCAATCAGCCGAAGGAGAGCCACGAAGCGCGGGCCGATGTCAAGGTTCCGATACTGGACAATCTCTCCTTCAGCGCCTTCTACCGGTACATCACGCGGGAGAACGGTGATTCACAGGACTGGGAGAGCTATTCGCATATGCCCTCCGCGAGCTTATGGTACGCTCCCCTGGAGAAACTGCATCTGAATGCGACCTATGCCTATTCGTACGATAAGACCGGAGCGCTGGTGGTGGTGCCGGTCTTTGATGGATGAGGTGGCGTATGCAGCTCAACCCAGTATGGGTCGAAAATTGGTAAAGTTGACTACATCACCGAAACGCACACCGCAATCGCAACCGTAAATTACCTGGTTAGCGAAGCGTTCAAGGTTTTCCTGACGGCGGCGTACAATCAGTCGAAGGCAGGGATGGAGGAGATTGAGCTGGGCGGACCCACGGCGGATGACTTGATTTTAAAAGACACCAATGATTTCACGAGAAATTACGAGTATGATCTCTCCGAGGTCAACGACTACTCCGACATCGAGATGAAAAGCCTCGATCTGACCGTCGGTGCGTCGTACAAGATAGGCGCGCACTTCGCCGTGAGCGCCGAGTACACCTACCTCTACTACAACGAGGCGGAGTACTATCTCTACGACGGCTCGGGTGACGTGCAGTTCGGCAGCCTGTCAGTCTCCTATATTTTTTAAGAAGTTGTGTTGATTCAGAATCAGAAGAAACCCCGCCGGATCATATCCGGTGGGGTTTTTTATTGTGTGCACGCTGACGGCGGCTTCGCTGCACCAGATCAATTTTGTATAGACATGAGCGCGGGACGATGTATACTGTTTCCTGAACGCTTGATGGGAGGTATGGTATGGCAGAATCGTATATTATCGCTCACGATCTCGGCACCAGCGGGACCAAGGCCGCGCTGACCGATATCACCGGCAGTATTATTGCGGCGGCCGAGCGGCGCTATGAGGTTCACTACAGCTCCGACGGGGGCGCCGAGCAGGACCCGGAGGACTGGTGGAAGGCGATCGTGGAGACCACGCACGAGATGATGGAAAAAGCGGCCGTGAACCCCGCGCAGATTGCCGGCATGAGCATGAGCGCACAGATGGTCGGGACGCTGCCCGTTGACCGCGACGGGAAGCCGCTTCACCGCGCGATGATCTGGCTCGATTCGCGGGCCGAGGAGGAGGCGGCGATTCTCCGCAAAAAGACGGGAATGCCCTTTATCGGGGGGAAGGCGCCCAGCGCCAAGGTCTACTGGCTGGTGCGCAACAAGCCCGACATCTTCGCAAAAACCCATAAGATACTTGATTGCAAGGATTATCTCCAGTTCAGGATGACCGGTGTCTACGCCACCGACTACACCCTGTCGTCGGCGACGACCTATTTCAACCCGTGGGCGAAGATATGGTGGAAGGATATACTCAAGGCCATTGAGCTGCCGCTGGAGAAGCTGCCGAAGGCCATCCCCTCGACGGATATCGTGGGGAGACTGACCCCCGAGGCCGCCGCCGAGCTGGGGCTGAAGGAGGGCATCCCGGTGGTGGGCGGCGGCGGCGATGCGCCCAGTGCCATCGTCGGTTCGGGGGCCATATCACCCGGCCGGATGCACCTCTATCTCGGCACCTCGGCATGGGTGTCCGCCGTGACTCCCGAGTTCAACCTCCTTGCCGAAGGGCTCATGCCCAACGTCTGCTGCGACAGGAACAACAACGCCCTCCTCGGCGAGATGGACAATGCCGGGGGATGTCTCAAGTGGTTTCATGAGCAGCTGATGAGCAGAGAAGACGAGGAAGCGGCTGCCCGTGACGGATTGACCATCTTCCAGTACATGGACCGCCTGGCCGATGCAGTTCCGCCCGGCTCGGATGGATTGATCTTCCTCCCCTGGATGTGGGGCGAGCGGGCGCCGGTGGAGGATGACAATGTCCGCGGCGGCTTCGTCAGCCTGGCCCTGAATCACACGAAGGGGCACATGATTCGCGCCATTCTCGAGGGGGTCGGCTACCATCTGCGCTGGATATTCAGCGCGGTGGAGAAAGCGGGAATCACCCGGAAGGAAGCCAATGTTATCGGCGGGGGGGCGACGACCGCGATATGGCTGCAGATCCTGGCCGATATCACCGGCGTAAAGCTGCTGCAGGTGGAGGATCCCCTCGATGCCTGCGCGCGCGGCGCCGCGATGACGGCCGCCGTCGGCCTCGGTTTCTACAGGGATTTTGCCGAGGTGGAGCGGGCCATAAAGATGACGGGAAAGGAGTTCACCCCCAATCCGGAGCGCCGCGCTCTGTACGACAACGGCTACGCGCGGTTTCGTTCGCTCTATCCGCCGCTCAGCGACATCGGCAACGATCGCATCGAACCGGTTGACGAGCGGATCCGCTTTTCCCTGAAGAGCGGGATCGAGAGCTTCATGGTGAAGCGCTGGATAGCGAAGATGGAAAAGGAGGTTCTCTGATCTTTTAAGAAAAGCGATTTTTCCTCCGCGGTACCGGTGCCTGGCTGCGCATGCTGCAGTCAGGGCGAGCCGCCATCGGCTCGGAAAAGCTGCGTGGCAGCATCTGCGGCGGGACTGCATCAGCGAAGAGCCGCATAGAAACAATCTGTGTTATTCCTGTACTGCCGACACGCCCGGCATACCGAACTAAAGAAGAGCTACATGGACGCTTCGGCAGCGGGCCTTTCGATTGCGTTTACACGATTGAAGAAGGGGATGACCGCATCGGCGATACGCCGCCGGGCCGGCCCCGGATCAGAAGATCATTTTACTTGCAATAAAGCGGCGGCATAATCGCCGTTGAACAGATTATGTTCTGGAGGTTATCCCGATGAAGAGAACTATCGTGCTCATGCTTCTTCTCCTCTTCTCTGCACTGACCCTTTCCGGCGAGACAACTATCACCCTGAAGCAATCGCTGAAGTGGTTTGTCGATCGGAAGATACAGAGCAGAAAGGAGCGCATGTACACCCTCGATGAGCTTCGAAACACAAAGAAGTTCTATCTTGCTGATTTTACCATAACCGACGACGAATTGATAAATTTAACCCCGCTGAAGAAGATAGAGGTCCTCTACCTGGACAGCAACAGGATAACCGACGAGGGGCTGAAGCATCTCGGAGAGTTGCCCCGGCTCACTGCCCTCTCGCTCTGCGACAACGACATAACGGGGAGCGGGCTTTCGCACCTTATCGCCCTTCAATATCTCGAGGAGCTGAACCTCTCCAGCACCAAACTCCGGGATGAGCATATGCACTACATCGGCCGGATGAAGAATCTGAAGATGCTCGATATTAACGGCACTGCGGTTACCGACCGGGGAATTGCACCGATCGGGCAGCTTGCCGATCTCCGTGAGCTCAATCTGGTACGGGGATTAACGAAGGAGGGATTGAGCCGTATTGCCGGATGCACGGATCTTCAAAAGCTGCGGCTCTGGGGGAAGGGGATAACCGACGACGCCCTTGTCCATCTCAGGGGATTCACCCGGCTCACCTACCTGAGCATCGGATACAGCAGCATCACCGACAGGGGGCTCGCTTCACTGGCGCCGCTGGTCAACCTGGAGGAGCTCGTGGTGCGAGACGCAGCTCTGACCGACAGCGGGCTCGTTCACCTGGAAGCGCTTTCGAATCTCCGCTACGTGGGACTCTTCGAGACGAAGGTGACCGAGAAGGGGGTTGCGATGCTGCGGGAGGCCATACCGGGGCTCCGCGTCCTCTGTCACCCCGATTGAGGAAGATCATGCGGTAATACTGAAAAAAGATGAAACCGCAGATAGGTAATAGTGATTAGTGACAAGTGACGAGTGTTCAGCTGACAGTTATCAGTGAATAATCATGTGATTTCCTATTGCAGGTCACGTGTTACTTCGTGCCCGTTACCTGTCACGAGTCACAAATGCAACAATCTGCGTTCAAGCCTTTAAACATTCGAAGTGAGTGTGATACAGCAGCTCCACTATTTCCTCTCCGGCTTCCTCCCGAAAGCGGCGACGAGGATGCGGTGCTGCCGCAGCCTCTCGGCATCGGTTCGCGCGACGGGGATCCCATTGCCCTCGGCATCGATGCCCGCGCAGTACATGGCGGTCGCGATGGTGCCGGGGGTCGGGATGAAGCACTGCACCTGCCGGGGGCTCCACCTCCGATCCTTCAGCCAGCGGGCAAGGGCGCGCATGTCATCCAGGGTACAGCCGGGAAAGGCGCTGATGAGATAGGGGACAATGTACTGCTCCTTCCCCGCCTCCTTCGAAAAGCGGCCGAACAACGAGAGGAACCGCTCGAAAAGCGCGAAGGGGGGCTTCCGCATGAGCGCGAGCACCCGATCGGATCTGTGCTCAGGCGCGAGCTTGAGCTGGCCGCCGGTGAACTCCCTCACAACCGCGCGCAGGTACTTCTCGTCGGCAAGCGCCAGGTCGTGGCGGATGCCGCTTGCAACCCGCACATGCCTGACGCCGGGGAGCCTCGAAGCGGCACGGAGCAGATCAGCGAGCCCCGACTGGTCGGTGCGGAAGTGCGGGCAGAGGGTGGGAACCAGGCAGCTCGGCCGCCGGCATTTCCGGGGATCTCCGCCGCAGGCAGCCCGCCACATGTTGGCGGAGGGACCGCCGACATCGGTAACGCTTCCCCGCCAGTCCGGATGGGAAACGAACGATGCAATCTCGGCGAGTATTGAATCCCCGCTCCTCGACTGAATCAGCCGCCCCTGATGAAGGGCGAGCGAGCAGAAGGAGCAGCCGCCGCCGCATCCGCGGTGCGAGGTCACGCTGAACTGCGTGACCGCCACCTCGGGGATCGGCCTGTCGTAGGAGGGGTGCGCGCGCCGGGCAAAGGGGAGGGAGTAGAGGAAGTCCATCTCTTCCGTGCCGAGCGGCTTTGCCGGCGGCTCGAACACCGTCACCCTGTTCCCCGAGCGCTGAATCGCCCGCCCGCCGGTGAGCGCCTGCCGCTCGAGCAGAAGCGTCGCATCCATGAGCTTCTTCCGGTCGGCGAGAATCTCCTCATGGGAGGGGAGCCGCAGGGGGGCGACCCCCGCGGGGATATCATCACCATCCCCTATCGCCCAGGCGGTTCCTTCGATTCCCCGCAGGAGATTCCTGATATCACCGTACTCCCTTAGTCCTTCACGCTCGCGCAGCCGATTCGCCGCCTCCAGGAGCGCCCGCTCGGCCATGCCGTAAACCAGGAGATCGGCCTTGCTGTCGAGCAGAATGGACCGGCGTATGGCGTCCTTCCAGAAGTCGTAATGGGTGGCGCGCCTCATCGACGCTTCGATTCCGCCGATGATGACCGGCAGGCCGGGAAAGAGATGCCGGACGACATTTGTGTACACGATAGTCGCCATGTTGGGACGCGCACCCGCCCTGCCGCCGGGCGTTCGCGCATCGTCGCTCCGCTTCTTCCGAAAGGCGGTGTAATGTGCGAGCATAGAATCGAGGGAGCCGGCGGTCACGCCCGCGAAGAGGCGGGGCCTTCCCATGGCGGCAAAGTCATCCACCCGCCGCCAGTCAGGCTGGGCGACGACACCCACCCGGAAGCCGTGCGCGACGAGCCAGCGACCCAGGAGCGCCGTCCCGGAGGTCGGGTGATCGACGGAGGCGTCGCCGGTGACCAGGAGCAGATCGAGACAGTCCCAGCCGAGCCGCCGCATCTCATCCACGCTCATCGGCAGGAAATCGACGGAGCTATTCATGGAATCGTTCATTAGGCAATACCGCGCAGCAGGCATGATACGCCGTGGGAGCTGCCGGTCAATACATAAATGCCCGGCCCGCCGTTTCGCCTCCGGGTCGGGGGACGGGAATGAATGTTTCCGATGGGATATTTTGGACATATATGCCCGGAGGGAAGTGGTGTGATATTTTAATAGTTTACAATTTTTGAAAAGGATGTATTGTTGCTTTATACATTGATGGGTGTATAACTTTATTGCTACATAAATGTGATTTTATGCTAAGCACATACACGGCCAAATATAAATAAAATCAATATATATGGGAAAACTGGTGGAATGGCATGAGGTTATCATAGAGAGAAAAACGATATATGTGTGCGGGGATTTATTACAGGATGAATTGATTAAAATGATAGAGGCATAACGTTTGCAGCATAATGAGAAAGACATGTAGCTCTCTTCTGGAACAGATACCTGTTGAGATATAAGAGAAGTATGTCAGGAAAAAAAGGTTAAAGAAAAACCATGGGGAATGCAAATATAACACTTGAAGACATAAAGAGAATGCTCATTCAGCA
>CAZZCF010000005.1:0-18195 GCA_964652955.1 uncultured Leptospirales bacterium
ATGAATATACAGTAGCTGAAACTGAAAGCTTTATAAAAAAAATTGGAAAACGGGAATTTAAATTCGTTTACAATAAGATTAAAAATTATATCTACCCGCAATGAAGAAAAAATCCTTTTTATGGATTAAATATTAAAAAATTAAAAGGTGATTTTTCAGAAGTGTACAGATACAGAGTAGGAGACTATAGGCTCTTTTATACCGTCGATAATGATAAGGTAATTGTATTTATAATTGATATTTACAGAAGAAAGAATAGTTACAAGAAGAAATAACAAATACTTATACTGTCCCCCGTGCCTCCGTGATAACATCCGAATTATTATTATAATCTGTCGGGAAAGTTCGAAAAGGCGCCGTCCGCACCGAGCGACTTCACCAGATCAACATCCTCGGGATCGTTGACCGTGTACACGAACACCTCCATCCCCCGCCGATGCGCATCGTCAACGAACTCCTTACAGATGAACTCCAGGCTGATATTCACCGAAGCGGCATGCAGCCGCTCGGCGAATTCGGCATAGCCGAGGGGAATCCCCTCGGTGAGGGCACCGATTCTGATGTTAGCGTTGTATCGAAGAAATTCCAGAAGCTCATAGTGATTGAAGGATGATACCAGAAAATCATCAGAGGACCAGCCCCCCTCCTGAACCAGTCCTTTCATGAGGTCGTGAACAGGGAGCGCGGTTCCCGAGCCCTTGAGCTCAACATTGACCTGCGCACGGCCCTTCACCAGCTCGAATACCTCACCGAGAAGGGGAATCCGCTCCCCCTTCCCCGCATCGAGCTCCCTGAGCTCCTCGAGGCTCATCCCGGCAACATATCCTGTCCCGTTCGTTGTCCGGTCGACCCGGTTGTCATGAATCACCACGAGCTCACCGCTGGCACAGCAATGCACGTCCAGCTCGATCATGTCAACCCCGAGCTCCAGCGCCTTTTCGAAAGAGCGGAGCGTGTTCTCGGGCTCGTACCCGCAGGCACCGCGATGGCCGATTTTCAGAAACATGAGCGCGATATATCCTCCCTCTTAATTTTTACAAGGTGTCTCCCGCATCCGTGCAGCAATTCAATCGAGTGTACAATTCAGGATTGCGCAATGCAAGCATTAAAACATTGTAAACACCCCAGCACAGCATATATTCCGATATCCCGGTGTCGGGTTCACGTGATTATAAAACAGCACGTTAGACATAAATGAATTAGAATACTAAATTTAAAAAAGGTGAAAAAAAGATGAAACGAATTCGTCAGAGATAATATTCGCTTCGGAGCGAATGAGGATATTATTATCTTGACATCTCTCCATTTGTATCACTACAATTGGATATACTGAAACATACAGAAACAAGAGAACCATAACCGAACGGGGACATTCAGAGGTTCCCATAAACAACATAGAGGAGGCGCTATTATGCTGGATCAAAAGAGATCCATCTGGTCATGGGCATTATACGACTGGGCGAATTCAGCTTTCGCAACAACGGTGATGGCAGGTTTCTTCCCCCTCTTTTTCAAAGCCTACTGGGCCAATCCCGATAATCCCACAGAGAGCACCTTCTACCTGGGACTGGCCAACTCAACAGCGGCAATTATCGTTGCGGCGCTCGCACCCTTTCTCGGTGCGGTTGCCGACAAGGGCTCCGCAAAGAAGCGATTCCTCTTCCTCTTCGCCTGCCTCGGCGTTCTCACCACCGGCGCGCTCTGGATGGTGGCCCAGGGGAACTGGATTCTTGCAATTGTGTTCTACGTCTGCGGAACGCTGGGATTCTCCGGCGGGAACATCTTCTACGATTCTCTCCTGCCAGGGGTTGCCTCGAAACAGAAGGTCGACTTCACCTCGTCGCTCGGCTTCTCCCTCGGCTACATCGGCGGCGGGCTGCTCTTTCTCGTCAATGTTCTCATGTACCTGAAGCCGGCGCTCTTCGGCATCCCCGACGGTGCCACCGCCATCAGGATATCTTTTCTCACCGTTGCGGTCTGGTGGGCAGGATTCGCAATACCCATCTTTCTCTTCGTCAAGGAGCCTTTTCAGGAGGAGGCGGTGAGCATGGGTGCAGCCTTCAAGCTCGGATGGAAGCAGCTCGTCAATACGCTGAGCGAGATCAGACACCTGAAGATAGTCGGCATCTTCCTCCTTGCCTACTGGTTCTATATCGACGGCGTGGACACCATTATCAGAATGGCGGTCGATTTCGGCATGTCACTGGGATTTCCGAGCAGCGCACTGATAACCGCGCTCCTCATGGTGCAGTTCATCGCCTTTCCGGCTACGATGGCCTACAACTGGTTCGCTTCCAAGATCGGCGTCAAGAAAGCGGTGATGATCGCCATCACCGGGTACGGCCTCATCACCCTCCTCGCCTATTTCATGTCCAATGAAATGCACTTCTACGCCCTCGCTGCCGCCGTCGGTCTCTTCCAGGGCGGCATTCAGGCACTGAGCCGGAGTCTCTACTCCCGCCTCATACCGGCGAAAAAATCGGCCGAGTTCTACGGATTCTATAACATGCTCGGAAAATTCGCCGCTGTGATCGGACCGGTCATGATGGGCTCGGTGACCATCCTGACGGGGAATGTTCGATACGGCATCGTATCGATTCTGATTCTCTTTTTAATTGGAGGCTATCTGCTCAAAAAAGTGGATATTGCCGAGGGTGAACGGATAGCGCAAGAATATCTCGCGTGAAGCAGTACGCCTGTTGCAGTTGACAAATAAGCAAACGAGCGGGCGCGTGTCTCTACGCGCGCCCGCTTATTGATACGAGTTTCCGAGCATGCGAAAGCACTTCTTCTCAAAGAACTGATCATACCGCTCCCGGCCGACAAAAGTGGCCGCCGTCGCGCGGAAGGAGATATCTGATTTCATCGTCGGGGTAATCGCATAGATATTCTCGGGGAGATCCTGTTTGGCTGTGATGTAAACATCGAGGATGCGTCTGAAATTACCGATGATAACGGACTTCGTCTCCTTGAACTGAGTAAAGGAGAGGATATCATCGAGCTGATTCAGGGCGGCAAACAATCTCCGCTGATACTCCTCAATCCGAAGGGAGGAAAGGGTCCGAACGTAGTCCCTCCTCTTTGCCAGCTGATTGATGTCGCGAATGCAGCCGTCGAAGATCTTATCGATAATGTTCTCCGGCTTGGTGTATTCCAGTATGTAGAAGATATAGGGAAAGGCGAAAACCGATGATACCGGCAGGAAGATAGTAACGTTGAGGAAATGGCTCGAGAGCCTGAAGAGCCGCCCGCTCGTCAATTATGAGGATGATAAAGTGAAATTGTACTTGATATATTCTTTTATATCGATGTATAAACCCTTAACTCCGAATTTCGAGACGGGGAAAACGCAAAGGATCAGCATATACCGGAAACCATGAATTTAAAAAAAGTCCTCGAGCCGGATACCATTGCCGTTGTCGGCGTCTCACTGAGCAACCCCTTCAATCCGGCGACCGTTATCTATAATAAAAATCATCTCCGCACCCGGGCAAAGACCTACTGCGTGAATCCGCAGGGGGGACAGCTTTACGGCAAGACAGTCTACCGGTCAATCGCTGCAATTCCTGAAAAAATAGACCTCGCGATTCTCAGCATCAGGGCCGAGCTCGTCCCGGAAACGATCAAGGCGTGCATCAGATCGGGCGTCTCGGGAGCGATCATCATATCCGGCGGCTTTTCGGAAACGGGGAGAACAGATCTGCAGGAGGAGATTCGGGCACTTTCGGTCAAAAACGAGTTTCCCGTTATCGGCCCCAACTGCCTCGGCGTCTACTCGCCACCCCACATCGATTCATTCTTTCTACCCAACGAGCGGCTTGTCGAGCCGACAGAGGGCACGGTGGCGCTCGTCAGTCAGAGCGGCGGCATCCTCGTCGATCAGATGATCAAATTAACACAGGAGGGGGTGGGCCTGTCACGCGCCGTCAGCATCGGAAACAAGGCGGTGATCGACGAGGTTGACATGCTGCAGTTCTTCAAACGGGACAGAAAAACCGGTGTTATCGGCATCTACCTCGAGGGCTTTGAATCCGAACGGGGAAGAGCATTCGTCGATGAGGTTAACCGCTCTTCGAAACCGGTCATCGTTCTGAAATCGGGAAAGACACCCGGCGGTTCGCGGGCGGTGAGCTCGCACACCGCTTCTATTGCCGGTGATTATTTCGTCTTCAGCGAGATCCTCAAGGAGAGCGCAGCCATCGAGGCAAAGAACGAAATGGAATTTGTCTCATGCTGTGAAGCATTCTCAACGCTTCCCAGACAGAAGATGCGAAACATCTGTATCATCACCTCGAGCGGTGGACACGGAGCCATCGCCTCCGATGGTTGCTACGAAGCCGGTCTCACCATCGCCGAGATACCCTCGCCGGACAGGGAATCGCTCAAAAAGATGCTTTCCGGAAGCATTCAAAACATCGCCTCACTGACGAATCCCATTGATATGACCGGGAGCGCGAATGACAACGATTTCGTCACGGCGACAAAGTTCTTCCTGGAAAAAGACTATGTGGACGGCATCATCCTTCTCCTGCTGCCATATCTCCCCGGGCTCACCTCCGACATCGGAGCGCGCATCGCTCAGTTCACACGGGAATATAAAAAAGCAATTATAACCTATATTCCCCACGTGGTCAAATACGGCATTTTCATTGAAGGATTCGAATCGAACGGCATACCGGTCGCACACTCTGTCGAAGGTGCGGTCTCAATGGCAAGCGGTCTCGTACGGAGGCAGAAATGAACCCGAGGGTGAAGAAGGCGATAACCGATTCGAAAAGTCTCGGCTGGATTCCGGAGCCGCTGGCCAAGGACCTCCTGCAGGTTTACGGCCTCAGCACCTCCCGGTTCGTATGGGCACAATCGATCGAAGAGGCGCTCTCCGGCGCCCGTGAGGTGAGATATCCGCTCGTCGCCAAGGTGGTCTCCCCGGCCATCATTCACAAATCGGATGTCGGCGGAGTCGTTGTCGGTGTTCGCGATGACGAACACCTCACAGAGGTGTTCAGGCAGTTTTCAAAGCTTCCCCGTTTTGACGGTATTCTGCTCGATGAGATGCTGGATGGAGTGGAGGTGATCATCGGGTCCCAAAACGATCCCCAGTTCGGAACGGTTGTCCTCATCGGCATCGGGGGGACCGCCGTTGAGATATACCGGGATGTTGCAATCAGAATGGCGCCCCTTTCGCCGAAAGGTGCGCTCAACGCCATTCACTCCCTCAGGGGAGCGGCGCTCCTGACGGGATACCGGGGTGATAAAGCGGTTAATCTCAACAAGCTCAAGAACCTGCTCGTGCAGTTCTCCCGCATGGCCCATCAACTCAGAGAAGAGGTCAGCTCAATCGATCTCAACCCCGTCCTGTGCACCGATCGAAAGGCTGTCGTCGCCGACGCACGGTTTATCCTGAGAGAACAGATCGCTTAAAAATCGTACACGAGCTTCATCAGGAGGCCGGGATTATTATCGAGAAATCTGAAAATATCCTCGCGCCTCATGGCGTAGAGTGAAACCGGCGCATTGTATCTGAAGGTGTAACTGGCAGGCTCGCCGCGGTGCACCTGCTGCATGGCACCGACAAAATCACCGCGTTCAAGTGTACTGATCCGCTTCCCCTTTTTGATCACTTCCACTTCGCCGTCCCTGATTATGTAGACGAACTCAATCGGTTCGCCTTCGCGGAGGAGAACGCCCTTCCCGCTCTTCTCCATCGGGATAAATATCGATTCCAGCCATGTCTTCTGCGAGGAGGTGCAGTGCTGAAAGAATTTGCTCGTCGAGAGGAGATTCCATGTCTCGCTGTTCCGTATGCGAGCCAGCCGCTGAAGCGTTTTCTCGAATTCCGTACCAACAATAAAATTCAAAAATTTATCCCGCGGAATCGTATAGACCACAACATCGGTTTCGGCATACACATCGGCGGCCCGGTTCTGCTCGGTAACAAGGGCAACCTCACCGAAGTACTCGTAGGTGCCGTAAATTTTGTTCTCCTCGAGGCCGCCGCTGTCAACCGATACATTCCCCGATGCGATGATATAGAATCTGTCTCCGGGGGTTCCCTTCTCTATGATACGTTCCCCCTTCCCGTACTGTTCCTCCTCGACGATATCGATAAACTCCTGCGCCTTGTCAACGGAGAGCGATTCGAAGAAATCAACATTCTTCAGCAGACCCAGAATCTGATACGCTTTCTCAAAACGCGGCGCCTTGGTCTTGAAATTAAGGGTGTTCTCGATGCCGAACGTCGCGAGGGTAAGGTCAGTATCCCGGGGAAAATCCCTTTTCGCAATGTGATATATCACGGTCTTTTTCTGTATCTCCTTCGGAAGCGAGTTGAGATAGGTTACCGGCGTGTGAAGCGGCGGGATGCCCGATTCGTGATATATCACCTTCGAGCTCCAGGGGAAGTCGGACAGCTCATCGTAGCGCTCCCTGCTGATGACTCCTGTTTCGTAGAGGCTCCTGTGCACTTCCGGATCGTTGTTGTGATCCGAGGAGTACACAAAGGATTGATCCTGGAACTCCATTTTAAATCCGATAGTCGGAATGGAGTGCAGCGTATAGAACATATCGAATCGTCCCCCGTGTATGAAAACCGGCTTCCCGATCTTCACCGGGTGAAAGTTGAAGAGTCGCATCAGGTATGATATGGGAACATTGGACAGCGAGGAGTATTTCCTCAGAAAGCTCATCATGACCGTCTCCGTCGCATAAACGGTCACCTTTCCCTCCTCGAGTATCTTCTGAAAGGTGCCCGCATCGTGATCCGCATGGCAATGGGTCAGGATGATGCTATCGATGAGCTTCGGGCTGACGTTAGAATCCTCGAGCCACTCCGTTGAGTTTACCGGCGGATCGACCATAATGCCGTGGTGATTCAACCAGATGATATATCCGGAGGTATTCTCTTCGGGATCGAATCCATGGCTGGGACCGAGGCAGGTTACGCTGAAGAGCGGAGGCCGGTAAGGTTCCGGGAGCCGCTCCCCTATCTTATAGGTGGGCTTATATTCAATCCTGCCGGGGACCCGTGCTCTCTTCTCCTTCCCCTCCCGGAGAATAAAATCGCCACTGTCATCAATCTCAATAGTCACCCCCTTCAGGGTAAACCGGTTGTTCTTAAAAATACCGAAGGCGAGAAGGTCAGAGAATTTGAGATTTTTCCTGAAATGGTTCATCTCATTCCCGATATCGGGAATGAACTTTTCCTCAACGGCGGGATCACAGTCACGCGCAATATCAAGCTTCTTCGGCCCGAATACCGATTCCTGCAGTACCCGCTTCATTCGTGCGAGCTGCTCCTCCCGGCAGACGATGGTGGTCCTCTTCTTCCGCAGAAAGAAATTATAGTAGATGGGGAACTCAATCTCGGCAACACTGATACCCTTTATCCAGTTGAACAGTTGATCGGGAAGGACGAAGATCTGCGGGACATCATTCGGCAGGAGCATGGTATCCTTGATTGTTTCAGGAGGCGAACCGAACTGAATGTAACCGACAGCGGTATCGACAATATACCCTCCCCGGGCAAGAACGGTCACCGTTTCTGTGAGCTCACGTAAAGGTTCCATAATGGGTTTACCCTCAAGCTTATTTTACCCTCTGGCTGACTTCGGGAATTGCAACTGCAGGTAAACGAATTCCTGAAGTGAATCTCTTTCAGTGCTGCCGGTACGGTAAAAAGCCATTCACCGGTTGTTCAGGAGCACCATTACTGTATTGTATCAGGAAATCTGCCAAATTCAATATTAATACAAGACAATTTTATATCGGTACCACATTACGGTATCGTTCACGAATGAGTAACCGAAGTTTTATTTTTTTGAAGTGTACGATAAAGGTAACGTAGCGCCCTACTCCACAACGACGGTGAGATCGGAACGAAGGGAAACCAGCTCACCGTTATCCAGGCCGACATACACATCGTTCCCCACAGCTGTTGCCGGCGACTTTATCCGGTGTTCAAAGCTCTTCTTCCACTTGATCGAGCCTTTCTTGAGCTCCATTGCATAAATCGTTTTTCCGCTGGGAATATACACGAGATTATTGGCAATCATCGGCTCTACCATGATCTTGTCATCCGTATCGTATTTCCAGAGGAGATCGCCATTACCACTATCCAGAGCATAGAGATAGCCATCAACGGAACCGAAGTATACGGTATTTTCAAAGAATGCCGGTGTTGAGAGCACTGCGTCTTCCGCTTTGAACTTCCATTCCAGGTCACCATCTTCGACATCGATTGCATAGAAGGTCCCGTTATAGGTGCCGACGAAGAGCTTTCCCTTGTATATCCTCGGCGCCGAGGAGACCATCCTGCTGTCAACATCAAATGTCCACTGCTCCTCGCCGTCCCGCGTGGAGAGAGCATAGATGCGCCGATTATCCGCGCCGATAAAGAGAACGCCCCGATGATGGGTGATGGAATTGTATACACCGCCTTCAAGCTGCTTCTGCCAGAGCGCTTTTCCACCAATCGTGAAGGCGTGAACAACGCCGAAGCTCGTTGCGACATATATCTGATCGCCCACCACAAGCGGTTTTGAACCGAAGAGGAGCGGCCCCTGCAGTTTTCTGCGCCAGAGGCGTCTTCCATTTTTTACGCTCAGTGCATGGAGATAGCCGTCGACGGTGACCGTATAGAACACCGTTTTCGAAACAGCGGGCGTTGCTTCGGAACGCGTACGTACACTGGTCTGCCACACCCTGCTTCCGCTTTTGCGCATCCCATAGATCATCCCGTCATTGGAGCTCACAATGAGAATATCATTATGGAAGATAGGCTTCGATTTCACCGGCGAGGCGAGCCGTTCTACCCATTTGACCCGCTCGTCCTTTTTAATCTGCATGAGGCGCACCGAAATGCTTCTCGTCTCACCCTCTCGAAGCGTGATCACCCGCTTGAAGGGGAAATACTCTTTCGTGCGAACCTCTATCTGCACCTGCTCGCCGGCATTCAGCGCGAGCTTTACACTGCCATACCCGACCCGTTTCGAATTCACCAGGATAACACTCTTCTCAACGGGGGATCGTACAATGAGCGTCGCCTTTTTCTCGGCAGGCGCTTCTTCGACCTTTTCCGCACCCTTTTCGGCAGTAACCGGCTCAACCGGTTTCTCCACGCTGAAGGTGCGGATATCGCTCACGATGACCTCACCTCTATTCTCATCGAGAAGCCGAACCCGCCAGGCGTATCGACCCGTTTCAATATTATTAAACCGAACGGAGGTGCCTTCGATTATGCTCTTGCGATAGAGGGGAATAAAGCTTTTATCCCGGCTGAGCTCAAAAACATAATTGCCGGGCACGTCAACCTTCTTCCACGAAAATGCTACCGGGGAGGAAGGCTGGTCTTTCCTGAGCTTAAAAACCGATTGATTGACCGGGGTGGCCAGTATCAGCTTCTCCGCGACAATAACGGTGAACTTCCGGGTTGAAGAGAACGTCGGGGTCACCTTCTCGGCCGTAACCGGTATTACCCTCCAGAAGTAGTCACCCGCAGGAAGCGGTTTTTTCATGGTATAAAAATTGCCGGTAAGCGTCGTATCCATGAATATATTGCGGAAACCGGCATCCCTCGCAATAGAGATCTTGTATCGATTGAATTGACTGCTCGCCTTCCAGCTGAAGATAACGCCCTTGGTCTTTATCATCTCCGCGCCAAGACGCTGATTGTTATTGGGAAAGATCAACTGAAGCGGCTCAATCTCCCTCTTTTTGCTAACCACAAAGCGATAGACGGGACTTCTGCCGCTATAATCGCCACCGATGACAACATCGGTTCGAACCCGCCAGTAGTAGGTGCCTTCGCCCAGTGTATCGACGGCAACGCTCGTCAGCGGTGTTTTGACCGATGCGACGATGCTGGAGAAGCTCTGATCCCGGGAGATTTCGAGCATATAGCCGGAAGCGATCTCATTCTTTACCCAGGTAAAGCGTACTATCGGGGGCTTGGTGCTGAAGGTAAAATCAGTCAGGTTCACCGGATTGATGAGCCGTACCATGCTGTCCCGTATCACGGTCACCTTCCGAACGTCACTCACCTCGGTTCTCCCTCCCCTATCGACCGCTCTCAGGCGCCAGTAGGTGGTACCGCCCGAGAGGTTCTGGACAGTACCGTCACTTGATATCACCCTGCTCGTGACATTTCGGGCAAAACTGCTGCTGGAAGAGACCTCAAAGTACAGGCGGACATCGCTCACGGGCTCCCAGGTGAAGCGCACCGGCAGGGTCGGATTGAGGGAGACGAAGTACGCATTGGGGTCCGGGGAGATGGGTTTGAGCACCTTATTGAAAACCTTCGTTTCTTTGGTGTCAGAGGAGACGGTAACCTTCTGATCCTTCTCGATGGTTTTCTCCTCTTTCCCGGTCTGTATCTTCGCTGTTCCCTTTGAAACGTTGAGGTTCAATTCCTTATTCTCAGTCTTGGAGAGCTTGACATCACTCTTCTCAATCGAGACGGTTGCCTCCTTTGAAACGATGTTGATCTGCTGAACATCCTTCGCCGCAAGGTCACCCCGCTTGGCATAGAGGGTTCCGTGGGAGAAATTGATATTGATGGCTCCTTCCGACATGGCGAGGAGTATCATGCTGTCATCAGCCAGCTGTATATCCGTCCCGTCATGGAGATGGATAACCGCCTCGGACATCTCGGAGGTTCTGATGGAGTCGTTGTTATAAACGGGTATATTCTGCTCGACATCCTCCCATATGACCTGGGAAGCGTATTTTCTCTGCGCTATTCTCCGCTTGTAGGTGATCGTACCGATCTCCTTGGCCTCGGCGACCTCTATCTTCCTGGTAAAGTCGTGGTAGAGGAGGCCCGAGAAGGTGCTGATGATGATGGTACTGATACCGATGGCGAGTAAGTCACTACTCAAGAATTTCATACTTCACTTCTTCCCCGATTTCCTCAGTGGGTTTCCCCTTCATTTCAATGCCGAGGCGCGCCCGCAGCTCCTCGAGCGTCCGCGGAGCGGTGGGATCATCAACCCTTCCGAGAACGGCATATATCTGCTGCGGCTCGGCTTTCCCCTTCACCTTTATCTTCTGCATGGGCTCAATGCGGTAAATGCCCTTGATGAGATTATACGCATCCTCCGAGATGAGTATATCGGTGCCGAAAGGCTTGTTGAGCGATTCGATTCTCGATGCCAGGTTAACCGTATCGCCGATAACCGTATACTCCATCCGCTCCTCGGAACCTATCTGTCCCGCGACAACCGGTCCGAAGTTGATACCGCATCCGATCTTGATGATGGGTTTCTTCTCGGTCCCGCGCCCCCTGTTGAACTCAATGAGCTCCTTGCGCATCATCAGGGCGCCGTTGATCGCATTCTCAATATCGTTCCCCCGCGATACCGGAGCACCCCAGATTGCCATGATGGCATCGCCGATGTACTTGTCCACGACGCCGAAGGTATTGTTGACGCACTCCACCATTCTGGTCATGTACTCGTTGAGGAATTCGACCACCTCCTCCGGTTCGAGCTTCTCGGAGATTGCGGTAAAGGAACGAATGTCGGAGAAGAACACCGCGGCATTCTTACGCTCGCCGCCGAGACGGACATCACCCTTTAAGACCTGTTCGGCTATCTCCTTGTTGACGAACTTTCCGAAGGCATCCTTCATTCGCTCGCGCTCCTCAAGTCCCTTGCCCATCTCGATAAATGAATTGGTAAGATCCCCGATCTCATCCTGCGTGGTCGGTTCAATATCGACCTTGAAATTGCCCTGTTCAATCTCCTTGGTGGCACCCACGAGCCTGATTATCGGCGTGGTCAGTGTCTTGCCGAAAAAGTAGACAATCAAAACAGCAAGGTTCAGAACAATGATCATAATGTAGATATTACGACGCTGAATGGTATACACCGCCTCAAAGGCTTTCTCTTCGGGAACGGTCGCAATAACGCCAATTCCGCTGAGGCCAATCTTCTTGAAGGAACCGAGATGCGTAACACCGTCCTTATCAAGATACTTGGCAAAACCGTTATCCAGCTTGCTCTTCATCATCCGCTGCACTATCGGGAGATTGAGATAATTGCCTCGAGACATGACAATCTTGCTATCGGGATGGGCGATAATATCACCCTCGCTGTTGACCATGAAGGTTTCGATGATACCCGATGCCTGAAAAGCCTGGAGGAACCGATCGAGTTTCATATATCCCAGGATAACCGAGAGCACCTCGTTCCCCGCCCGCTGGAAGGGAAAGCAGATACCGATGACGGGCATCTTGAAGCTATCGGAAAAATTATAGACGACGGCTTCTCCGTTAAATGCCTTTGAGAGTGCATCGCTATTCGCCTGATTGATTCTCGAAATATCGCCCGGTTCCATCTGATTTTCGGAAAGAAAGCTCCTGTTATAAATGGTTCGATTAAATGCCAGCGTGCTTGTCGGTTTCCCGGCAATCCCGACATAGATGAAATCCTTATCATTGGTGAAAAAGAGGTCCGTAAAGAGCATCTTCTGCCTCTGCGATCGAAACTCCTGGAGCATCGTCGTTCCCATAAGATTCAGCTTATCCACGACTGCCAGAAAATCCGATCGCACTTTCAGCGCGATGACCTCCGATATCTTGTGATTGTTCTCTTTAATGCGAACCTCATTATCGCTCCTGAAAAAATAGCTCGCAAGGAAAATCATCCCTGAAAGTGAGGTAATAATTATGAGGGAGATGATGGAGATGAGCTTTGTTCGAATCTTGAGTTTCGGAAAGAGGAATCTCCCCTTTGTTTCTCGATTCTCATTCACAGCCGTTATTGCCCCTTTTTTTTATAGATTATTTTTAATAATAATCAAAATTTCTCTACGAGTCAATAAAAATATATTCGTTTACTACATCGGCCAGACATCATAATCCGATAAAGAACAAATCGGAGCACCGTCCGTTTTTTGCCTGCCTGAAGTATGGAACAGAACGCTGAGACGATCCCGGTATACGGAAGGGGATTATTTTTTAATCAAAGCTATTGACATTTTCTATTTTTTTCTTTACATATTCCTATACTTTTTAAATTCCTATTTGATTATCTATTTCACGTACCCTCCACTCCGGCCGAAAGGATGGGAGGAGAGGAGTAATTCAATATCGACGAAGAGAAACTAATTAATAAATCCGTTCGTATCTTTTCTAACTGACGCAAATGCGCTCTCTCGTCGCCCTTCTCAACCGTGGGTAAGACCGATAGATACCGTTGCAGTGAAAAAGTGCGAGCGTATTCAGTCGTATACTGAATGTATTCGTGAAACACCGGGAGGCTTTCAATGTACTGCATGGGTATCAATATCGGTTCCTCAAGTGTCAAGGTAACCATGCTCGACGGATCTGTTATTCAGTGGAGCGACGTCATACCTCACGAGGGGCATATTGCCGACACGCTTACCGGAATCCTCACCAGTCGCGAAATACCGAAGGACACAAAGGCGCTCGTCACGGGAAACGAGGGGAGGCATCTTCTTGCTCTCAATAATGTTCTCGAAGTTCTCTGCATCGAAGAGGCACTGGCTCATCTCAGCACGGATGTCAATGCGGTCGTTTCCATGGGAGGTGAGGATCTGGTCGTCTATATCGTCGATGACCGGGGGAAAATAGTTACCAACTTTTCAGGGAATAAATGCGCTTCAGGCACCGGTGAGTTTTTTAAACAGCAGCTTGCGAGGATGGATATGCGCCTCAACGATATTCATCACATCCCTGCTGATTCCAAGATCTTCAGACTCTCAACGAGATGCTCGGTTTTCATGAAGAGCGACTGCACCCACCGGCTGAACAAGAAAGAGGCCACCAAGGGTGACATCGTTCTCTCCCTGAGCGATGTCATGGCAACAAAGGTTTCGGATTTCCTGAAACGGGCGAGAATCAGGGAGGGCACCGTCCTCCTCGCCGGCGGCATCACCCGGAATCCGTACATTATACGCTTTCTCCGCAACAAGCTCCCGAATATAGACTTCATCGTCCCCGAGGAAGCACCCTTCTTCGAGTCCTACGGCGCCGCACTTCTGGCAGAGGAAAGCGGATCTCCCCTCCCGCCGTTGAACAAGCTTCTGAAAAAAAGTTCGGTTAAATACGATCGCTTCAAGAGCCTCCGGACAGCCGAAGGGAGGGTGACGTATCTCCCCTCGAAAAAAGGCGCCGTTCAAGCAGGCAGAGAGTACATACTCGGGGTGGACGGAGGTTCGACCACCACCAAGGCGTGCCTGATCGATATTGAGACAGACGAGATCACCGCATCGTATTACGGCCGGACGCATGGCGATCCGGTCAGCGCGCTGAAGCTCTGCATCACCGAGATACAGAAGCAGATACGCAACGATATCGGCGATGGCTCCATCACCATAACCCTTGCAGCAACAACCGGCTCCTCCCGTGAAATACTCGGCGTTTTTCTGGAGACACCCGCAGTCTACAATGAGATAATAGCTCATTCGGTGGGAACCACCTTCTTCGAGAAGAAGGTGGACACAATTTTTGAGATCGGGGGACAGGATGCAAAATACGTCTATCTGAAAAATATCGTGCCCATCGATTACGCCATGAACGAGGCATGCTCGGCCGGAACCGGCTCATTCCTCGAGGAATCGGCACAGGGAGATCTGAACATCGAACACGCCTGGGAGATAGGCGATTTCGCCATCAGGGCGGAAGAACCGTTGAAATTCGGCGAACACTGCTCGGCTTTCATCAACTCCGATATCAGGAAAGCAATCCTGCAGGGAGCTTCACGCGAGGATATCGCGGGGGGACTGGTAACATCGATAGTATCGAATTACCTGAACCGGGTCGTCGGGAACAGAACTATCGGCAAGAATATTGTGCTCCAGGGCGGTGTTGCCAAGAACAGAGCAGTCCCGCTGGCATTTGCGATGCTGCTCAACAAGGACGTTCTGGTACCGCCCGATCCCGAACTCATGGGCTGCTTCGGCGTCGGTATCATGGCCAAGCGGAAGCTCAATGAGGGACTGCTGGAAAAGCGATCCTACGATCTTGACAGCATTCTCTCAACCGAGATAGTCTACGAACGTGAATTCACGTGCAAGTCCTGTGACAACTACTGCCCGATCCGCGTCCTGCGCGTCAACGAGAACAAATACACCTTCGGGGGGAGATGCAATAAGTACGCCAACATACGAAAGAAGAAGACATTCGATGAATCCGAGATCGTCGATTATGTTCATCTGAGAAACGAGCTCATGTTCCATGAGTGCGCTCCCGATCCCGATGACTTCAGAAGGAGGAGCACTGTGGTAATCGGAATTCCCCGATGCTTCTCCGTTTACACCCTCTGGCCCTTCTACTCGTGGTTTTTTCATCTTCTCGGCGTCGAGACTTTTCTCTCCGAAGAAGTTTCTCAGGAGGGTATTGCGCGTGTTGAAAGCGGTTACTGCTTTCCCGCAGAGATAGCTCACGGTGCCGTTCAGGATGTATTTGACCGGAATCCGGACTATATCTTTCTCCCCCACTTCAAGGACATGGAGAGCTTCGAAGAAGATGCGCCCGCCAATACCTGCCCCATCACTCAGGGGCTCCCGTACTATATCAAGAAGGCCTTTCCGGAAATTCCGGAGGAGATGGTCATCGCTCCCGTCGTGAGCTTTGTCGACAGCAGGAGAGAGACCAGGCAGGCATTCATAGAGATAGGAGCGCTTCTCGGTTTCACCGAGCATGAATCTGCCGGCGCATACGACAGAGCGCTCGAGATGCAGGAGGAGTACTTCCGCCGTGCCAGCGAACTGGGGAAAAGAGCGCTGCATGAATCGAGAGCATCACAGCGACCGGTCATCGCAATTCTCGGGAGACCCTATAACGCCTTTACGCCTGACGCCAATATGGGAATCCCCAAGAAGTTCACCAGCAGGGGATACTCCATCATCCCCTTCGATATTCTCCCCTTTGAGGATGAGGAGATATTCTCGAATATGTACTGGTATTACGGACAGCAGGACATGAAAACCTGCGCCCTTCTCAAACGGGAGGAGAATATATTCGTAACGTATATCTCCAATTTTTCCTGTGCGCCGGACTCCTTCATGCTGCACTATCTCAAGTGGATAATGGGGACGAAGCCGTTTCTCATCCTCGAGCTCGATTCGCATACTGCCGATGCCGGGGTCGATACCCGCGTCGAGGCTTTTCTCGACATCATCGAAGGCTATCGGTCAAAATTCACCGGCGAAGAGCCCGAACGGTACGATAACGGTTTGAGATTCGTCAGTGACGGAAAGGACGATTTTTACCTTGAGAATATCTTCACCCGCGAGAAGATTCCAATACGCAACAACCCGAAAGTGCGGCTGCTCCTCTCCAACATGGGACGGCTCGGCGCTGAGCTCGCCGCGGCCGCGGTCCGATCCTTTGGCATCAACGGCGAGGCAATGCCGGTCCCGGATGTTCATACGCTCCAACTCGCGCGGAACCACGCATCAGGAAAGGAGTGCCTCCCCTCACACCTCGTCCTGGGAAGCGCTCTGAAGTTCCTGGCCTCACCCAGGTACCGCAAAGACGAGATATATCTCCTCTTCGTGCCCACAACGACCGGACCGTGCAGAACCGGCCAGTACTATGTCTTCTACGAGAATCTGTTCAAGGATCTCAGACTTGAAAATGTTGTCGTCTTCACGCTCGATTCGGACAACTCCTATACCGAGCTGGGCGCAAATTTCTCGAAATATGCATGGTGGGCGCTCATTATCAGCGATTACATGAAGGATGTCGAAACATCACTTCGCGCCTGTGCAGTCGATCCCGTCTCCGCCATGAAGGAATACGATGATCTCTGGCAGATGATGCTCTCCGTCGCCGCGAAGAACATGACGAAAATTCTCCCCTCACTCAGAAAAATAGCGAAGGGGATTTCCGCGATTCCACTCAAGCGGAGTATCGATGAATGTCCGCGCGTGCTCATCATCGGCGAGATATATGTCCGCCGCGACGACTTTGCCATTGATGAGATGATCCAGTACTTCAGCAAAAAGGGGATCATCGGCAAGGTCTCCGGGGTTACCGAGTGGATTTACTACTGCGATTACATACGATACTATAAGCTGAGAAAGGCATTGAAGCGGATTCCCCTGTACAGGCGTTTCTTCTCCCGTCCGTTCAGAGAGTTGATAAACTGGAAGATTGAGCTGTGGTATAAACACCGTGTTGATAAAAAGGTAAAGAAAGCGCTCAGCATCACCAGGCTCGTTCCCGAGACTCCCCACGACATGAATCAGATTATAGATACCGCCGAGAAGATATTCGTGAGCCCGGAGCTGTATTCGGAGATAACCGTGTCGAGCGGTGTGGCCGCCACTGCAATGAGCAGCGGCTATTCGGGTATTGTCAACATCTCTCCCTTCGCATGCCTCATCGGGAGAGTAATTGAGGGGCTGATAACTCCCTGGTCACGTGAGCACCGCTACCCGGTGATGTCAATCGAGATCGACGGGAATCTCCTCCCGCCCAATGTCGTGAGCAAGCTTGAGATATTCATGCTCAATGTGCGCCGCTTTCGGGAAAATCCCGATACACATGCTCTCATCGAGCAGGATGATGATACCGTTATACTTGACCGTAAGATTATCCGCGATTATTCACCGAACTGAACGTAACGGATACAGCGCTCTATTTCTTCTGCATATTCTCGGGAAGCAGGAGCTTCTGGCCGGGATAGATCAGGCGCGGATCCTTTATTTTATCCTTATTCGCCTCGTATAACTTTTTCCAGTTCTCATAATTGCCGGTCAGTTCTTCGCTGATCTTCACAAGATCATCCTTTTCCTTCACGAGATAGTACTTTGAGGTATCCAGCACCTCCCCGGGAGGCTCTGCTTCCTTCACCGGTTCTTCCTTCACCGGCTTTTCAGCAACCGGTTCTTCCGGTACCATCTCGGTGGTCTTCCCCTTCTTTACGGCAGCTTCATCAGGAGGTGCCGTGGGAGGGGTAATCCCCTCTTCGGGCCTCTTCTTCGGACAGATCAGAATAAGAATTATGATGAATATGATTATCAACACGAGAATCGCAATCTTCATGAAAGGAGACTTCGATTTCTTCTCCTTCTCGGGTGGCGATGGAGCTGCGTCTCTGGCCTTTTCAATTCTGGCCATTTCCTGATCAAAGAGACTCCCTTCCGTTCTGGCCGCAGGCGCTTTTGCCTTTGCCGCAGGCTTCTTCGCTTTCGCCGCAGGCTTCTTCGCTTTTGCCGCAGGTTTCT
>CAZZCF010000005.1:18295-83928 GCA_964652955.1 uncultured Leptospirales bacterium
GCCGCAGGCTTCTTCGCTTTCGCCGCAGGCTTCTTCGCTTTTGCCGCAGGTTTCTTCGCTTTTGCCGCAGGCTTCTTCGCCTTCGCCGCAGGTTTCTTCGCCTTCGCCGCAGGTTTCTTCGCCTTCGCCGCTTCTTTCTTGGGAGCTTTCAGTTTATCAATCTCATCACGGAACCACTTCTCAGCTTCACCGGTAAATTTAAACTTATCTCGAATATACTTTACCGTACGCTTTTCAACATCAGTATAGGTACCCCCATCCTTTACCCTGTTAACTATCCGCTGAGCATCCCGTAGTGAGATCCTGTAATCCCCCTTCCCGGAAACCGCAGCTTCGGCAACCTCAAGCAGGGCTCGATCGTAATTCTTTCCTTTAATTTTTCGATAATATGTAGCCATTTATCAATACCTCGCTATTTCTAGTATTTTAACATATAATGATCGCAGAAGAAATTTCTCTTTATTACACTTTAATGTATCACATAGGAACGCAGATGTCAAGAATGTAATTGCGGGCGTGCGGATAAAAGGGCATGTAATCGATACATTGAATTTGAAAAGCACCAGGGCGCTGATTATCTTGAAAGAGTTACGCTGTTTCGTATCGACACGGGGGGAATAAAAACTGTTTCGAGTTGAATCTGTTACGTTTCGGCAACTCTATTCCGAAAATAATAATGTGTGTTTGCTTTTTTATGAGATGAGGATTGTCCGATGAGATTCCCAGCGAAGCGATTCGCTCTTTTTATCATACTATTAATCCTTCTCTATCCCTTCGCCTATTTTGTCATTATCTATGCACAGAGCTACGAGGTGCTTCATGAGGGGAAAGAGTATCAACCGTTTCTCTCAACGAAGATCTACGACAGGAATGGCGAGCAAATCTCGGAACTCTTCCACGAAAATCGAACCTACCTCCCCATCGACAAGATCCCAGCACATATTAAACAGGCCTTTATGGCTGCAGAGGATCAGAACTTCTACCGGCATAGCGGTATAGATATACTCAGTATTCTTCGGGCGCTGATGGTCGACATCTTCAGCGGCGAGATAAAACAGGGCGGCTCGACCATTACCCAGCAACTGGTAAAGCAGCTCCACACCGGAGGCGAAAAATCGATCAGACGAAAGATACTAGAGGTGGTGATCGCCGGAGAATTCGAGAAGCGGTATACCAAAGAGCACATACTGGAGATGTATCTGAATCAGGTCTACTTCGGGCACGGTGCATACGGCATACAGGCTGCTGCACAGTTCTATTTCGACAAGGAAGTGAGCGATCTGAATATCATAGAAGCATCAATACTCGCTTCAATCCCCTCGGCGCCAAATCGATACTCACCGCTGAAGAAACCGCATAGAGCCTATGAGAAAAACAAACAGGTTCTCTTTAATCTGATTGCCTCCGGCGCTCTCACGAAAGAGGATGCAGCAGAGGCCTTCACCAGGTACTGGCCGGCCTTCCTGGAGAAAATAAGGACGCGGTACCCGACCCTGAGTGTCAGGAATAAGCGATTCGACAAGGCGCCCTACTTTACTGAAAGTGTACGCCGGGCGCTCATCAGGAGATACGGTGAGGAGACGGTATATCGCGGCGGGTTGCAGGTTTACACCACGCTCGACCTCCGGCAACAGGAGATCGCCCGTCAGGCCCTGAAGAACGGCCTTCTGAGACAGAACCGCATTGCAGCCGCTCATAACCGTTTCCGGATGAAGGGGATAGATCGATTACTCATCAGGCAATCGAAACTCCATTCCGGGAAGGAGATGAAAGCTCGCAGCACCTTTCTGAAAGAGTTCAGAGAAACCGGACTCGCTGAAACCGGCGAACTGCTCTCAGCTCTGTTCAATCTCGAGAATGTCGGATCGGCCATAGAAAATCATCTCGAAGCGTACGAGCAGTTCATTCAGGCCAGCAGGGTCGAAGGCGCCATTGTGGCAATCGATCTCAGGAAGGGGGGGATCTCCGTGATGATCGGGGGCGGCGACTTCAATCAGGGCAATCAGCTCAACCGTGCCGTACAGTCCCGCAGACAGCCGGGATCCGCTTTTAAGGCCTTCGTCTACGGTGCCGGAATCGAATCGAAGCGCATAACGGCGGCCACGGCATTTCTCGATGCCCCCGTCATATTCAGGGGAACACGCACTGTCTGGACCCCCTCGAACTACGGAAAATCCTTTCGGGGCAGGGTCCTGGTGAGAAGAGCCCTCGCCTCGTCGCTGAATATTGTCTCGGTCCTGGTATACGAACGCATCGGTGGCGATTGTATTGCCGACTTCTCCTCCCGACTGATGAATATTCCGAAGAGCAGATTCGCCGTCGATCCGACACTGGCACTGGGAACCACCGAGCTGACCCCGCTCGAGATGGCTCGGGGTTTTGCCGTTCTCGCGAATAAGGGAAGGGAGGTTGTTCCCTATACCATTCGATATGTGCTTGACCGGCGAGGAAAAAAAATCTATGACGGTGAGCGATACATACAGAGAAAGAAAAAGAAACAGATTACCTCCCCGGAGGTCGCTTTCATCATGACGCATCTCCTGCGTGGCGTTGTCGATTACGGGACTGCATCGGTTGCCCTTCGCAAACAGTGTGGTTTCAGACTCCCCGCGGCGGGCAAAACGGGAACGAATTCGGAATTCAGGGATGCCTGGTTCGTCGGCTATACACCCGATCTCGTTGCCGCCGTATGGGTCGGGTGCGATATCCCCCGATTTACACTCGGTTCCGGGCAGGCGGGAGCGGTTGCCGCAGCACCCATCTGGGGCGCCTTCATGCAAGAGGTTTATCAAACGAGGAAACCTTCACGATTCAGCGGTCCACCAGCCGGTGTCACGCACCGTCCTGTTTGCAGCAAAACGGGACTCCTTCCGGTTGACGGCTGTCCGGTACGGGGAGAATACTTCATTGCGGGCACCACGCCGAATGAGCAATGCCATTCGGATCACAACGATCTCATCAGCGTCTTTGATCTCGCGAAGAGGCGCAAGTCAGAACTGATTGAAAAGGAGCGCAACAAGATCAAGCATAACGTAAACGAAACGCCCTGAAGGGTGATTGACGGCACAGCTTTTGCCGCGAGCGCCTGCCGCCCGGAGGGGAGGGGAAATCTCGCACCGTGTACGAACATAATGCTTCGTCGATAATTCTTATTTATTCCGGGAGAAACAGATGCAGATTACCTGCTCGAACTGTAATGCGCGGTACACACTCACCTCGCATCAGATTAAAAACATCAAAAACTCAGTTTTTTCCTGCACCAATTGTAAAAAATCAATCAAGATAACCGTCTGTCCACACTGCAACACCCTGTATTCCATAACCTTTTCGGCTGGCGGTGCCGAGAAATATCAATTCAGGTGCAAGAAATGCGGTGCGTTATTTGTTGTTGAATTCCCGGCAGTTCAGGACACCCGGCAAAAGAATTACTCCCGGCACGAGATGACGGAGGAAAAGAAAAGAAAGGAGAGCGAAAGGGGTGAAAGATACCGGGAGACAACGCAGCGGCGGTCCGACATCGTTTTCAGAGAACCGGTTCTGAGAGAATTCACCCTGAAGGAGCTTCTCACTATCTCTTTGAGCGCCTTCACTCCCGAAAAGCTCATTGTATCGGCGTCGGGCCTGATCGTGCTGATACTGCTTCTGTTCGGTTACAGCAGCATGGAGGGGATTCTCTTCGGAACAGCGCTGTTCGGAGAAGCTCACGTTCTGAAAACAGCGCTCACCCTGATACCCCTCGCGCTTCTCTTTATAGGCGTCATTATTATTCTCGCGATCGTCTCGAGAATCACCCTCGAAAAAATCTTCTTTCGGACAAGGTGGACCCTGCAGAAGACAACAAAATTCATCGCGAAGATAGGCATCCCCGTTCTGGTCAGCAATATCCTGATTTTACTGAGCGGCAGTATTGTCCTCATCCTCTTCGGCAGGATACCCCTCGTTGGTCCCCTTTTTTATGCACTCCTCTTCCTGCCGATCTATCTCATGTCGCTCGTTATTCTCCTTACGGTGCTCATCGGCTTCTGGTTCTATCCGCCGATTCTCGCGTATCGGGAAGTGGGCATCATCAAAAACATCATACACCTCTACCACTTCGTCAAAAGACATAATCTCACCCTCATCGTTGTCATCCCCATACTCATCACCGGTTCCGCAATTCTCTTTACCGTTATATACTTCCTCCACGTGGGGGCTTTTTCCCTGACACTCCTCCTCTCGAAAGCACTTCTCGGAGAGGGTGTTGACAGGCTCTTCTCTGCAATTCCCTTTCATCTCTCGCGCATCTCCGATCTATCGCTGATCGGGACCGATATCTCCATCTATAAATCCTTTATGACCGATCTTCTGCTCACGCATCAGATCGGGGGGGCGCTCATCGGCGTTTTCCTGAGCGTGCTCTCCATATTCCTCTTTGCTTCGTATCTGTCAATTATCGGCACCATTTCATCGCATATCTATATTGTGATGGAGCGGAATATCGACATCAGCGATCGGAAGAAGATCAGGCTCCTTCTGTTACTCCTGCTGCTGCTCATGGCCCTGTATCTCCTGAGGAGGGGAATACTGCTCTAGGGGAGGTATCCCGATTGCGATACGATCCGCGTCGCATTTCAAAGGAGTGGTAGTGTGATATATCGAGAATGGGGAACGGATGTAATTTGAGATCACTCCTTCATCGCGTCTTCGCGTGAAAAGGAGGACTGTATCATAATAGGAAACGCGCTTTCACACATCAAAAGACTTATGCTGCGATCCGAGCCGCACCGATTTCCCGTTACTCAACCGTTACCGCAATCGAAAAGGTCTTATGCGGAGCGGCATCTTTCTTCCAGGGCTGCACATAGTGAAAAACGATTTCCCCCCTTCCCTGCTCCTTCGCTTCCAGGGTGAACACCTGAAAGTCGGCACCACCAACCAGATCCTCCTTCTGTGTTTGAACCACGGATTCGCCGGTTGAGATAACATCCTCACTGTAGGAGGCGATCTTCCAGCTATAGCCCGTGCTCAGCTGCGCCTTGAGACGGACGGTGAATGAGGACCCCTTCTCCAGGGAGATCTCCTTCCCATTATCGTCATCGGTGAGCGTTATTGTCCTGGAGCAGGCAGGCAACAGCACGGCAAGAGAAAGCATGATGACAACGAAAGACCGATGCAATTTTATAGTATCCATAGTGCTCCCTTTTCATTCATGGCGATTTAAAAAAAAGCACGAACGCCGGCGCGCTCTGCGATGTATGAATACATCGCCATTGCAGATAACAGCTCCCCTATCTCCAACCTGCACTGCGGGCATCACGGTGCTCTGCGTCGTTTTCCGCCTCTGCAAAAAACCGGGGGTGGTTTTTTGCAGAAATCCCCTCAATGGCATCAAGCGATTTTACGGAGGTTTTCTGCTTTCCGCTCAGAGCCCCTCCTTCGTCACCACTATCCAGGCAGCGCCATACCCGATATTGTTGCACCCATACTCGATCCACATGTATCCGTCATCACCCCACTCCTCTCCCCAGGAGTTCTTAATCAGGTATGCGCCCTTGTTGTCATCCCAGCCGACAATGACGATGCCGTGATTCACATCACGGGGGCTCCCGACAGGTGCGTGCTCATCAAAGATACCGCCGACGTATGCCTGAAAAGCGGGGGTAACCTTTACCGTTGCGGCAATGGGGCCATATTTGCACAGCGCCCGTTTCATATCATCAATGCCCGGTATTCCCGCATCCCTCTTCACATAACCCCAGGCAACGACACGGTAAGGTGTTGCGGGAAAGGAACGGCAGGTCAGGCTCCTCCCCTGATACGGTGCCTTTCCCTCCTCGATGGCGCTGTTGCGACTGAGGTAGTCGAAAACCTTTCCATACCACCCTCCGTTACAGCTCCCCGCATCACGACCGTACCGATCGACAGCACAGTCAAGCATATACTGCTCCGAAAGATCCAGATCTCTATTGTTCAGGATGAGATTGCTCGCTTCGAAAACGGCCATCGCGGTAAATGCCCAGCAGCTCCCGCAGATCCCCTGATGACGAATGGGGGTTACCTTTCTGTTCTGTACCCAGTTAAAAGCCGGTCTGCCGGGATCGGCAAGAGTATAGTAGTCCGGGAGCTTTTTATCAGGCACTACCTTTTTCTCCTCCCGGGGCTCCTCTTTCTTCGTTTCTCTTCTCCTGCTCTCCTCTTTCCGCTTCTCCTCCTCCCTCATTCTCTTTTCGTATTCACTCAACTTCTTCAGGAAGAGCCTGAACATCCGTTCACCGAGGCTGCTCTGAATTCGAGCTTCTCGCTGCAGCCCGGGGGGGAGCTCCAATCCGGTGATATCCTTTATCCGGTGCTTGATCGCCTCAGTGACATCTACTCTGAATTTTTTGTTCTTGAGCTTGATTTCCCGCTTTAAATTCTCAACCTTCTGCTTGACCAGCTCAAGCCGCACTTTATCCAGTTCCTTCTGCTTCTCAACATCGCGCTTATAGGATTCGCCATAATCCGATTCGGCACTGGAAAGACCAGCGAGAACCGGCGTACAGAGCACAGCAGCGACTACAATCCGTATAATCTGTTGTTTCATGGGAGATACTCCATCACCGTATGATTATACCCCTGCGGGTGAATACCTCGAGCTTTTTCGAAGATACCATTTAAGCTCAGATTGACAATTGTAATCACCGAGTTGCAGGGAAAGCAAATACTTTTTATCATCACAACCCGGGGGGAGGATTCAATCAGCACTGCAAAGGGACTCTCGCCTGAGATTCACACGCACTCGCCGACCCAATAAAAAAAGCACCGTGACACCTGCACTGACACGATACACACTCAATGGTGAAAGAGCACCCTGAGTGAAAAGTTCCTCGGCATGCCCGGGAGAGAAGTGAACGAATATAAAAAAAAATTGAAACTCCCGAAATAATTGATAAAGATAATAGTGCTGATATTTTAAGAGATTAATGTTACCGTATCAGCTCACAGAGCATCATTCTCAAAGAGCGTTTTGTATGCTCAGATATATCTTGTACCGTTAATACGTCAGTCCCTTATCCTATGAATCGGATTATACCGAAGAAATGAGATTGTGCAGGAGGAATTTTCAATGAAAAAGTATCAATGTACTGTGTGTGGATACATATACGATCCGGAAGCCGGCGATCCCGATTCCGGTATCGCGCCGGGTACCGAGTTCAAGGACATTCCCGATGACTGGGTATGTCCCGTTTGCGGTGCCGGAAAAGAAGATTTCGAGCCGGTGGATTGAACGGGCCATACGGCACCTCCTATCATAACTGTTCGCAATACGTATACTACAATCATCCGAGCACCCGCAGATGAAGCCTCTGGCTTCAAAAGGTGATAGTGTGCACAGAAGCAGCGCACAGTAAATGAGTTCCCGGAGGGAGGCTCTCACCTCGGGGGAGATGAAGAAGTATTATCTCTCTCCGAAGGTGAATGAGATCATGTTTTTGCATACCATGCGCGAACATGTCTCGCACTTCCCTTTGTCAATGTACGTGACGCATGTCGTGCCTTTGAATTCTGAAAAAAAAGGAGAAAAAAGATGACCGAAAAACTTCAGATTTACAAATGCGAGGTTTGCGGAAATGTGGTCGAGGTGATTCACGCAGGCGCCGGAGAGCTCGTCTGCTGCGGCCAGCCCATGAAACTCTTCAAGGAGAACACAACCGATGCTGCAACCGAAAAGCACGTTCCGGTAATTGAAAAGCTCGAAAAGGGGATTAAGGCAAAAGTTGGCGAGGTTGCCCATCCCATGCAGGAAGATCACTATATCGAATGGATTGAGGTGATTTTTCCGACAGGCAGATCAAACCGCCAATTTCTCGAACCGGGTCAGACGCCCGAGGCGGAATTCCTGTGTGCAGAAGGGAACGTCATCGTTCGAGAATACTGCAATATACACGGTCTGTGGAAAGCAGAGGGATAGTCTTCCGTGAACTCGGCCGGAGGACCTTTCGTGCAGCAGAATAGTCGGGTGGCGATGAACAACAAAACACGGTGGGGAATACGATGAAAAGTATCAAAGGGACAAAAACCGAGAAGAACCTTTTAGCCGCCTTCGCCGGTGAATCACAGGCACGAAATCGGTACAGCTATTTCGCTTCACAGGCGCGGAAAGACGGCTATGAGAAGATAGCGGCCATCTTCCTGGAAACTGCCGACAATGAGAAAGAGCACGCGAAGCGATTCTTCAAGCTGCTCGAGGGGGGAGAGGTGGAGTTCACCGCTCTATTCCCGGCAGGCGTAATCGGCAGCACCGAGGAAAATCTCAAAGCCGCCGCAGCGGGTGAGAACTACGAGTATACCACCATGTATCCCGAGTTTGCCAGGATAGCGGACGAGGAGGGATTTCCGGCGGTGGCGACACAGTTCAGGAACATAGCGAATGTTGAGATCGAACACGAGAAGAGATATCTTGCGCTCCTGAAAAATGTTACGAGGAATACGGTCTTCAAGAGAGATGATACCGTACAGTGGAAATGCCGAAACTGTGGCTACGTTCACGAGGGCACGGAACCGACGGCAAAATGTCCCGCATGCGCACACGGAAAAGAGTATTTCGAATTACACTGCGAAAACTATTGAGGTTATGAACACCCCTCTCCGGGACAGCACTTCCACGCCACGGCAAGCATCGTGAGCGGGGAATATGGTTTCAGGAGAATATTTCCGATGTGCGGGAGCAGATCCGACGAGAAAGATGCTGCGCCTTCCAGAATAGTATCAGGAGCGCTGTATTAATGGCAATAGTCCGATTTGCCGCAGGCCTGATCTCTCCCGCAGCACGGTGTCTCGTTTCCACAGGCGGGCTTCCGCGCAGGACGCTGTGCCGATACACCCTTCATAATGAACCCTGAACCACCCGATATCATTCGCTTGACCACTCCGTTGCATTTGGGGCAGGATTCGAGCGGTTGTTCGTTCATTCCCTGAAATGCTTCAAAGCGATGTCCGCATGAGAGGCACAGATAATCATACGTTGGCATACAACACCTCCAGCTCCTGAATCTGAAAGACCGTCACCGTTCTACTCACCGGGAATACCGCTCCCGGATACATGTGTTGGTTTATCAATCCTGGCAAGCTTTCCCCGGAGAAACAGAGCGCTGACATCCCGTATCGTCATCATCTCTACCGGAATCTGATAGATATCTACAAGGTTGTCCTTTATAATATAGAATGATATCTCGCCTATCTGATCCGCGAAGATCAGATCAATATTAAAATGCATGAGCGATTTGACGATGTTCAAACCGACATGCTTGTCCTTTTCCAGAAATTCGTTGAGATAGAAATCCTCAATGGTGCACTCATCACCGACTATCTTGACAATAGCATAATAGGGAGCTCGCCCGAATTGGGGAAAAACCTTTGAGTCCAACCCCTCAATGCTGCCGACAGGAATAACCACCCGATACACCTCACGGCTTACCGGACGTATGTGCACAATAACTGTCTCGACATATGCAAAGGTCTCATGTATTTTCCGCTCGACCTCTTCGGAGATATTCGTGGCGGCGAATACCGTTGCCGACGGTGAAATCATAATGGTAAGCTCAACTATCTTAATGGGACCCGCCTCACGAATATTTATCCCGTCAACCTCCTTGATGCCTCCGATGGCACTGACGATATCCTCGATCTCCTCCCGGAGCTCCTCGTCAATATTCGCATCGAGGAGGACGAGAATCGACCGAACGGTGCTCTCAACACCTATCTTGAGTATGAGGAGGGAGATGAGAACAATAACGATCCCTTCAACATGCGGAACTGTATACGCGGGGAGAATAATGCCCGAGAGGACGACTGTCGATGATATCACATCGTAGAATGATTCCTTTGCATTTGCCTCGAGCGATCGGGAATGCATCTGGCGTGATACGCGGAGCTCGCTCCAGGCGATACCGATTGCAACGATAATCGAGAGAACGGCGGTGAGCGCCGGTATGACCGGAATTGATTCCGTCCTCGACGGCGACTGAATCTTGAGAATACCCTCCCGCACCATGTCGATACCCGCAAAGAAAATAAAGATCCCGACAAACAGGAGTGCCAGCGTTTCTGCACGATACAGCCCATAGGGAAAGCGCTCGGTTTTCGCTCTGCCGGCGAGATAGAGACCAAAGGCAGAGGCTGCTATTGCTGCAGTATCAGCGAGACTGTGTATGCCATCAGCAATGAGAACATCAGAATTATATGCGACACCAATTCCATATTTTATCACCGCTATAAAAGCAGTCACTACCGATGCCCATATCGCAACCCGTTTCCCTTTCGCAATTGTGTTCAGGTTATCACTCATCGCATCACTTGAATACTATTGCATTATAAACCGGCCCATCATCTGAGAGCCGCATTTCGGACATTTTATCTGAAAACAGGGAACACCACGCTGATGGGGAATAACCGTTTTACATTGCGGGCATATGCATTCACGCCGGGGGCCGCTTCTTCTCCTGCCCAGACCCCGGCCTCGGTCGGATCCTCCTCGACCTCCCCCGTTTCCTCTTCCGAACATATAGTCTCCTTTTCCCAGGTATTTCCCCTCAGATTATGCGGGAAACAGCAGCGCCAAGCTGATATCAGACCAGGGTGAACGATGTGATCAGTGAACCTCGTAGAATGCTCAATGATCGCAGATATTATCTCCGACCATCAGGCTGTTATTGAGGAAATCCTCGACCACTTTCCGGGGCGCTTCCGACGGTGCTCCGATAACAACCCGAATATTGAAGGACTCAAACAGGCTCACCGCCCGTGTCCCCATTCCGCCGGCAATGATGCAGTTAACACCGTGATCGGCAAGCCACCGGGGGAGCAATCCCGGCTGATGCGGCGGGGAATCGACCGCTTCCTCCGAAAGGATCTCATTCGTTTTCTCATTAACCTCAAACAGGACAAATTCCTCACCATGCCCGAAGTGCATGCTGAGCCGCCCATCAGCAACGGGTAATGCTATTTTCATGTGGAACCTCCATTTTTCTTCACCAATTTCTCAACGATGGTATCGAAGGCGCGCCGGGTATCGGAAAGCTCATCACCACTCTCAGTCACAAAGGGTTTTCCCGAATCGCTCGTGCTTGCGATAGCAACATCTATGGGAATACTCCCGAGAAAGGGAACCCCCATCTCCTCCGCCATTCGCTTCCCGCCGCCGCTTTTAAATATGTCAACTCTCTTTCCGCAGTGCGGACAGATAAAACCACTCATGTTTTCGATAACTCCGGCAACCGGCATGTTGAGCTTTCGACAGAAGGTAATCGATTTCCGCACATCTACCAGCGCAACATCCTGCGGCGTTGTGACGACGAGCGCACCATCAGCGCTCCCTATCAGCTGACAGACGGACAGCGGTTCATCACCCGTTCCCGGTGGCGAGTCGATTATCAGATAATCCAGCTCGCCCCAGGCAACATCCTTTATAAATTGCTTTATCACACCGTATTTCAACGGCCCCCGCCATATAACCGCATCCTCGCTCTTCTGCAGGAGGAAGCCAATCGATATCACCTTCATCGAATCCTTATAGACGATGGGAATCATTTTGCCGTTCCCATCAGCCACAGGATGCTCGTTGGCGATACCGAGCATTGTCGGTATGCTGGGCCCGTGAACATCAACATCCAGAAGCCCGACTGCAAGTCCCCTTTCGCTGAGTGTCACCGCAAGATTAACCGCGACGGTACTTTTCCCGACGCCACCCTTTCCCGAGAGCACCACAAAGGTGTGCTTTATCTTCGAAAGCGTTTCCTGTAATTCCCGCGCCTCCTCAGCTTCCCGATCTTTCATCGCCGTCGAGTCACCTGGGGGATTATCACCCTTCTTCTTCCCTAACATTACTCATCTCCTTCATATAATATCCATCGGGCGCTCTGATGAGCCACACCGAAAGCTCTTGACCATTTACAATTATAATAGCACCACTTTACTCTGCAGTGGGAGATTATCGCCCGTTTTTGTCAAAGAATTTTTCACCCACCCGATCCCTACGGCGCGGCAATCGGCACCGCGCGGAATAATCAGAGCTCATTTGAAATCTTTTCCCACATCTCCCTGATTATCCGTGATGGAGCACCCTCGGAAAACTCGAGTATGTTTTTCCCCTGTAACATCGCTTTGGTAAAGGCAATATCGTAGGGGATGGATGCGACATGTTCGATACCGGTATCAGCACAGTATTCCTCAATGTGCCGGGACATTTCCACATTGAGATCATATTTATTAATGCAGACGAGCGATTTTATGTGAAAATGCCCTGTCAAATCGATAATCCGCCTCATGTCGAAAATTCCTGAAACGGTCGGCTCGGTGACGATAAGCGCCAAACGAGCACCTGAGAGGGAGGCAATAACGGGACAGCCCATGCCGGGGGCTCCATCGACGAGAATGAGATCATAATTCCGTTCCCGCGCGAGATTGAGTGATGCCTCCTTGACCTGTGCAACCAGCTTGCCTGAATTATTCTCAGCAATGCCGAGCTGCGCATGAACGAGCGGACCATGTCTCGTTTCCGATATGAACCATCGCCCCGCTACCTTTACAACCATTTCAATAGCCTGCTCGGGACATACGTGCGCACAGACGGTACACCCCTCACAGCTCAGGGGATCAATCTCAAAGGACTCACTGATTGCAGAAAAACGACAAACCTCCCGGCAACGCCCGCACTCGGTACACCGATCTCGCCTCAGAACCGCCACTCCCCATCCGGTAAACGGCTGCTCCTCCCGAATCTCCGGATTCAGGATGAGATGAAGATCTGCTGCATCGACATCACAGTCAGCTATTACCTTGTTCTGCGCAAGAGAAGCAAGAGCAGCAACAATGCTCGTCTTTCCCGTTCCCCCCTTGCCGCTTATGACAACCAGTTCCTTCATGAGCTGATCTCTCCCTGCGAAAGTGATACCGGTATGTGCGAAATAATACTCTCCAGCTGATCGGGGTACTGCTCGATGAAATAGTCCACAAAATCACCATGCGAATATCGCTCGGCCAGCTCACGCGAGTCAGGTATTGAAGCAATAACTGTAATGCCTTCACGCTGACAGTAATCGCTCACCTGACTATCACCAATATCACATCGATTAATCACAACACCGCAACTCACGCCGTACAGAGAACGCGAACTTTTCCCGAGGAGCCGCTGATATCGTCGTATCTCACGGACCATTTCAACGGCGAGCTTCAGATCGTACAGCCCGAAAGGGGTCGGTTCAGTCACCAGGATAATATAGTCGCTCCCCTTCACTGCTTCGATGACCGGGCAGGAGGTCCCCGGCGGCACATCAAGGATATTGATGTCCGAATCGCTGAGGTGCTTCTTAACAGCCTCAATGAGCGGAGGCGAGATAGGTTCGCTGATTCGCAGCTTTCCCCCGACATACCGGATATGATCCCGATACCCCTCCTCGACAATCCCGATCTCTTTCCGTTCATAGGTAATCGCTTTCTCGGGACACACGAGCATGCACCCGCCGCAGGCATGACACATTTCGGGGAAGAGGAGCGGTTTCCCTTTTACCATGACGAGCGCGCTGAATGCACAGATATCAGCACAGGCTCCGCACCCATTACAGGCGCTCTCATGAATATACGGGACAGGAACATAAACGGTTTCGATGACCTTTATTTCCGATTGCAGGAAGAGGTTCACATTCGGCTCCTCCACATCACAATCGAAAATTCCCAGCGGTATCTCCTTTTGCGCAAGATACACCGCCAGAGCCAGCGCTACTGTCGTCTTACCGGTTCCCCCTTTACCACTCGCTACAGAGATAATCACTCGCTCTTCCTCTTCACTCGTATCTATTGTTGCATCATTCCCGTATACCGGCAGTCTTCTCCCCGATAAGGAGAAGACTACCGGCGGGAGCGGTTGCTATTCCTGCTTCTCAAGATCGCTCAACCGGCTGTTGATATCTTCAAGAGTAGTTTTCAAATATTCAGCCTGGCTTTTGAGAAACTGCACCTCATTATCCTTGGAATACTGAGGAGCAGCAGGAACTGCAGGATAGCCGTAACCGGAATAGCCTGCACGCATCCATCCTGGCATACCGGTCGCATAGAACATGTTTCTGTTGCCTCTTCCGCGACCGGCAAAACCAAAACCACGTCCAGCGAATCCGAAACCTGCTGGATTCGTATATCCGGGAGCGGAATATCCTGCACAATAGCCCATCGCTCGACCGGTCATAGGACCCATACCCATAGGACCTGTTCCATCACCTCGTGGCATGATATACACCTCCTTTAAAAATAATATTCACTATAAATAATGCACTCTCCGTACCTCCGGCGAAAACCCTACCAGTGACCTTCGACGTTGGCATCCGGGATCAGAGGGAGCTCACCACGCTTATAAGCATCAAGCGCTTCCCTGACCGACCCATCGGTACAGAGATATATATCAACACCGGCAGTCTGCAGAGTCGCAAAGGCTTTCGGTCCGACATTCCCGCTGAGCAGCACACCGGCACCGGTGTCGATTACGGTTCTCGCCGACTGTATACCCGCACCCTGCATTGCCGAGAGATTCGGCTTATTGTCAACATAGGTAAACTCACTACTGATTACATCATATACTATAAATCCTTTCGCTCTGCCAAACCGAGCATCTATCAGTGAATCGAGGTTCTTACCCTGTGCTGCTATGGCAATTTTCATTCCTCTCTCCTCTCATACTCCATCCAGTTTACTATATCCCGGTATCGGGGGCACTGTCCTCTCCGTACCCGTCGCCGCCAACGGCACCCGGGCATTGTAAAGCGGTCGATAACCAATGCATTGCTCACATATGCCTGAATAACATCACTTACATTCCCGATAACACCGGGGATAAGCTCCATACCCTTTGAAGTGATTAAATCGGCCAGCACACGACTTATGGCACTGCAGATAATCATCTCCGTATATTCACGTTTCAGGCGATTCACTTTTTGAATTCCCGAATCGGCAGAGGTATCCAGATGATAACTGTCGCTGACGACACCGCTCTCCACCTGAAATATGATGAATCGTCTGGAAACATCAAAAAGGGGAGATACTCGATCATTGTACAAAGGGATAGCAACCTTCGCCTTCATACATACAATAATAGCAGGATCTATACCAGAATTGCTCATAAACTGTTAACCGCGTATAAATTCATCTCTTTTTTACCGGAAATCGCTATTATTACCATTTTTTATCTATAAAATAAAACAAAAATGCTGATTGCCAATACTTTATATTCTTAAAAAAAAGATTTTCCACCTTTTTTATAACAAAATATCGCACTTTGCAACATTAAATTCAATATACCATTGCAATTTGCAATATGCAAGCATCTTAATGCAATTATTTAAAGAAACTCTGAAAAATCTAACAAAATTGAGGTGGCCATTTATCAAATGTTAAATAGAATGTATTATGATGTCCCGGAATAACGGTGATAGGGCATTTCAACATCCTTAGCGAGCAGGCGATCAGCTCAAATCGTGTTTTTATTTGACAGATAAAAGAGCTGCTCGATAAGGTGAACAACAGATCCTATCTCCGTGATAATCATGGCAGAATTCATTTCTATAATCGCAGGAATCTTTATCACCTCATTTGTGGTTGCCCTCTCCGGTGCGCTGATGCCGGGGCCGCTGCTTGCCGTTACCATCAAGGAGTCGCCTGTTCGCGGATTCTGGACAGGTCCGCTGATTATCGCAGGACATGGCATCCTGGAGCTGGCACTGGTCATTATGCTGCTCTTCGGGCTCGGTTCATATCTCAAGAGCGATATGGTTTTCGGGATCATCGGTATCAGCGGCGCCCTGGTAATGCTCTGGATGGCAATCGGTATGTATCGCTCACTGCCGACCCTGCAACTCATTCCCGAGCAGATCGAGGGATCAGGGATGAATCCCATCTGGTCCGGCATTATCATGAGTCTGGCAAATCCGTACTGGACGGTCTGGTGGGCAACCATCGGCCTCGGATATATAACCTATTCGATGAAATACAACGCTGCGGGCGTAACAGCTTTTTTTTCAGGGCATATTACCGCCGATCTCCTCTGGTACTCGTTCATATCCTTTGGTATCTCGAAAGGGAGGCAGTTTATCAGTGACAGATTCTACCGGGGGATAATCGCTTTCTGCGCATCAGTGCTCATCATCTTCAGCCTGTGGTTCGGATCAACGGGAGTGACCCGGCTTATCTCGTCACTGAAGATCTGATTGAACCGCCCTTCATATCTCACCTCTGAGATATCGCTGCCGGAGGTCCTCGGGAAACCGCTCCAGAGCATAGCGAAGCATGGTTCTTGGCATACGGCGATAGTGCCTGTCGAGAAAGCGCTTCTCCACATCGAATTCCCGCTTGCCAATCTCGCGAAGCATCCATCCCACTGCTTTATGAATGAGATCATGTTCATCACCTATGAGCATCTCGGCGATCCGCAGGGTCGTTTCCATGTGTCCGGATTGAATAAAGTGAAAGGTTGCCACTATCGCCATACGACGCTCCCAGAGATTCGATGAAGCCGCGAGCTGGAAAAGCATCTCCCTGTCACGATGCAGGAGATGCTTCCCCGCAATATGTGGCGCCGAGGAATCCACAAGATCCCAGTTGTTAACATTCCCGCTATTCTCCATGTAGAAGCGATATATCGCTTCCCGCTCCTTCTCATCGGCACGATTGTACTTCCGAATCATAATGAAGAGCGCGATGAGACGTTCTTCGTGCATTGGCGAGTCGAGGAGCTTCTGAAGCTCGTTCAGCGACAGATCGCATTCCCGCGAAATCCTCCGAAGGGTCGGTACCGGTATGCCGAGAAAGCGGTCGCCCGCTCCGTACTCACCTCTGCCCGTTTTGAAGAAGCGCAATGCCTTTTTCGCCTGCTCGGGATTCGCATGTGCACGCAGTGTCTTTTTCAGATCTGTCAGTGTCATATTAAAAAAAGTGAGATTGTGATTCACTCCCCAGCGTCAGGGGGAGGCATCAGGATGAATGGTGAATAAGTATCGATATCAGATGATCTTCTGTCAACACTATTGATACTTATATCACCGGTATCGATAAAATATTTCCTGCAGGCATCATACGAATTCACGACCGGGTACCGGTGCATCGACCGAGAGGTAGTGGCGATATAATTAAGGAATTTCTGAAAACTCGCTTTTCATATAACCTTATTAATAAAAAAAGTGAAAGAACATTTATATACTCCCTTCTTATTGATTGAATTATTTATTTTAGAAAGAACTGTGCGAAATCAACTGAATCAACGAAATATTGACTGCTCTCGAATAAATGGTAAAATATCTCAATGAGCAGGCAGCACGGATGCTGCCGGAGCCCCGAAATCCATGGATGGATTATTTGGGGCGGAGCGAATGCCACGTGGCTCCAAGGTAATTGGAGACACGTCCCCCCGATATTTTGCCATTAAAAAAACAAAACACAATTAACTACCGAGTTTTCAGAAATTCCCTAAATAAAAAATTCCACTAAAATATTATTGCATATTGACACTCTCTCGCGAGAATGACACGGACTTTTCACTACACCCTTCACGGATTGTTCTATGGATATAAACTCATCATCTGTTGAGAGAGCCGTTGCCATCTTCGAGAGCGGATTCAACTGCTCACAGTCGATATGTGCAACCTACGGTCCACGCTACGGTCTCGACAAGGAGACCTGTCTGAGAATTGCGTCCCCCTTCGGTGCCGGACTGGGGTATCAACAGGAGATCTGCGGTGCGGTAACCGGCTCCTGCATGGTCATTGGACTCAAACACGGGTATAGCGATGCTGCGGACGCGCTCAGCAAGGGGACAACCTACGGTCTCGTGGGTGAACTGGTCAAGCAGTTCAAGAGCCGCCACGGGTCAATCATCTGCAGGGATCTGCTCGGCGTTGATATCGCTACCGACGAGGGGCTGAAGAAAGCGCGGGAGATGAACATCTTCAGAACCCTCTGCCCCCGGTACGTCCGTGATGCCGCAGAAATCCTCGAGGAGATACTGAAGGAGTAGCTCCCGGCATTTCCCTCAATCGCCGATGAGGAGGAGGTGAAACCCGGCACCCCTGTCCGATGAAGCCCACTGCGTTCCCTTCTTTTTCAGGACACCGATAACGGCGAATTTCCCGTCCTGCGTTGCATACATCTGCTCGGCTGTCAGCATCTTCTGTATGCCGGGGAATATTGTCGAGAGGGGTATTTTCTTAACAAGCTTCAGCGAGGGCCAGGTACGGACTTCCACCGAATATTTATTGAAGACATAGAGATATCGCGAGCTTGCCGAGAGGATGAGCTGGAGAATCGATTTTGTCGACCGGACGGAGAGATCCTCCTTTCGCTTCGAGAGATCAATTCGATGAATGGTTCCCTTCTGATTGCTCCCGAAGACCAGATACCGGTTATCGCGATCGATGAGATATCCGTAGCTCGTTACCGGAATCGAAACGGAGAAATGCTCCCGGGCCGATATATCAACCACATACGCCTGCGCGGGCGGATTGGAGAGATATCCCCGCCATACCCGCTTTCCCCCCTCATCATTGTATTCCTCGTGATCATACTCAAAGAAAACCATTCGTGAAAAATCCGGTGACGGGAAGGGAGTAATGGAATAGGTCGAGGCGGCATGATCCTTATGCCGAACATGCAGGGGAATTGAATACCGCCAGTCGACCGATTTCGTTTCGAGATTGAGCCGATAGAGGACAAGCTGTTCCGGTGTTTTCTCTCTCTTGTAAAAGTTAATCATTTCGCTGAAATAGAAATAGTGTCCCGTCGGGTCGACCCCGATAGAATAGAACCAGTCGTGCCCGAGGGGAGCGGTCCAGGTGGCCCGCCCGGTTTCCAGATCCAGATTCACATAGAGGGTCGTCTTGATATCTTTCAGGTAATCCTTCTCCTCAACATATTTCCGGCATCGATAGCAGTAATAGCGCTGATACTTCTCAACAAATTCCGTAACACCGTTGCACCGGGGACAGGGCGGATTCCCGGCAACAATCTTCTTCGTCTCATCCTTCACGAGCACCGCACCGGCAACACCCTTCTCGGGATCATAGTAAACGAGCTCGGCGTCATCCCATTCCCAGTACCGGCCGGCCAGCTTCAGCTTTTGGATCGACCTGCGCCTCTCTGAAGATGCAGGCACCTTCGGCGGAAGTGGAAGTCCCGGAAGCGCCCGCAGCGAGGTGATCGGTATGAGCTTCTGCGCATATATGTCGTATACAATCGGCGGGGGAAAGGGATTCACGGTACTGGTGCTGAGAACATAGCGGTACGGGTGAATACTGGTCGGCTTGAAATGGTACACGCCTTCAACCGTCTTCAGGATTTTTACAGCGGGACCGCTCAGCGATGCGGGTGGTCTCTCGGCAACGGCAGCACCGAGCAGAACAATTGATGTCACGAGAGCAGCAGTGAACAGAAAAGGACCGTGTTGTCGTTTCATAATTGACCTCCTGAAAGGGATTCCAGCATATCGCCGGAAAGATGTGAGATCAAGCATTAAACACACCTCCCCTTACAATAATCGAGGTCTATCCCCCCCCCCTGAGAATGAGAAGAAAGCGCTCTTAAAAAAGAGTTTACGAACCGCTCCGGGGAGTATAGTACAAAGAGGCTGCTCGAGGAAAAAGCAATGGCAGACAGGCATACGGTTAAAATGGTATCAGATCACGGAGAGAGGAAATCGTGCTGTGACAGGAGACTCTCCCGTGAGGATCGAATAAGGGGTGATATGCCGATCAGGACAACTGAATATGCCCTTCCCCTCTTTCATGTACGGTGTGCACCATACGCATATCGAGCGCTCCATCTTTTCACAGAAGCGGAAGGCGTAATCAATACTCACTGAAAAGGAGACGATAATGCGGAGAATAGATAAGGAGATAACCGACCGGGATGCCATCGAAGCAATTCTCAACAGGGGGGAGATCTGCAGGATTGCCCTCTCTTCAGATAATCATCCCTATATTGTTCCTCTCGTTTACGGATACCGGGACCGGTGCCTCTATTTTCATTCGGCTCAGGAAGGGAAGAAGATCGAAATGATACGTGAGAATAATCGGGTCTGCTTTGAGATAGAATGCGATACCGAGCTCGTGCGCGGAGAAAATCCCTGTCTCTGGGGAATGAAGTATAAAAGCGTCATCGGCTTCGGGATTGCCACGCTCATTGATGATACCCGCGAAAAGCTCCAGGCCATGGACATCATCATGGCACATTACGCAGAAAAACCGAACGTTGCGTACTCCGAAGATTTCCTGCAATCGGTGCTCATTATCAAAGTGGAGATAGAACAGATGACCGGCAAGGCATCAGTAGATTGATATTTCAGCGATGCTCATGACAATGCAGAAATCAACAGTAGCCACGGAATAGGCCTGAAAGATTTTTTACATACTTGAAACACGGTTCAGATAAAATATTTTTCCCGTAATTGACAACATCACCGAAAAGCAGTATATTGATGATAATCGAAATGGAGATTATTTAACCGGGTTTATTCCATTCGAGCACACACTGTTTAAATGTAAATTGGAGCGAAAGAGCATGACCATTTCCCAGGGGAACATTCAGCAGCTGCTTATCCGTGAGAAAATAGCCAAGAACATCTGCTCGGAATTAAACAACTTCGTCGAACTAAAGCCAACTCTCGTCACGATTATCGAGAGCATTAAAGAGCTCACCGGATGCGAAGCCGTCAGTATACGTCTTCACGACGACGGAGATTACCCCTATTATGTCTATGACGGTTTTCCGGAGTCATTTATCAAGCAGGAGAACAGCCTCTGCGCCATGGATCAAAACGGAGAGCGAATGCTCTCACCCGACGGAAACGGATATCTGCTCGAATGCATGTGCGGGAACATCATTCGCGGGAGATTCGATCCGTCCCTCCCCTTCTTCACCACCAAAGGGAGCTTCTGGTCCAACAGCACCACTGAGCTGCTCGCCTTAACCACCGAGGATGATCGACAGAGCCGTACGAGAAACACCTGCAATGCCAGCGGATACGAGTCCGTTGCCCTGATCCCCGTCAAGGCGCGTGATGAGCGCATAGGGCTCATTCAGATTAACGACCGGAGACCGGGGATGTTTACCGAGGAGCTCATAGAATACTGCGAGATGATCGGCGAGCAGATCGGCATCTCCATTCAGAACAGTTTAATCTATCAAAAGTTACAGCAATCGCATGAAGAGATAGAGCTGCTGTATCGCGAGATCAATCACCGGGTAAAGAACAATCTCTCCACCATTATGAGCTTTCTCAGCCTGCAGATACAAAACATCAAGGATGAGCGGGCCAGAGAAGCGCTCATGGAGAGCAGGAATCGCGTGCGCACCATTACGCGACTTCACGAGAGCATCTATCAGGCAAAGGATATCCGGGGATTAAACATGAAGGGTTATCTCCTCTCCCTTGCCGGGGAGCTTATTGATCTGTTCAAGCTCGACTCGAAGAACATCACCCTCACCCATCAACTGGACGATTTCACCCTCGATATCGACAGGGCAATCGTCCTGGGCATCCTGACAAACGAGATTATCACGAACTCGCTGAAGCACGCATTCGCCGATCGGGATGATGGCGAAATAAATATAACCTCTCGCATTGAGGATAACACGGTTACTCTCAACATCGGGGACAACGGCAGCGGAATACCGGACATCGACATGGAGTCAACTCAATCGCTGGGGCTGCAGATCATCAATGCCATATCGAAACAGCTGGAGGGGAACATCACCGCCATAAATGATTCGGGAACAAAATTCACTGTCACTTTTCCTCTCAGAGGGGAAGCAGCGAATTAAAAGCCCTGGAAAGGGAAACCGCTCGCGGCACGGCATCGGCGAGCGGTGTAAAATGTGTTGAGCACCATCTTCGAGGAGCATTCCCGTGAAAATGCAATCCAGGAGGGCACTTCTCAAGACATTCTTTTCCCTCCTTCTTGCCGGCATCGGCTCTGCCTTTGCTTCCCTCTTCACCCGGTGCAGTGCGGGAGCATCACATGCAGATTCGATTCTCTTCTGCTCGGGCACGAAAAGGGAGAATCGCAGAGATGCTGCGAAAATTGATCCCGATTTCGAACCGGCCTATCTAAAGCTGCACCGAAGCGGTGAGCTGAAAAAACGGGGAAAAGAACTCTGGGACATGATGGAGAGCTGTTCTCTCTGCCCCCGCCGGTGCGGGGTAAACCGGCTCACGGGAGAGGAGGGATTCTGCAGAGCATCATCTCAGCTCGAAATCTCATCATCTCATCAACACTTCGGGGAGGAACAACCGCTCGTCGGCGAGGGAGGTTCCGGAACCGTGTTCTTCACCAATTGCGGTCTCCGGTGTGTCTTCTGCATCAACTGGGAGATAAGCCATGGCGGCCAGGGGGAATCCGCCAGCATCGATGATCTGGCAGATATGATGCTCCGCCTTCAGAAGCTCGGCTGCCATAATATCAACATCGTGACCCCGACACATTACTCGCCGCATATACTGCTCGCGCTCGATATCGCAGCGGCAAAGGGACTGCGCCTCCCCCTGGTATACAACACCTGCGGCTGGGAGCTCGTCGAGGTCCTGAAGAAGCTCGAAGGTATTGTCGATATCTACCTGCCCGACTTCAAATACGCCGATGGCACCATGGCTGCGCGGTACTCATCCGATGCAAAAACCTATCCCGAGATCACAAAGAGGGGGCTCCTCGAGATGCACCGACAGGTGGGCGTGGCAAAACCTGCAGCTGACGGGCTCATGTACCGCGGGCTCATGATCCGGCATCTGGTTATGCCCAATCGCGTCGGCGGTTCCGTCGAGGTTATGCAGTGGATCGCCGAACAGCTGCCGAAAGACACCTACGTCAACATCATGTCGCAGTACCGGCCGATGTACCGTGCATCCGAATATCCCCGGATCGCCCGGCGAATCACCCGCGAGGAGTATGCCGAAGTCGTAACCGCAGCGAAAAAGGCCGGTCTCACGAATCTCGACATTCAGGGATATCCGTGGGAGGTGCCGGATTAAAAACAGCTCTCACCCATCAATGAACCGGTATCAGTAATACTTTATCCGTCATCCGAAATGGATATCCCGTTGCATTTTTTCTGCCAGGCGGCAGGTCGTGTTCCTGAATTGAGCTCAATACCACTTTATTTTTTTTGGTCACAAAACGTATGACTTGTTGACTGTTTCGGCTTTCTGTGTTATTGAATTAACAGTGATTATCTGTTTCCACTTGTGATGCAAAGAGCGGGTGTCATTCCTCATAATTGGGGAGTTGCCATTTTCGGTAAAACATCCATTTATGTCGTTCCTTTAAATATGAAGGATCGTCATTCATATACCATTCAACAGGGGAGGACCACAATGAAAAAAATATTAATCCGGACAGCCATTACCCTGGGATGTCTCATTCTGATCATACTCATCCTTCTCGCCTACTGGTATTTCCGCCCGAACCGTGCACAGGTTTCTCCCGATCTCGGTATAGAAAGCTGGGTAGCGGTGGGAGACGGAAAGCACAACTCGAATACCGATATGATATACTGGAAGGGCTCATTCTATATGATACACGCTTCCGCACCCTGGCATTTCGCCAGCGAGACAACCCGGCTCATACTCTGGCGCTCGAAAGATGCACGTGACTGGGATGAGATTGCCTCCTTTCAGAATCCCGGCGAGGATATTCGCGATCCGAAATTTACGATCATCGGCAACCGCCTCTTCCTCTACTTTCTGAAGAACAAGAATTTCCCCGCAGCCGAGCCCTACTGGACGCTGGGAACATCGAGCACCGACGGTGTCAACTGGGAACCGTACTTCGAGGTCGGCCATGACGGCTGGCTCTGGTGGCGGCCGAAAACGCGCGACGGAAAGACCTGGTACGTTGCCGCCTACTGGCATGAGCACGGGAAATCGATACTGCTGAAAACGACAGACGGAAGAAAATGGGAAAAGGTCTCGAACATATACGAAGGGGGGTTCAATGATGAAACCGCGATTGAATTCTTCCCTGACGGGCGGATGATCGTAACGGCACGGCTTGAAGTGGTCGAGGAGTTACTGGGATACTATTTCGGCGACAGCAAGGGGAATACGCTTATCGCCGTCGCCCGACCACCATACACACGGTGGACCGAACATCACAGCTATCTCACCCGTCTCGACGGGCCATACCTCTTCCCCTATAAGGATCAGATCTACGCCATCGGGCGGTATGAGCCAATCCCGAAGTTTCAGGATACGGGAAGCATTCTGAACCGGAAGCGCACATCACTCTATCTTCTCGCGGAGGATCGCCTGCTTCACCTCTCCGATCTCCCGAGCGCCGGAGACACCTCCTATCCGGGAGTGGTTCGTCGGGGCGATGACATCTACGTCTCCTATTACACCAGCAGAATCGATCGGGATTATCCCTGGGCGCTGGGGATGATTATGCCCTCCGATATCATGATGGCGAAGATCGACATGAGAAGCGTTGAAGCGCTGGCGAAACAGGCCCTTGCAAAGGAGAGCGGTCGGTAGAGAGCATTCCTACTTATTCGGATCCCATCTCCCGACAAGCTTTTCAAAGGAGATGTGAGGGAAATAATACTTGAAAATCCTGTAATAGAGATGCTCCTGAGGGGAGTTCAGAAAGTATCCGGCTTTCGTTTGTTGACTTTCTTTATCGAATTCCTGTTCATCAATCAAGCTACCGGTCACCTCATCCATGAGATTTTCCGTGCCCGTTCCCATTGAGAAGCGTAATTTTCTTCGCTGATAAATCTCCGTTGGAAGCAGATCCTTGAATGCCTCTCTCAGAATATATTTCTCAACAAGATCACCGTTTACCGGATGAATCTTCCATTGAACGGGAATCTGCAGGGCATAGGCGATAACTTCGGGGTCGAGAAAGGGAACCCGATAGGTTATCGAATTTCCCATCATCGCCCGATCCAGACGCTGTATCGCTGTGTTGTAGGAGATATCAATCAGTTTCTTCATCATCTGCAATCGCTCACCATCGGTTGCGAGATCCTTCAACAGATGATATCCGCCGAAGAGCTCATCGCCGCCCTCCCCGCTCAACAGGCAATTGGTGGATTTCGCGGCAAATGATGAAGCGATGAGATTCGCGATTGCCCCCACAATGCAATCCTCATCAAAGGATTCGAGAATTCTCACCGCTTCCGGAAGAATCTCCTTCACCTCTCTCGCATCGTATACATAGACATGATGCTGAACGCCGAGGTGTTTCGCCATAAGGACAGCATTCTCAATATCGGGAGCCCCCTCGATGCCAACGGTAAATACAGGCAATGAGGGATCTATCTGATTCATCACTGCTGCTATAATGGAGCTGTCGAGCCCTCCACTCAAAAAGCAGCCTCCTGCCGCACCGTCTTCAAGACGCCGTTGCACCGCCGAAAATATCAGCTCACGAAGCTGCCCCACCGCATCCGCAAAGCGCTCCGGTATTGAGACATCCGGATAGTGCGGAAGATACATCGAGACCCCATCATTCGACGAGAGGACCGTTGACGGATGGAGCTCATAGATGTCAACGGCAGTCCTGCTCAGCGCTTTCATCTCGGAAGCGAAACAGAGATCACCGGCGGCTGTTCTCCCCCAGTAGAGGGGACGGATCCCCACCGGATCGCGAGCAAGGTACAATCTGTCCCCGGCGGCAACTGCACAGGCAAAAGCTCCGTTGAGATACGCGGGGAAATTTCTGCCATGTTTCTCGAAGGTTCTCAGTATTATTTCCGCATCAGAGACATTTCCGTTCCGATCATTACAGATCTCACCGTCGAGGAGAACAGCGATATCACCCTTCATTGCAAAACCATCACCCCGAACATCCGACAAATGAGAAGCAACCACTCCCGCTGACAACGAACTCGAGTGATACATCCGCCTGCTGTCAGGACCGCGATGCACGATGCAGTTCAGGAGTGGAGCAACATCAATCTCTTTTTCGGCACTTCCCCGTATTCCGGCCAATCCAGCCATAATAATCCTCCTTCATGTTCATTCTGAGTATGCTTTTCTGAGCAAAAGGGCACTACAATCACTCTTATTATCAATACCTATCATTCCCGTAATTATGTGCTCGTCATACTGCCGTTCCGCAATTTTCAATCACGTTCCCACTGAATAAGAAAAACACCCATTTCGGCTCAACGTCTAACCCCTTCCAATGCTCCCCTGAAACAACAAAATGTTCAGCTTTCATGAGATCATGACACCTGAATACGCAGCTCCGCTCCCGTCTTGAAGGGCGGAACGAGACAGATTAAAGTAACGATAATTTTAACCACCATTTCTTTCATTTTGTTCATAACAACCAAAGGGTGATGAAATCGAGCTATTTTTGTGTAAATTAACCAATAATTGTTTATACAATATATAATAAAAAATCAATTTTTTTTAAAAAAATATTTGACAGGGTCTCCAAAAATAGATAACTTCATAGTGATAGCATAAATGTTCATATTATTTTTCATTTATCTATTTACAATTTAATCACTTTTTTAAATATTGTCAAAAATAATTTTTTTTTGGCAGTTTTAGCTCCGCTGTAATAATTATTCTCTAATGTAATTACATACCATCGCTGAGACAATCCGGTGAGAAGCGGATAGTATTGTGTTTTGCAGATATTGAACTATTGTACGAATCACTTTTATGAATCGACATGAAAACGTATCAGTTGATGAGGATGAATCGAAGTACAGGCACTCTATCGAAATGATGAGTGGCACTCCCATAGCAGTCGCTTTTCCCATTTCTCCTATTACAAGCGGTTAAATCGGGCTTTGAGATCATCATCCCCATGTCGTACCTGCGAATCGCAATAAGGGGTAACAGGTATATTCGCTTCGGTGACATGAAATCGGTTTACGTACAATAATTGAATACAAGTACTTATGAAGAGGAGATATAATCAATGAAACATATTTCAGAAGGTGGCCATTACAAACCGCTGCAACAGGAAGATATCGAGAAGATACACGCAGCAAGTCTTCAGGTGCTTGCGGAAGTTGGCATTCAGATAAACGATCCGGAGGATGCCGCGATATTCACATCACACGGTGCTTCCGTTGACAATGATATTGTGCGATTCCCGGAGAAACTGGTGCTCAAATGCATCGATTCAGCACCATCGGAAATCACCCTCTATGGCCGGAACGGCTCACCGCCCCTCTCCATTGGTGAAAAACGGGTGTACTATGGTACGGGCGGAACGGCGCTGTTTATCCTCGACAACGGTACGCGGAGAAAAGCAACACTTCAGGATCTGAAAAACATCAGCCGGCTGGTTGACCACCTTGACAATATCCATTTCTTCCTCCTTCCCACCTATCCCGATGATATAGAGCAAAAAGAGGATATCGATATCAACCGCTTCTTTGCCGGACTCGATAATACGAATAAGCATGTCATGGGGGGCGTTTACACCGCAGAAGGGGTGCAGCAGGTCATTGAGATGTCAGAGCTCATTGCCGGCTCATCAGAAGCGCTCAGAGAAAAACCCTTTATCTCCTTTATCACCTGTGTGATGGATCCGCTCCTTCTGGATAAAGAGTATTCACGGCTCATGAAACAGATTGCCACTGCGCGAATTCCCCTCGCAACACCGGCGGAACCCATGTGTGGAACCACCTCCCCGGTGACGCTTGCCGGAAACATACTTATCAACAATGTCGACACCCTCGCCGGTATTATACTGACACAGCTCGTATCGCCGGGGGCACCGGTGCTGTACGGCTGCATCGGTACTGCTGCTGACCCGATTGACATGAAGTATCTTGGCGCACCCATTGAATCAGCGCTCATCAACGCCGCCGCGGCACAGCTCGCTCAGTACTATAAGCTCCCGTATTATGCCACTGCCGGCATCAGTGATTCGAAAGCAGTTGATGGACAGTGCGCCTACGAATCGGCGATGTCCAATCTGATGTGCGGTCTTGCGGGTGCGAATTACATCCATGACGCAGCGGGTCTCATGGAATTCGCCAAGACTGTCAGCCCTGAGAAATACGTCATCGACAACGATATAATCGGTATGGCGATGCGGGCTATCGAGGGAATTGAGGTCAATGAGAAAACCCTTGCCTTCGATCTCATCAAAAAGATCGGCCCGGGCGGTAACTTCCTCTCATCCTCACACACACGGCGATACCTGCGCAAAGAGCACTACATCCCTGCACTATCCGATCGCCTCAACCGTTCACAGTGGGAATCGAAGGGGACGAAGGACACCTACGAACGGGCCCGGGAACAGGTTAACGAAATTCTCTCATCTCCACCACGGAGCATAATTCCCGAAGAAATACGGAAAAAAATTCTCGAAACTTTTCCAACTATCAGGAGTGCGTAAATGATTATTATTGGCGAACTGATTAACGGTACACGGAAAGTCATTGCCCGGGTCATCGAGGAGAAAAACGAAGACGCTCTACAAGCCATCGCCAGAAAACAGGCCGAAAGAGGAGCACACTACATTGACCTGAATGCCGGCCGGGGCATCTCCCTCGAACAGGAAAAAGAGGATATCGCATGGCTCATCAAAACGGTACAGGGAGTGACCGACACCCCTCTCTGCATCGATTCCTCGTCGTCTGAAATCATTCAGGAGAGCATATCGATGCTTCGCGGCGATGACATCCTCATCAATTCAACAGATGCAACCGATGAGAAGCTCGAGCAGCTTCTGCCCCTTCTGAAACAGCACGAAGGTGCAAAGATCATCGCCCTCCCGACAGGGGATGAGGGCATACCCGAAGATCCGGAAAAGAGAATTGAGCTCATCGATAAGATCTACCAGCGGGCGAGTCAAATGGAGATTGCACCCGAGCGGCTGTTTTTCGATCCGCTCGTCTTTCCTATAAGCGTCAATCACCATCACGGGATGGCAACACTGAAAACACTCAGGCTCATCAAAGAGCGCTATCCTGCGGCAAAAACGACCATGGGACTCTCAAATGTTTCTTTCGGACTGCCACAGCGATTCTTCATCAATACCGCCCTTATGACCATGGCCGTTTATGAGGGCATCGATTCGCTCATATGTGATCCCACCGATGATCAGCTCATGTTTCATGCAGCCGCATCAGAAGCCATGGCCGGAAGGGATAAACAGTGCCGCAGATTTCTCAGAACTGCGAGGAGGAGATAACATGCGAAAAGGAATAATCGTTGAACCGACCGAGAGGCTCAGCATCGATCAGATCAAGCTGATCGATCGTGCGTCAGTGGAGATACTGGAGGAGATTGGGCTCTTCTGCTCGAACGAGGAAGCACTCGAGATATTCAACAGCAACGGTGCGAAAATCGAAACCGCGAAGGAGGGCTCTCTCGTCAAAATTCCCGAAAAAATTCTGCGGGACGCCATCGAGAAAGCACCCGAGCACGTGCTCCTCGGGGCACGAGACCCCGAGAACCAGCTCCCCCTTGATGCCATGGTGCCGCGCGTCTACTACGTTTCCGGCGCTGAAGCCAATGAGCTCCTCGAGTACCGGGATGGCTCGTTTCATCGCAAACATGGGAAAATGGCGGATCTCGCAGATTCTGCGCATCTCGCCGAACATCTGGACAATCTCGACGCCTTTATCCGCAACGTCAATATACAGAATGAAGAAGTAACCGACGAGAACAAAGACGTTCTCAAATTCTTCCTCTCTCTCGACAACTGTACCAAACACGTCATGGCGGGGCTCACCAGGGGAGATTCACTCGATGAGGTGCTCGCTCTGGCGAGCCATGTCGCGGGTGGAGAGGAAGAGCTCAGAAACAATCCCCTCATCTCCTTTATCTGCTGTATGGTGAAGAGCCCCCTGCAATTTGTTGACGATACGACCAGCACTCTCATCGCCGTTGCACGATCGGGAATGCCGCTGGTTACCTCATCATCACCGCAGGGCGGTTCCACGGCACCCATTACGGAGGAGGGAATGCTCGCACAGATCAACAGTGAAATACTGGCAGGGATTGTTCTCTCGCAGATGGTCAGGCCGGGAACACCCGTTCTGTACGGAAGCGTCCCAACCCGCGCGCGGCTCGATGATCTCCTCGATTCGTACGCCCTCCCTGAATTCGGCCAGTATAATGTCGGTTGCGTTCAGCTCGCACGGTACTATCGAATCCCCTGCTATTCGACAGCCGGTGTCGCCGACTCGAAAATACCGGGCGTACAGGCGGCGATGGAGAAGCTGCTCTCCTATCTGTACGTCACGGCCTCGGGACCACAGTACCTGCACTACGCCTTCGGGCTTTTGAATCATACCGCGACCTTCTGCCCCCTTCAGGCGGTTCTTGACGACGCACAGATCGACATTGTCAAGAGAATACTGTGGCAGCCCACCATTACCGATGAACGGGTTCGTGATGCGATTCAACAGATACAACAGGTTATGGGGAGCTCGACCAGGCTCTTCGCCCGTCATATTCGCAAGAGCATGAGGGCTGGCGAGGTGTACCCGGGATACCCCTTCGGCTCGAAAGGCGATGAAGACGAAACAATTGAAAAAGCGGCTCAACGGCTTGAGAAGATACGGGGACTTGAGAAAAAGACAATGGAACCCTCAATCCGTGAAAGGATAATAAAAGATATCAAAGGATTACACATAATTAAGGAGAAAGGATTATGAGCGAAATATTAGAGAACATCAAAACCATGGTGATTCAGGGCAAACCGACACAGGAAGATGAGGGCTACGATGATGGTCTCATCGGTAAACCCGGTGTTGTGGAGCTCACCGAATCTGCTCTGGAAGATTCAATACCTCCGAAGGAGATACTGGATGCTTTTTCAGATGCGATGGAAGAAGTCGGGCGTAAATACGACGAACAGGAGTACTTTATACCGGATATGCTCGCATCGGCAGAGGCGGTCGGTTCCGCGATGGAAATTCTCGAGCCCTATCTTCTCCAGGCAGGCACCGAAATGAAGGAAGTATTCGTTATCGCAACTGTCAAGGGCGATCTGCACGATATCGGAAAGAACATCGTATCCCTGATGCTGAAAGGTGCCGGATACCGGGTGCGGGATCTCGGCAGCGATGTCGGTGCCGATAGCATCTGCGATACGGTAGAGCAGGAGGATGCCTCTTTTATCGGCCTCTCTGCCCTGCTTACTTCAACCATGCAGGAGATGTCCGTGATAATACAGGAACTCGAGTCACGGGGCATTCGCAAGAAGGTGAAGGTGCTCGTTGGCGGCGCACCACTCTCCGCAGAGTTCGCAGAAAAAATCGGTGCCGATGCGTACTGCGAGGACGCTTTTGAAGCGCTGAAAACAACGGAGGAGCTGAGATGAAAGAAGCATACCAGCAGGCATACGAAAGCGGCTTCTATGCGAAGCCCACCGGCTTACAGGGGAAATACGATAATACGCGACGTTACTGGGAAGATGCTATTATCGCAATGAATCTTCGACCCTATATCACCCGGATGCTCAACGAGAAGGAGAAGCTGAACATCCTGGACATAGGCTGCGGGGGCGGTGACGGTTATGAGCTGCTGAAGTCGGCAATTAAACGGGACCCTCCCCTCGAACAGCATGAAGTCTCACTCCTCCCCTCTCATCTGTTCAGGTACGATGGAGTCGATATAAATCCGACGCTTATTGATCAAGCCAAGGATACGCACACCGAGACCGATCGGATAAGCTTCAACGTCTGTGATATCACTCAGGGGCTTGCTCCAAAACACGAAGAGACAAAGTACGACATATTCCTGTCAACCTATGGGACCCTTTCCCATTTCGACAACTCACAGCTTGAGGATATCATAAACTATATTGCAGAGATATCACCAAAGCACTCTTTTCTCTTCTGTGACTTTCTCGGTGCATACTCATACGAATGGCAGAACAACTGGAAAATCGATCCTCTGCGCGAGTTCTTCCTGGATTATCGAATCTCATACCTCTACTCAGAGGAAGAGCGCGAGCAGGTTGATGTCGACAGCTTTCCCCTCCGGCTGGTAACCCCGGAAGAGATTACGGTACTGGTCAACCGGGTGAAGGAAAAAAGCACGAAGAAGATAGACATCGTACACATGTACGATCGATCCATGCTCATCGGTCGTCATATCGACACGGGGGAATATAATCCCGGACCGCAGTTCATACGGAAAAAGGCCAACCGCCTCCATGAAGATTATATCCGAACCAACACGGAGAGTCTCTATTTCAACTATTATCCGAAAAAGAACTTCCCGAAGCAGAACAGACATTACAGAAACCTCGAACGGTGCTGGAATGCGGTTATTGGGTACTTCAATGCGAGAATACGGGAGCGAATCAACCCGGTCAACTATGATGAGTGGCATGACTACCCTCCCGTTGTTCAACAGGCCTTGATGACCATAGATCGGGTTGTCGACTCAGTTGCCTGGATGGAATACGGCGATCCGCGGGCAAACATTATCGAACCACAGCTCGGCTATGCGCTCAGAAATCTTGAGATAAAACTCTCTGCCGGCAGAGGCTACGGGCACAGCTTCGTTGTTGTCATTGAGATTAAAGAATAACATCTTCCGCCGACCGGTGATGTCGGAGGGGCTTCTTCACTTCAGCCTCAGTTGAGGCAGCAGGGCTCGGTTACAGGAAATGCTCTCTTCGACTGCACCCGGATCACGGCACGTTGTAAAGAAGATAATTCTACCGACACTACGCCTGTTAGCGCATGACGCCTTGTAACAAACAGAGGGGTATTTCGTTATTACGGACTGGTCAATGATGGCTGCGGAGGAGTGATCACTTTGTATCTCTCGTTTCTTTACGCCTCTCCTCGCCGGATCGTCTCTCTCCCTGTCTCCGATCCTGATGATCGATTGGTATCTGCAATACCCGCCGCTCACCGACTCTTCGTTCAATCCATCTCTCTTTATACATAGTCTTCCCTTGTGTTATATTAAATAAATCGATTTTCCTGAGAAAACCAAAAAAAATATGAATACAAACCTGAAATTATTCTTTAATAAATTACATGGACCGGCATAATCTCTTTTCAGTTAGAGCCATACAATTTTTTTTACTTTGTCAAGAAATATTTTTTTAAATTCGGTAAAATGCAACAGGTATCAAATAGCTTGATTTTTACTAGCACTTGTATTGATGTCTTGCTGATACGTATATCCGATATCAGAGGAATGCCCGTAAACGCATAGAGCGTTCCTGAATGGATATGCAGAGTATATATCTCTTCACGCTGTTCGCGCGCTCCGACATGCCTCCGGGATCTGATTAATGTAAAAGAGTGAACGCATAACAATCCCGAATCCACAGGGCGTTTCGGGAACGCACCTGTGGATTCGAAAAACAGCCTAATAATTCCAGCCCAAAAATCCGAAGGCTATCACATTCATCAGGATGGGGATGGCATAAATAGTGCCGACAAAAATGAGCTTCTTCTTAATGGTCTTCAGGCTGATGGTGATAATTGCAGCGACGAAGAAATGCAAATATCCGAAGAAGAAGATCAGCCACACCCCGCCGAAGGAGAGATACCACCAGGGGTACTCCCAGACCAGATGGCCACCGATATTCAGCAGACACTCGACGAAAACGCAGAAGATCGCATAGCCGATCGCCCAGAACCACTTTTCCGGAAGCCCTGCTATCTTTACCTGTTTCCCTTCAGTAAGCGTATTGTAATATATGATTCCCAGAATCGCGAACATGAACATTATCTCGATGTTCCAGCCAACCATGGTCCTGAGCGCCGTCTCGCCAGGGGTCGTCCAGAACGCCGAATGCTGCGTACAGTGGAACACCCAGCCATTCCAGGTTTCATTAATGAAATCCATACCGAAGATCGTAAATCCGGCCAGCACGGCATTCCAGTTGCCGCTCTCCTTTGCCTTCTTGATCTCAAAGGTGTATATATAGAATACAATGGCAAGCAGCGGGATAACATACCACTGAATGGTCGAGAGATCTCTGAGCCCCTGAAGTGCCAGTTTCGATGCCTCTGTCATAGCACGCTCCTTTCACTATTATAGAATGAAAACTAACCCATTAAACTCCTCCGGGAAGCTCCAGTATAATCCCACTATGACGAATAAATCAATGTTTTTTTACCGCACCTGCCGAGGTGAAGGACACAAAGGCGATTATCAACCGGCATCTGATTGGCAACAGTGACCGGAACAAGTAAGAGCCATGTGAGCACTGTGTTCATCGCAAACAGATAGCGCCTGTAGCACGTACATCGAAATCATGAGAATAAAAAAGCATTTCAAAACCACGAAAGTTCTTGAAATTCAGCATGAGACTATGTTTATTCAGTTTACAGAAATAATAGAATCGCGTTGAAAGGATTAACCTCATGCTGAACTTTTTACCCGAGCCCGTTCTGGGAACCCTCACCATAATTCTTTACGTTATCAACACGTTTTTCTGGGGAACACTCCTCTTCCCGACAACGCTTCTCAAAATAGTACCTATCAAACGCCTGAGAATCTTCTGCAGCAGAGTGCTCGACGCCACGGCGAATAACTGGATACTCTGCAGCAACGGCATACTGCGTCTTACCAAGAAGATGTACTGGGAGGTGCATGGGGGAGAAAATCTTGACCCAAATGACTGGTATCTGGTCATACCGAATCATCAAACCTGGGCAGATATCCTCGTGCTGGTGAGGATATTCTATAAAAAAATACCCTTCCCCAAGTTCTTCATGAAGAAGGAGCTCATATGGGTTCCCTTCATCGGCGTTGGCTGCTGGGCGCTCGACTATCCATTTATGAAACGCTATTCAAAGGAATTTCTGGAAAAGAATCCACACATGAAAGGAAAGGACATTGAGATAACCAGAAAGGCCTGTGAGAAGTATAGGGATATACCGGTTTCGATCATTAACTTTGTCGAGGGTACCCGCTTCTCAGCCGAGAAGCAGATCAGGCAAAAATCGCCCTTCCGCCATCTCCTCAAACCAAAGGCCGGGGGTATGGCTTTCGTCCTCTCCACAATGGGAGACATCCTGAATCACATACTCAGCGTAACGATATACTATGTCGATGGAGCAAAAACCTTCTGGCAATTTCTCTGCAGCAAGGTAAGCAGAGTAATAATATGGGTTGAAAAGCTCACCATTACCGAAGAGCTTTTCGGTAATTACGAGGAAGATCCGGAATTTCGCAAACGTATGCAAGAGTGGATCAACAAGCTCTGGGAAGAAAAGGATACGCTTCTCGAGGGAGCGAGCCGACAACTGTAATCGACCTCTCCGGTTGCGAAACATTCTGCACGATAAAGATGTACAACAGATGAATTGTAATTGAATTAATGATAGATATATCCGTATATGACAGTCATATGATAGAACTTCTTATACATATAAATAAATCTCACTTCGTTTTCTGTCTGCTTGCTCTTTCACTGCTCACCTTCTTCCTCCCCGAAGAGATTTTTGATCCGCAGCTTGATGCCGATTATAACATATTCTGTAAATCGCTCGACTCAATTGTATATCTTATTCTTTTACCACCGCTCATTATTGAGGAGCATACAATTAGGTCGAGACCATCAACAAGAATTTGTACATTACACCTCTCTCCATCACAATCCCGCAGGGGATTCATCTATCCAATGAGCTCAATAAATTCATCCTGGAGAAAATAATGCTGAAAAGAATTAACTCATCACTCATTGCATGTATTATCGCATTCTCATTTTACGGCGTAACCGCCGGAAATAACAATACCTTAACGCCCGCACCGGGGAATAATGGCAAGTGGGGATTCGTGAACCGATCGGGTCATTTTGTTATTAAACCGAAATACGATTATGCGTTCAATTTCTCTGAAGGTCTTGCGCTCGTCTATGCGTGCAATAAATTCGGCTACATCGATACGGAGGGAAACCTCCTCTATAGGAGGGTAGTTTTCGACAAGGCGCACCATTTCAAGGAGGGACTGGCAGCTGTTGCGGTAAGAGTCAATGAGAATATCAAGTGGGGTTATATAAATGCGACGGGAGAAATGGTTATCAAACCCCAATTTGACAGTGCAGGAGATTTCAGGAGCGGAAAAGCTGAGGTTCAGCTGAACGGGAAAAAGTATTTCATCGATAAAGAGGGAATTCCTATTGACGGGTAATACTGTTTTCACCGGAGAATACTGTAACAATTGTCCCGCACCCTTTCACTATAACGATATTCACGAATCTCCGGTGAATCTTCATATTTTTCAGAGGTTTCTTATTACTTATCAATAATACCGAATGAAGGATATCGCATAGAACAGCCCGCCATGATGAATGCAAGAGATAAATCACTCATACTCGCCATTATCACCCTTCTTGTGCTTCTTCCCGTCATTCCTCTCTTTCAGGGGAATATGGCTTCGGATGATGATACTACCTCTCAGAATATACTCATCACCGACTGGCCCGATACGACTACAACCACATTCCATAAATTGAAGTCGGTATACTCGGTATACATCACTGTCCCACCCTTCTCCCCCGAGGCGGCGAGACAGGCGATGCATTTCACCGCGCACCGCATCACCCTGAAGGTCGTTGATAAATTCCCCCTCTGGAGCAAAGGAACTTTCACCTGAATTGTTCCCCACCGATAACTGAGCCCATCATATACGACGTATCACACTCACAATACTATCATTTCTATTAGAGGTGACTATATGAGCTACATAAGCATGACTCTTTTCACCCTTGCGTTCATAGCCATTGGTATACTCGTTGGCAACATGTACGTAAAATTCAACCTGAGTTATAATACCTGGCTTATAATAACCGTTTTGAGCGGAACAATCTTTATTGTTCAACTGATTGGCGAGAAGCTCACTGCCAAGAGAAAGAAATAGCCCGTTCAGATCTCTTTAATTCAGAAAAAAATGGACTGCTCTACAGTCCATTTTTTTTCATCCCTGCGAAAATGCGAAAAGAGAACCCTGTGAATTCCGGAAGGCAGTCTCCGAAACTTTTACCGAAAGAGAAAAGAGAAACTCAATAAACCCACCCCAGAATCCCCAAAGCAATGAGATTCATAAGCACAGCGATGCCGTAGAGTGCGGTGATTGCCGCTATTTTTTTCTTTACCGTCTTCAGCCGGGTGACCAGCAGCGCGCCGGCGAAGAGAGAGAAATAGGCACAGAAGATAAGCCAGATGCCGCCGAAAGAGAGACGCCACCAGGGGTATTCCCAGACGAGGTGTCCCCCAAGGTTCAACAAACATTCAATGAAAACACAAAATGCCGCATAGACGAGAACCCAGAACCAGCTTTCCGGTAATTTGAGAATTCGCCCACGGTTCTCCTCAGAGATTGTGTTATAATAGATAATGCCCGCAATGGAAAACATGAACATTATTTCGATGTTCCAGCCAACCATAGTACGCAGTGCGGTTTCGCCAGGCGTTGTCCATAAAGCGGAATACCGGGTACAGGCGAATATCCACCCGTTCCATGTCTCGTGAAAGAAATCAATGCCAAAAAGCGTTACACCGGCAAAAATGGCGTTCCAGTTCCCGCTTTTTCTTGCCTTCTGTATCTCCAGCGTATAGATATAGAAGACAATTGCGAGCAGTGGAATAACATACCATTTGAGTGTCGATAGATCTCTCAGCCCCTGAAGTGCCTGTTCCGATGCTGCTGTCATATACTATCCTCCTCTTCGATGCTCATTAATAGAACCGTGCAATAGCATAAGGGACTTCTAAAAGTATTAATATGTCGATACAATGAAAAAGCATATTATTTGACCACCGTTTATCAAGAAAAAAAAGATGAGAAATTGTCAAAACTATCATTCACCGCATGGCACGAAATCACGACAGGGAATACTCTTCCGTATCAGCGTCAGACCATACGCTTACCTCTCCCCGCCATAAGCGGTACAAGTCAGCCCATGATCTTTTGATTATTAAAATAGTTATTGAAATCTTCTACCCGGTATCTGTAAATGAACTACAGGTTAAGCAAAAGTAACCAGACAAGATATCACGTAACTATTGAGGAACAGCAAACATGAAACTCATTGCACAGGAAAAGATATTCGACTTTAAAAAAGATGACTCCCTTGCGCTCTTTCTCAGCGAGGAGTTCAATAAGGAAAAGGGTAAACAGATACCCGATGATCTCTCTGCCATCCGGGAACGGATTGATCTCAGCTCCTTCAAAGGTAAGAGCGGAGAAACACTCTTCTTCCCCTTCGCCGATCTCCCCAATGTTATCATTGCCGGCATCGGCAAGATGAAAGAAGTCGATCGGGAATCGCTGCGCAATAGTGCAAGCACTGTAACAGGTATCTGCAGGAAGCGTAAAATCAAATCGGTGTACATACTGCCTCCCGCTATAGCATCAATGAAGCCGCTTCACGTCATCACGTCCCTCGCCGAGGGTCTGTATCTCTCGAACTATTCCTTCAACAAGTACAAATCCCGGAAGAAGAACGAGAACTCCTTTCAAGTGGAGCGCGCCCTTTTCCTCACGGAGGACAGGGAGGCCTCGGCGGCATTCAGGGAGATTGCCATTGTCGGGGAGAACACACTCCTCTGCAGGGATCTCTGCAACGAATTAAGCTATGTCTCAAATCCCCCGGGAATTGCCGCAATTGCGAAGAAGATCGCCCGCGGCAAAAATATCTCCTGTAAGGTATACGGGCAACGGGATATTCAGAAAATGAAAATGGGGCTTCTTTCCGCGGTCAGCCGGGGGGGAGAGCACCCACCCCACCTGGTGACCCTGACCTACAAGGGCAATCCCCGCAGCAAAAAATATGTCGCTTTCGTCGGAAAGGGTATAACCTTCGATACCGGCGGAGTGAATCTGAAACCGACGGGGCACATTGAATCGATGCGCAGCGATATGTGCGGTGCCGCAACGTGCATCTACACTGTAAAAGCGGCAGCAGAGCTGAAGCTAAAAAAGAACATCTATGCGGTTTTTCCCCTCTGCGAGAACCTCCTCAGCAGCAAATCATACCGGCCCGGCGATGTGTACCGAGCCTACAATGGCAAAAGCGTTGAAATCGGAAACACCGATGCGGAGGGGCGTCTTGTACTGGCGGATGCGCTCGCATTCACTGAAGATAAATTAAAGCCGTCATACATTATCGATATCGCTACCCTCACCGGTGCCTGTCTGGTATCTTTCGGTGAGATCATTGCTGCCCTGATCACAAAGAATGACACACTTGCAGAGACACTATTTCATTCCGGTGAAGTAACGGGAGATCGCCTCTGGCGGTTGCCCCTTTACAAGGAGTACGATGAGGATATCAAATCCGACATCGCAGATATCAATAATATCTCATCGGGACGCAATGCCGGCACTATTATCGGCGCTGTTTTCCTTCAGAACTTTATCAAGAATACGCCCTGGGCTCATCTTGACATTGCCGGCACCTCATGGTATTCGAAGAATCGTGGCTACCGTCCCAAGTACGCAACAGGGTATGGCGTGCGCCTGTTTATCGAATTCATGAAAAATATGGAAATATAGGGGCCCGAGCGGTACGATTATTACTGAGATCGATACGATATCTGATAACAGAGTTGCGCCGACAGAGCGCATAATGTTGATTCTCCCTTTCGAACGATAGTTTCATTATTGCCTTCTCTAACAGGGATCCCGGGTTCATCATATGCACGCTCCGTGTCCCCGTAACTCTGTACCCCGTTCTGTTACCGCAGAGCAATCGAACGGTTATATTCATCGAAGGAGTAAACCATGGCCTTTTCGACGAAAGAGATAATTGATATTGCAATAGGCATTGAAGATACGGGATACTACTTTTATACCCGATGTGCCGAGAAGTTCGAGAACCCTCTTCTCAAGGAGACCTTCTCCTTTCTTGCAGATGAGGAGCTCCTTCATAAGGCTTTTTTCGAGTCACTTGAACCGGAAATGAAGGATGCAGAAGGCGTGTATACAACGGAATACTTTCAGTATCTCACTGCGATGAGCGATGGGAAAGTGTTCAGTGATAAAGATAATATCGACAGAGCCATCGCCGAGATAACAGCACCCCTCGATGCCATCAACCTTGCGCTGGACGCGGAGAAGGACTCTATTTTCTACTACAGCGAGCTCAGGGAGCTGTACGAGAGCAAGACTGATACGCTGACCGCCCTGAACAAAATCATCAATGAAGAACGGAGACATGTGATCATCCTTCTCGAAATCCGCGATAAAATTGCTCTGACCGAGTAAGGCGAACTATCGCCCGTTAAATCAGGAGAGGAGCAAAACGCTCTCCGGTGTTTGCCAGCACAGCAAAGCGATGCCGCGAAATAGTATAAAAGGAGAAACCCGCAACGGGGTTTCTCTTTCGCAATGTAACAGGTGTTGTAATTTCTTCCCGGTTTCTGTCTGTTTCAGCGGCTCACCGCTGAAACCTCCTCGACCGGATCATTAATAAAACTGCCGTGCAGAAGATCCTAAATTTTCCCCATCCTGCTTGGCAAACTCCTGCAGAAGCTCTTTCTGTCGGGGAGTTAACTTCTGGGGTACCCTTATATTTATCCTCACCATCTGATCTCCCTTTCCATAGGATCCCAGATAGGGAATGCCATTCCCCTTCAATCTGAAAATATGGCCATTCTCAGTACCCGGTGGTATTTTCATCTTTGCTTTCTTGCCATAAATCGTGGCTACTTCAATTTCGCCGCCGAGACATGCCATGGGAAAGGAGATATCGACAACGCTCAAGAGATCATTTCCTCGCCGTTCGAAGATCGGATGCTTCTTAATGTGGATGACGACATAGAGATCTCCTCGTGGACCGTTCTGTGGACCCTGCTCACCTTCTCCTCCTATCTTAAGCCGCGATCCCGACTCCACTCCCGCCGGAATTTTCACTGTTATCTTACGCTTTTTCAGGACGAGACCGGTACCACCGCAACTCTTGCAGGGTGATGTGATTATCTTCCCCTCGCCCCGACATTTATAGCATGTCTGCGTAATAGAGAAGAATCCCTGCGTCTGTCTGATCTGACCTGTTCCATTACAGACCGGACAGACTGTTGGCTTGCTCCCGCCCGCTGAACCGCTGCCGTTACAGGACTTGCAGGTTTCATTTCTCGGAATTTCAATCTGTACCTCCTTCCCGACTGCCGCCTCTTCGAGCGTCAGGAGGAGATCATACTGTATATCCGCTCCACGCCTCGGTCGCCTGGTTCTCGCTCGAGCGTTAAAGCCGCTTCCGAAAAAACCTTCAAAGATATCACCAAGATCAAAATCACCGAATATATCAGCAAAATCAGCGTATGCTCCTCTGCCAAATCCCTCGAAACCGGCAACGCCCTCGTGACCGAACTTATCATACTGAGCCCGCTTCTTGGGATCCCTCAATATCTCATAGGCTTCGGTTGCTTCCTTGAACTTCTCCTCAGCCTCGGCATTACCTTTATTCTTATCGGGATGATACTTTAGAGCAAGTTTTCGATATGCCTGTTTTATCTGATCTTCTGCTGCATCTTTCGGAACTCCCAGCACTTCATAATAATCCCTTTTATTTGCCAATGTATTCCTCTCTTCAGTATCTTCCGATTAATTCTCCTGATTCACTACGCCAGTGCGATCAACAAACAGCACAGGGGAGAAGGCCGCTACTTCTTGTCATCATCAACTACTTCGTAATCGGCATCATAGACCTTCTCGGAACTCTCTTCCTCCGGAGGAGGACCGGCATCCTCCGGGGCCGGCCCCTCCTGAGCGCCTGCACCCGCCGCCTGTGATTCCCGGTATATTCGTTCGGCAAATTTATGAGATACCTGCTCCAGGTTACTCTTCGCCTCTCTGATATCATTGACGCTATCGGACTCCATCGCCTTTTTCAGAGCTTCTATCGCACTCTCCGTCTCCGCTTTCTCAGCGGAATCAATAATGCTCTCATTTTCCCTCATGAGCTTTTCGAGCGAATAGATAAAAGCGTCCGACTCATTGCGTGCCTCAATCAGCTCTCGTGTTTTCTTGTCCTCCTCTTGATGTTCTTCGGCATCTTTCACCATCTTCTTGATCTCATCCTCGCTGAGACCGCTGGACGATTCAATTCGAATCTTCTGCTCCTTCCCGGTACCGAGATCCTTAGCCGAAACGTGTACGATGCCGTTCGCATCAATATCAAAGGTCACCTCAATCTGCGGTATGCCCCGCGGTGCCGGCGGTATGCCCACCAGGTCAAATCGTCCGAGTGTCCGGTTCTGAGCCGCTAGCTCGCGTTCACCCTGCAGGACATGGATTGACACCGCGGGTTGACTATCAGAAGCTGTGGAAAAGATCTGGCTCTTTCTCGTCGGAATGGTCGTATTCCTCTCTATCAACCTCGTCATCACCCCACCGAGGGTCTCGATACCAAGCGACAGCGGCGTAACGTCGAGAAGCAGGACATCACTGACATCACCGGCGAGAACACCAGCCTGAATAGCGGCGCCCACGGCAACAACCTCGTCAGGATTAACACCCCTGTGCGGCTCCTTGCCGAAGAGGCTTCTGACCAGCTCCTGTACGGCTGGAATTCGTGTTGAGCCACCAACGAGAATCACCTCGTCGATATCGCCCGGATTTAAACCGGCATCCTCAAGCGCCTGAATACAGGGACCGCGTGTCGAATCTATGAGGTCCTCGATAAGCGACTCGAGCTTTGCCCGCGTCATGGTAATGATGAGATGCTTCGGCCCACTCTGATCAGCCGTTAGGAAGGGAATATTTATCTCGGTCTGCATCTTACTGGACAGCTCTATCTTCGCCTTCTCAGCTCCCTCCTTGAGCCGCTGCAGCGCCATCTTATCACCAGACACATCAATGCCGGTTTGCTTCTTAAACTCAACAATAAGCCAATCCATTATACGCTGATCGAAATCATCACCGCCAAGATGCGTGTTCCCATTGGTCGATTTAACCTCAAATACCCCCTCTCCCAGCTCGAGGATTGATATATCAAAGGTACCGCCGCCAAGATCGTAAACGGCAATCTTTTCGTTTTTCCCCTTTTTATCGAGACCGTAGGCGAGCGAAGCTGCCGTCGGTTCGTTAATGATTCTTTCAACTTCCAGTCCCGCGATTCTTCCCGCATCCTTCGTTGCCTGACGCTGGGAATCGTTAAAATATGCCGGAACAGTAATGACCGCCTTCGTTACCTTCTCGCCAAGATAATCCTCTGCCGTCTGCTTCATCTTCTGGAGAACTCGTGCAGAGATCTCCTGGGGGGTAAACTCACCCGCAGAGGTCTTCACCTTCACACCGCCCTTGCCATCATCCATTATCGTATATGAAACCGTTTTGATCTCTTCCTGCACTTCAGAAAAAGTACGTCCCATGAATCGCTTGATAGAACGAATCGTATTCTCAGGATTGGTGATTATTTGATTCTTCGCAACCTGGCCAACCAATCGCTCACCCTTATCGGTAAACGCTACGATGGACGGTGTCGTTCTCTGCCCCTCGGAATTCTGAACAACAATGGGATCACCACCAACCATCACCGCAACGCACGAATTGGTTGTTCCCAGGTCAATGCCAATAATCTTGCTCATTTCACAACTCCTTTTTCCTAGAAATTAATTGTTTATCCTCTTACAATGATACTGGACCTCCCCGCTAACTGCGGCTGGCGGACATTTCCATTATCCCGTTCGAATAGATAAATAAAGAATTACCATCACGACTGTTTTTCCACTCCGATAGTATCATTAACATTTTCGTCTTCATCACTTTCGATAGTACTTTCGACGCTTCCTTCCCGGGACACTCTCTTGGGCTCCTTGATCGGTTTCGTAACTTTGACTTTCGCGCTCCGAATGACCAGATCGTCAAGCGTGAAGCCCTTCTGATATATCTTCGTTACGGTATCGTGTTCAACACCTTCACTCATATCAATCTCAACAGCCTCGTTATAATTCGGATTGAATTCCTTATTCAGAGAATCGATCTCCTGTATCCCATATTTTTCCAGTGCACCTTCAATCTGTCTGGAGATCATTACAACGCCTTCGACAAATGCCTGATGAGCGTGCTCAAGGGTTTCATCTTTCGGTATATTCGAAGCAGCGTCAACGGCCCTGAGAAGATCATCATTAATAGTGATAATGTCAAGGGCAAGATCCCGTATCGCGAGCTTTTTCTGCTCCTGACGATCCCGATGCACACGTTTCTTATAGTTTTCGAAATCAGCCTGTCTCCTCAAGAGGGTATCCTTGAGCGACTCCATCTCCTCCTTGAGCTTCGCTATCTCTTCACCCTTCACCACACCTGCTTCGCTTTCATCCTTCTCCAGATTATTTTTCTCCTTCTTTATTTCATTATCTGCTCCGGCACGCGCCTCCTCCTTCGCCTCCCACGAACGATTTTCTTCTTTGACTTCATCAGTACGAGGGGATGTTTGTTCTTCTTTTGTGCGCGCTTCAGCACCTTCACTCCGGACGTGAGCTTCATCACTTTTCGCGTCCTCATTCAGATGGTCTTTGTTGTCTTTGGAATATCCAATCATATCAATCTCTTTTCACCCCTTCTCAATCCCTTATTTTCATCAATTCAGTAGAAGTATACCTGCTTTTTACAAATAACAAATCATCTATTTTGACATCTTGGTCAACAGATCGCTTACCACCTTACCCGTATAATCGACGAGCGGAACAACCTTCTCGTAATCCATCCGGGTTGGACCAATGATACCGAGAACTCCCACTTTTTTATTCCCTATCTTATAGGTAGAGGTAACTATACTGCATCCTGAAACATCAGAATCATCGATCTCCTCACCAATAAGAGTACTGATCCCCTCCCTGGTGAGCGTACCCTCCATAATGTCCCGCAACACCCTCTTCTCCTCGATGAGGTGCAGCAGACCCTTTAATCGATTCGCTTCAATCATCTCCGGAATATGTAGCAGATTCTCGACGCCATCGATAAAAAGCTCCGATTCACCCTCATCGGTTATTGCGAGCTCTGCGATATCTACCGCCATATCTATTTTAAAGTCCTGTGTATAGCTGGATCGCAATTTTTCCAATATATCCTGTTTTATCTCAAACAACGAATAGCCGCTGAGCTCGGCAGTTAAAAAATTTGAGAGCTTATAGAGCTCGTCCTGGTTTATCCTGGTTGAAACAGAAATCCTCTTGTTGAATACAATTCCGGTCCTCGTAACAAGAATAAAAAGTATCTCATCATTGTTGAGATGTATCAGCTCAATATGCTTGACCACCGTAAAATCGGGTTTCGGCGTCAATACAACACCCGCATATGCGGAAACCAGCGAAAGCATCCGGGACACTGAGCTGAACATCTTGTCAAGCTGCACCTCTTTTTTGAGGAGCTCCTCTTTTACCTTAACCTTTTCATTCATTATAAACTCATAGGTATCAAGAAGTGAATCAACATAAAATCTGTATCCCTTGTCTGTTGGAACTCTTCCCGCCGAGGTATGCGGCTGTTTCAGGTAACCCATACATTCAAGATCATACATCGTATTCCTCATCGTTGCCGGAGAAATCGAAAAAGAATACTTTTGAACAAAAGATCTTGATCCGACAGGTTTACCGGTAATTATGTACTCATAGACAAGAGCGCTTAAGACAGCGCATTCTCTCTCATTGAGAGGTTTGTTATTAATTTTTTCATCCATTGTATATCTTTTCTTATTAGCACTCTATACTATTGAGTGCTAATAATGTAATAAAAAAAAATTACTTCGTCAAGTCAAAAAGAATTAAATTGTTCACTTTTTTAATCCATCTCAAATGTTTTTTTATTTTTTATCTTTCTTTTTTTTTGCATCGCTTTTCTTCTCATCAGCTTCCAGTCGCTCGCGCAGAGCATCAATGGTATTTTTCAACTTTGTAGCTTCCTCTGATTCACCGAAGAGGATGTGAATCTTCCTGAGCGCAGAGAGCAGCTCGATCGACTTAATAATATCGCTGGGCACCTGTGTCGAAAGCTCATATCGATTCCGAAACTGCTTTGCGGAATCGCTCAGGAATTTCTTGCACAGTTCGAGGAGCTCCTGACGCTCTCGGTAGTAATCACTTCGGGGATCACGATACTTCTGCATATCTGAAAAATTTGTCATATTCTTCGTAATAACAGCAATACGGCCATAGATATCGACAAAAGACCACTTCCACTTCGAGCCCTCACCCATTTTTTCAATTACTTTAAGAAGCGCGTGATGAACACTCTGTATTATTCGGAGTATCTGACGAGGATTGACCCGGTCAATTTTTTGCAGATATTCCTCATTCTCCTTGAGTGTTCTATCAATATCGCTGCCGACAATTCCTTCCAGTGTTTGAATCGCCTTATAGAGCTCCTTGCGCGCATTATCCAGAAATCTCTCATTCTTAACATTGAGCATCTCAAGAGAAACGTCACTCATCTTTATGTATGTCAGAATAATATTGAGAATCTCAATTGCATTCTCGAGATTCAGATATCCCTCAACGTTCGGCATGCTCTTCTTCTTGGCATCATTCTCCTTGATCTTCTTGTTCAGCTCTTCGATCGTATTCTTATGCTCTTTGATATAATCGTTATAAGCAGCTTTTTCAGCTTTCGTAATTGCCATCGTTCAATCCTGTCCTGCAATAGTGCAATACGTTTTATCCTCTCGCTACGGCATCCCAATCCTGTAATACGAAAGAAATAATCAACTGGGAGAAACCCTGCAACAGCTCAGTGCGCGATTGCACATCAATTCAATAATACGTCTCCGTTTATAACTATTCAAGCAAAAACTAACTGTAAACAAAAATAAAAATCACCCTGAAAATGATCTCACTGCACTTTATCATGCCATATTATAGCAAACCTGTTATTCCCGGTGCGGGATTGTTTTTCTCTATATTTTTCCTTGACTATTAATAGCCCCTTACTATTTAATTGCTTAATTGTCATTGCCGGTGTAGAATCTTGATTCTAAAGCATTCATCCCTCAGCATTTGAACGGCATATAATAATCCTTCAAAGGGGCGGGGATAAAGGGGACAAGGTACAGGAGAGTGAAGTGATACGAAAAAACACTGAAATTAAAAAGCCCGAAGGTAAGATGGGAGTACTGATTCCGGGACTCGGGGCTGTCAGCACAACATTTATCTCAGGAGTGCTCATCACCAAAAAGGGTTTAAACATACCAATCGGTTCCCTCACCCAGATGGGCAAGATCAAGGTTGGCAAGGGGAAAGATGCGGAATATATCAAAATAAAGGATTTTGTACCGCTTGCCGAGCTCAATGATCTTGAGTTTGGCGGCTGGGACATCTTTGAAGATAACTGCTATGATGCTGCCCTGAAAGCAGGGGTTCTTAAAAACTCCGACATCGATCCGATAAAGGAGGAATTATCGGCCATAAAACCGTGGAAGGCCGTCTTTAATAAGAACTTTGTTAAAAAACTCAATGGGAGCTGGGTTAAGAAGGCTTCCTCTCACTGGGATCTCGCTCAGATGGTGAAGGATGATATTCGTGCCTTTAAAGAAGAAAAAAAACTGGATCGCATGATCATGATCTGGTGCGGAAGCACCGAGATCTATCAGGAGATTATACCGGGAATTCACGACAGCCTGGAAAACTTTGAAAAGGCTCTCAAAGAAAACAACACACACATCGCCCCGAGCATGATATACGCCTATGCGGCACTCGACCTCGGAATACCATATGCCAACGGGGCTCCGAATCTCTGCAATGACATACCGGCACTCTGGGAGCTTGCAGAAAAGAATCGGGTTCCCATGAGCGGCAAGGACTTTAAAACGGGACAGACACTCATGAAAACCATTATCTCTCCCGGACTGAAAGCGCGGATGATTGGCGTAAAGGGCTGGTTCTCCACCAACATCCTCGGAAACAGGGATGGCGAGGTTCTCGACGACCCTGAATCATTCAAGACCAAGGAGGTGAGCAAGCTCTCTGTCCTGGATCAGGTTTTTCAACCCGAGCTCTATCCTGAGCTCTACAAGGGGTACTATCACAAGGTGAGGATAAACTACTACCCGCCCCGGGGAGACAACAAAGAAGGGTGGGACAATATAGATATCTTTGGCTGGCTCGGTTATCCGATGCAGATTAAAATCGACTTCCTCTGCCGGGATTCAATTCTGGCAGCGCCGATCGTGCTCGATCTGGTGCTCTTTCTGGACCTCGCACAGCGGGCATCCATGTACGGGAATCAGGAGTGGCTCTCCTTCTACTGGAAGAGCCCCATGCATGAGAAGAACATCGAACCTGAGCATGACCTCTTCATTCAGCTGATGAAGCTCAAGAACACCCTTCGGTGGCTTATGGACGTTCCTCCGGTTACCTATCTCGGAAATGAATCATACGACTGAGCGGAGAAGCCGGATAGCCGCCGGCTATTGTGCACCTTCAACTATACTGCTGTTGATCCCCCGTCAACCACTATCGTGTGTCCGGTGATATAATCGGAACCATCGGAGCAGAGGAAGAGCACCGGATGGATCACGTCGCGGGGCTCCGCTATCCTCCCAAGGGGAATGGACGCAATTATCTGCGCATGTATCTCGTCATTCGACCAGAAGGGCTTGCTGAAATCGGTCCGAACCATGCCCGGCGCCACCGCATTGACCTGAATATTCAACGGTGCAAGTTCCATTGCCAGCACCTTGGTCATCATCTCAATACCGGCCTTCGCAATTCCATAAATCCCCATGGCAGGGGCTGCTCTTCTGCCGGCAACGGATGAAATGCTCACAATCTTGCCTCTCTTCTTTTCGGACATTATCCGTGAAGCCCTCCGCGAACAGAGAAAAGCTCCCGTTAAATTGGAATCGATAATTTTCTGCCATACCGGAAGATCGGTTTCGACGAAAGAACCGGTAATCAGATTCATCCCCACATTGTTGATGAGAATATCCACCGTACCGAACTGCTTGAGTGCTGTTTCGAAGAGTTTTTCGACATCCTCTTCCAAAGCGATATGCGCCTTGACAGCAACACTATTGTCCGGGTCGCCGAGCTCGGCCTGTGCCTGGTCAAGATTTTCCTGCTTTCTACCACAGATGACAATCTTTGCCTTCTGTTCAAGCAGGCTTTTCCCCAGGGCAAGCCCGATACCCCTGCTCCCACCGGTAATGACTACCACTCTGTCTTCGAGATTATACGATATTTCTCCCATAGAACACTCCTCTTACCTCAATTAATGATCCGCGACGAAATTACGTGTATTATGAATTGACATTTTAACTGTTTATCAATTCAAAATCGCGTGATGCATAATAAACGTATCTTATTACTTAAATGTGATGAAACAGATTCCTGCCCCGCCTCATGTGCAGTAACGTGCCACATGTCATCGCGAGCGCCTGTCCGATAGCAGGCAGGCAGCGACACGATCTCCATTGATTATACGTCAGAGTTTATCATCCTGGCGTTATAGTAACAATCATTCTTTTATAAACAGGATACTTCTCGTCTCCAGTGCTTCTCGCAATGACCTCTCGTTAAGCCAACAAAACCACGAGATAAGCACCATAACCCGCTATAGTATTTTAATACTACAAAATATTGTGAAATCACTCAACTCAGATAAACTCAATAGTATAGGATTTTTATAGACCGATGCGCTTTTCAAGCAGAAATGCATCGGTAATTATATGTTCGTTAGTATACCATCATGGACAGGGTTCAAATCCGAGATAGCCCGAAGGCATGTTTCACCGGGCAAGCTCATTTCCTCAAAGAAAACGAATAGAGCGGAAGACCCTAGCAACCCTGTTAGTTTCAAGAAATCACCGAACGATTAAAATGTATTCACAGTATTTCGTCTCCCCTTTATCCTGTTATCATGTCTAAATTTTTTTAAGGTATGCCCGGAAACAGGAAGCTCTTGAAAAAGGGAATAGATAACCAGGTCATTTAATCCTGATAAAGCCCTCTCCGTCAGCGCGATACTGGGCCAGCTTCACAATACCTATATCACAGAGATCATCACGATCGATTCCGGCAAGAGTTACTATCATTTCATCAACGCGCAGCGAGTCTTCAGTCCCCACCGGGAGACGAAGGTACAGCGCATTCGCAGCAGCTCGTTCCTCATGAAAGGTATCGCAGTACAGCTTCTCGGTATCCGCAACAACCCGGTATTCCATAATCGCATCCTCGAGCGGAATGCTCTTCAATCCCCCTTTCGTCCTCTTCTCGAGAGGGTTCCCGCTTCTCAAATGCGCCAGAAGAGCATTGAGATAGTGCTCCTTCGCAATGCTCACCAGAAAGTCCACAGCATCGGTGATTCCCATGAGAGATTCCTTTCCCTCGCAGAATCGTGCGCTGATAACGGTAATGCCGGGAGGCAGCACCCCATTCAGCGAATCCCTCATCTGCTCGGGATCGGCCGAATCGTGAAGCTCCAGATCGCAGAGCTCGGAGAGGCTCTCAATTCCCAGCGGCACCGGGTATCCCATGGCAATCCGCATCCGCTTCGTGTATCCCTGCGTATATGCCACCGGCGCGTCAATCATACGCAACCCCCGCTTGATAATCTCCATGAAATCGATATGCGGAATATACCGGCTGCTCCCCCGCTTTGCAAGCTGCACTCGTATCCTCCGATAATGCGTGTACTTCTGTTTGAAGTTCTCAAAGGCATTCTTCAGCGAGATAATATCAAGATCTCCACGCACCCCTTTTCTGCTTGAACCAGCAGCGAAATGATCCCGTTTGAACCGAATGAGCTTCTCATAGCCGCTTTCGATAAAATCCCACGGGAGGCCACCTTCCCGTGACGCAAGGGCGCTCCGCCATTCAGGCAACAATCGATTGAGGCTGTTCATCCATATATCATAACGGAAATACTCCCGCCAGGAATCCAGTCGACAGCCAGCTCGATACGATTCGAGTATGACCTCTCCCAAGGCGCTGTCACCCCGGGAGAACACACCCTCCAGCTCTGACATGCGCACATCGTGGTTCTTGATGCTGATTGCGCGAGGAAGCGATTGCTTGATGTGCTGGATAACATCCTCATGGTACTCCCTTCCCATCTGCTGCTCCCACTGAAAGGGGGTATGCGGCTTCGGAACAAAGGGAGATATGGTAACATTAATCTCCACCCTCCTCCGAGCACCTCTCGCGACACGATACACCTCCTTCAGGAGATCGATAATTGCATTCGCCTCGTCATGCTCCTGACAGCCCGGCAACCCTATCATGAAATAGAGCTTGATGGACCGCCAGCCGTTTTTGAACACGTACTCGGTAATCTCGATCAGGTCATCAACGGCAAGATGCTTGTTGGCCGATCGGCGTATATCCTCGCAGGCAGACTCGACGGCGAAGGTGAGCGTGCTCTTTCGAATATCGGACAGGTGCTCGAGGATATGAATGGTATCCCGATCGACCCGAAGTGAAGGGAGCGACATCGATACCCCGCGAGCGATGAGATCGGGCAGCAGGACATTCAGGAGAGGGACGAGATACCGGTAATCGCTCAGCGAGAGCGACGAGAGCGATATCTCATCATAGCCGGTATTGCGCAGAAGGGTGAGAACCCGCTCCGTGAAGTATCCGGGATCATAGCTGCGGTAGGGAAGATTGAAGTACCCGGCGTGGCAGAACTTGCAGAGATTTCCGCACCCGCGCGTCACCTCAACGACAACCCGCTCATGTGCAATGCGAATATTCGAAACAATCGGCTTCAGGGGGAAAACCGGCTGCCCACGGTACACTCGCTTTTGAATTTTCCTGGTTGCTCCCGAATGACTATCCTCATAATCCAGGGAGGGAACGAATACCCCCTCCAGAGCACTCAGATCGTCCAGTATCTTCCCTCTCTCCGAAGAACTCCGTTTCCCTTCCATGAGGAGCCGGAGGATCTCAACGATGCCATCCTCACCCTCGCCGATAAAAAAGGCATCGATGAAATCGATCATCGGAAGAGGATTCGAAACCGCTTCGCCGCCTGCTATGACTATCGGGTGCCGCTCATCGCGTTCACGACGCAGCAGAGGGACCCCTCCCAGATCGAGTATCTGCAGAACATTGGTGTAGAGGAGCTCATGGGAGAGGTTGAAGCCGATGCAATCCAGCTCGCTGAGCGGAGTGAACGTCTCAAGGCTATAGAGCGGCAATTGCAGCTCCCTGAGCCGCTGCTCGCAATCCTCCGGCACCGCGAAGACCCGCTCGCAGGCAACTTCATCGATACTATTCGCCCGCTCGTAGAGGAGCATGATGCCCTGATTGGACATGCCCACCTCGTAGAGATCGGGATAGCTGATGGCCATGCGCAGGAAGGCGCTCTTCTTCACTATCTGATTCGGCTCCCCGCCGATGTAGCGGGCGGGTCTCTGAAGCGTGCAGAGGAGCCTTTCAATGTCTTCTCTCGGGATTGCCGGCATAGTAATTCTCTCAGAAAAAAACTCTGTCCGAAATACTCTTTGCAAGTAATTTCAGAATACTATTTTTTCTTCACAAATGTATTTTACAATAAGATTATTGTGGAGAATAACTTTTTCGTGTAAAAAAGAGCACGCCGTCAACAGTTAAAAAATAGTGAAAGGATACGATAATTAATAGTGAAAGCATTCAACGGAAAGCGACAGGCGCTTCCTCCTCATGAGCGAAATATTATGCACAGGAACAGAGACGGAGTGAAAACATGAGAAGAGCCATCCTCGCCACAGTCATCGTATTCTCATTTGCCGCCGGTATTCCGCTTCTCGCCGATGAGGCCCATAGCACAAAGCCCAAAGTGCCCCCCGGATACATGGTCGAAAAGGCGGAGAGGAGGGAATGGAGCTATGGAGAGATTCGTGTCATTCTCCATGCGCGGAAATTCAGGCAGGGAAATGCCGCCTGCATTGAGATAATTCCCGAGAAATCCATAACGAATGAGAAAATATCATGCTGGTATGAAAACAGGAAGATATTTATCACCCCAACCGACTGGGGCTTTCGCGGACTCTTCGGCATTCCACCCGAAGAGAAGCCCGGCGGAAAGAAGATCACGGTAAAAATCGAATCCGAAGAGAGAACGGCGTTCAATTACTTTCATTTCAGCATCGGGGATACCAGGTTTCCCGTATACCGGCGGCGACTGAAGCTGGGGAAGTACTCAAACCTGACCTATCTGAAGAAACCTGAGGTTATATCATTCATCAGGAGATCCACAGCTAAGAAGAAAAAAGCATTCAGTCAGCTTGGCCCCGACATGCTGGACAGCTCCCTGGCCCATCCGCGAAACCGTCACTATATAACTTCACCCTTCTGGGCCAAGCGGTTATATTACCGCTTTAAGATAAAGCACGGGAAACGCATACCGGTGAAGCCAAAGGTGAACATCCATCGCGGTCTCGATCTGCGGGGGAAGCGGGGCGAACCGGTATTCGCAATTGCGAGCGGGAGAGTGGTGCTCGCCGAAGAGCTCTTTTATGAGGGAAATTTCACTGTAATAGATCACGGGAACAGGGTATTTTCATATTACATGCATCAGGACTCAATTGCGGTCAGGCTTGGCCAGAAAGTCCATGGTGGCGAACTCATCGGCTCCGTGGGGAGCACCGGCATCTCAACTGCGGCGCATCTGCACGTCTCGCTTATCATCAACGGGGTACAGGTCGATCCGCTCAGCATTCTCCCGATACCGATTCGGGAATAATTGATCGAATCTTAATGAAAGATATAATACTTATGTGAAACAGTATATTGAAATGCAAGGGTCAGCTCATTTCGATATGCTCAACGAGCAGGCGGTCAGGAAGACCGCCGGAGCCGCAATCACATGATGTGATATTTGCGGCGGAGCGAGTGAGTATATCGAAATGAGCTGACCAACGGCAATTTGCCAACAGTGATAGTATAACAGCTTTTTTCTCAGATTTCCTTTTATCCACGGCACGATACGTAACTACAGGCAGGTGATACATGAAAAAATCCGAATTCGATGTCATTCTCTTTGATCTGGGCGGCGTCATCGTACAGCTCATCGGTGTTCAAATCATGCTGGAGTGGTCACCGCTCAACTTGTCGGAGAGTGAGCTCTGGAGTCGGTGGCTCTCTTCTCCGAGCGTCAGGCGATTCGAATCAGGAAACGCTTCCCCCGAAGAGTTCGCCGCAGCGCTGATAGATGAATTCAGGCTCACCGTTTCCCCCGAAAAATTTCTGCAGGAGTTTACCTACTGGCCCCGCAAGCCCTATCCGGAGGCAGAACCCCTTCTCAAAAAGCTCCGTGCATACTATCAGCTGGCTGTCTTTTCCAATACCAATGAAATACACTGGGGGAGATTCATAACCGAGATGCGGGAGATCTCTGAACTCTTTCACCACGCCTTCGCCTCGCACGAAATTGGTCTGCTCAAGCCGGACCGGGAAGCATTTAATCACGTTATCGGGCATCTCAACAAACCGCCGGATCGAATCCTCTTCTTCGACGATAACATAATTAATGTCGAGGCAGGCAACGCAGCGGGCATGCACTGTTATCAGGTATCGGGTATTGTGGAAATACCACCCCTTCTCGTTGATCTGGGCATACTGGATCAGAACGGCACAGTGATCATGCCAGAAGATGAGAGATAACCAATGCCCGCCCCTCTGCGGGAGCGCTGCATTGCCTCATTGGCTCGAGATCCACATTTCTGTAACATATCACCTCCTCGGCTCACTCATAACCGTGAGAATATCGATAACTGATTTAAAACCGTATCGAGATATTTTCGGCGAACGGAAATATGCTATTTTAAAGAAGTGATATTCCCGCTTTTATATGTACGGGTGAGGAGCGACAGTGGCAATGCTGCATCATTATCTATTCGAAATACAATACTGTATCATACTCTTTGCAATCTATTCCTTCCTTGGCTGGATTGCCGAGATACTCTATCGATCAGCAACCCGGAAACAGTTCGTTAATGCAGGTTTCCTCTATGGCCCCTTTGTGCCCATTTACGGCATCGGCGCGCTCTTGCTTCTATTAATACACCACCTCCTCCATGATGCTCCGTTCATTATAGAGATTATCGCCTACGGGGTGACCCTTAGCGCCATGGAATATGCAGCCGGTGCGCTCACCGAAAAGCTCTTCGGAATAAAACTGTGGGATTATACTGAAAACAGGTATAACCTGCATGGAAGGGTCTGCCTTTCATTCTCGGCAGCATGGACCCTGTTCGCTTTGCTCTTTATCGTCTATATTCATCCGGCGGTCCATTCACTGGTACACAGCATCGATAGAGAGATTATCCGGTTGTCAGCGATGCTCCTGTCAGTCTACCTTGTTATCGACTTTACCCTCTCGGTGTGTACGCTGAAGTCATTCACAAGGATGGTTTCATCTCTCTTCGAGTCGATCGCACAAGACAATTTCGATACAGAGATCCTTCGTCACTCATGGAAGAGGCTGCTCGGCGCATTCCCCGATCTGAACAGATTCCTCTCTGACAGAATCAATACCGTTCTGCAGAACAGCGTCTCATCACTCGTTAAAACCATCAACCGCATAAAGGGTAGAATCGACGAGAGACGACCCGACGCGGACGAATACGACGGTATCGTAAGAGAGATACTCGAGAATGAAGAGTTCGAAAAATTAAAGAGCTACCGGCATCACAACACGACAACCATCTATGAACATTCGAAAGCGGTTTCATATCTCTCCTACAAGATCTGCAAATATCTCAATCTCGACTTCGTCTCGGCAGGGAGAGGTGGACTGCTGCACGATTTTTTCCAGTATGACTGGCGAAATCACGATAGTCCCGGATTGGCAAGGGAGAAGTTCCACGGCTTCGCGCATCCAAAGGTTGCATTGCAAAACGCAGAGAAAAATTTTTCTATCAATGCCATCGAGCGGGATATCATCATAAAACACATGTGGCCACTGACTCCTGTGCCACCGAGATACCGTGAGTCCTTTGTCGTCTCCTTCGTTGACAAATATCTCGCATCGAAAGAGCTCCTGAGCGACTTAAAAAACTGATGCCGCTTCTCTCCGGCATTTTGCGAAAAGTGTCGAGAGCGTTTTCGTGCAACTCACGGGTGACCGGCACCGAGCTCCTGCGCACATGAATCGATCAGTCACGGCGAGCAGTATCGTGTTCTCTCGATTATTTTTTTCATTGATAAGAGATCCTCAATTGGAGAATATGCCAATCGTGCATCATCCGGGGCCGGTTAAACAGCCAGCTCAAGAGGAGTAAACGATACTGTACGAGGCGGAGGAAATTTTCAATGGAAATGCGTATTTATCACGAAGGGGGAATGCAGGTATTCGCCAGCTACAACGGCCTCACGATAAAAACCGACCAGTCAATCGAATCCGGTGGTGAAGGGAAATATCCGGAGCCCTTCGCTCTCATGATCGCATCCATCGGCACCTGCACTGGAATCTATGTCTACCGCTTCTGCCAGGAGCGTGATATTCCCACCGAAGGAATTGAGCTGTATCTGAATACCGAAGAGAGCTCAGGACAAAAGCCGACTGATACAATCACGATAGAGATAAAATTACCGGCCGATTTCCCGGAAAAGTATCGGAAACCGGTCGTCAGAGTGGCAAATATGTGCAGCGTCAAGAAGCTCATGCTCGATCCACCCGAATTCAATATATTTACCAGTTAATCAATACCACCACTTGATGGGAATATGTCTGAGAGCCGAAAAGACGCCCGCGAGAAGATTGCGCGGTCACTGGAGATTCCGGATCGCCGGGCTGAAGAATAACATTCACCCTTCACTGTCGAGCAGCGCATAGTATCGACCGTCAAATCGCCGGACCCGGATCTTCCGATTGAAGATTCCGCTGAGGAGCGAATCGCTGAGACCGCTTGCAATGAGACCATTGAAGCAGCATCTCCCCTCATCGATAACGTATATCTTATCGAAGAGGGGGGTGATCTCCTCGATATGGTGGGTGACATATATCAGCGAGATCTCCTTCCGGGCCCTGAGAATTTCTATTGATTCAAGGAGCTGCTCCCTGGCCGACAGGTCCAGGCTGACGGTGGGTTCGTCAAAGATGAGCAGATCCGGACTGTTGATAAATGCACGCAGTATCAAAACCATCTGCCGCTCGCCATCAGAGAGCGTTCCGAACCGCTCAGATGAACGCTCTTCGAGTCCGACAGCCGCAAGCAGTTCACGGACAGCGGCCCTGTCGCCCTCATCGGGCTCCTGATACAGTCCAATTGACGCGAAGAGGCCGCTGAGAACGATGTCGATGATACGCTCATTCTTTGAAAAGGCATCCTTCAGTGCGGTGCTGATGTAACCGATTCGCTTTCTCACCTCACGGATATCGCTACCGCTCTGACCGCGTCCAAATCGGATTACCTCGCCCTCGCTCGGGAAGAGGTAGCCGGTGATAATCTCGAGGAGCTTCGTCTTGCCGGACCCATTCCGCCCGAAGAGCACCCAGTTTTCGTTCGCCCTGATATGCCAGGAGATATTGTTCAGAACATTCGTGCACTGTCCCGCAAAGCGGAGAGAAACATTCTTTAATTCAACCATGCCCCATACTCACAATCCCGATAATAGCATATGCCGTGTATGTGCCGGTATCATAATCCTTTCAAGCACGGAGCATATTGATGCACATGCCTATATTTCATCAAGCAGATTATGAGTTATGCTTCATATGAAAGTTCCCCCTATACGTTCCCCTCGGCAGATACGTGCTCCTGCTCCTTGAAGGGGTCAGAGCGATTCGGCATAAAGGGATTGAATTATTTTCAGGGGCAGTAATAAACTGACAGCATGACCGCTCACTTTATCTCCGGCATAACGCCACCCAGAACAATCGCAAAATCCCTCTGGTTTCACTTCAGGGGAAATGAGATGCTGGTCATTCCTTCGAATGATTCGGTTTCGATTCCCTCCGATGAGCCCGAATCACTGAATCTGCATCCTCTCCACACCCGCTACTTCGGTGCATTCAACGGGCGCCCCTGCTACACAGCCGATCTGCCCGATGACGATGAAGCGCCCGAGGGGATGGCATTTCGGGGACTGCTGCTGCTCTATCCGCTCCTCAGCGAGAATCTCTTCTGGGCTGCCGGCCGTGCCTTTCAGATCGTGCACTTCGACCGGACCTGTCGGTTCTGCAGCCTCTGCGGCACTCCGCTCACTCAGAAATCGGATGAAATGGCAAAAATCTGCCCTCACTGCAGCCTCGTAATCTACCCTCGCATATCACCCGCCATTATCGTCATGGTGACAAGAGGAAATGAGATACTCCTCGCCCGTGCTCAGCATTTTCCTGATAATTTCTACAGCGTCTTAGCAGGATTCGTCGAGCCCGGAGAAACGCTCGAGGAAGCGGCCAGACGGGAGATAAAGGAAGAGGTTGATATCTCCGTGAAAAATATCCGCTATTTCGGGAGCCTCCCCTGGCCATTCCCCCATTCTCTGATGGTCGCCTTTATCGCCGACTATGCCGATGGCATCATCAGAATTGACGGGAGAGAAATTGTCGATGCCAGCTGGTTCAGCACGGACAGCCTTCCCCGAATACCCGGAAGAGTGAGCATCGCGCGCCGGATGATCGACTGGTTTATACAACAATCCGAAGGCGAACGAGGAGGATATATTTCATAAGCGAGCTGCCGCGAACCTTCGAGGGCGGCAAGGTGAAGAAGCATTTACTGCGGGACAATTTCATTAAAAAACAGAAAGGATTGTAATTTCAAAAAACGGAGGCTCTCCATGATGCATCGACTACAATCAGAAAATGTCCGTCTGTCACCCGAAGACGAGTACACACATCCTGTCGGGGAAGAGAAAAACTTCAACGAAAGCATGTACTTCAATGTTTTCGACCACGAAACCCTCTTCGGCGGATGGTTCAGGATAGGGAATCGCCCCAATGAGGGGCATGCAGAAATGTCGATATGCCTCTATCAGCCGGATGGCAGCGCCGGATTCATGTTCGATCGCCCCGCCATTACCGGCAACGACGCCTTTGCCGCCGGTGGCATGAATATCAAAGTCATCGAGCCCTTTAAAAATCTCCACCTCTCCTATTCGGGAAAGCTCTGCTTTATGAAAAATCCGCTGGCCATGGCAAATCCCCGTAAAGCCTTTACCGAGAACCCGATAATCGAATGCGAAGTCGATCTGAGCTTCGACGGGATTGCGCCACTCTACGGTGGCGAGATCCTCAATGACGACGGTACACCTATCACCCTCGACGCCGAGAATTCCTTCGGCCGTGCCCATTACGAGCAGCATGTGAGCGGAAAGGGTCTTATCAGGGTCGGTGATACTGAATGGAAAGTCGACGGACTCGGCATACGGGATCACTCCTGGGGGCCGCGGTACTGGCAGGCCGTACACTATTATCGCTGGCTGCCGATGAATTTCGACAAAGACTTCGGCATTATGATAATGCAGGTGGGGATGCAGGATGGCAGCCGGAGCTCTATCGGCATGGTGCTCCGCGACAATGAATACGTCTTTATCGAGGAAGCGCGGATTGAGTCGGAATGGGACAAGTTCTACAATCAGACAGGGTTAAAGGCCTGGATTAGAACAAAAGAGAGGGATTATGAGATTTCGGGCCGGGTGCTCTCTCTCGTCCCCCTCAGAAACAGGCGCGCAAAACCCGACGGAGAGTACCTCCTGACCCGAATTGCGGAGGGAATGACCGAGTATACCTGTGACGGGAAGGTGGGATACGGGATGTCCGAATATCTCGACCAGATAGTGGATGGAAAGCCGGTCGGAGCGGACATATAATGACCGAACACCCGGATGATCTGGCAGAGCTGCTCACCGCAGCATCTGTTCGGCACCTGCAGTGCCCTGTTATCGTCGAGAACCTGCGTCCCCTTTCAGGCGGAGCGTCCGCCGATACCTGGCGTTTCGACGCGCTGCTCGGAAAAGAGAGAAAGGAGCTCATTCTCCGTCTTGCACCGCCGGGAGGAAGAGATCCGATACGTATTGACCGAAAGACCGAAGCCCAGCTCCAGCAGCTCGCCATAAAAGCAGAGGTGCCCGTTGCCCCCGTTCTGTTTGTGCTCGATGAAGAGGACGGCCTCGGCATGGGCTATGCCATGGAGCGAATTGAGGGGGAAACCATTGCACGAAAGATATTGAGCAATGAGGAATATGCGAAAGCCCGTACACAGCTGGCACAGCAGTGCGGTGAGATCCTGGCCCGTATTCATTCAATCGAAACCGGCACCCTGCCCTCTTCACTGCAAGCGCTTCCGGCAGAAAAGTTACTGAAAACAATGCGATCTCTCTACACCGCTTTTGAACAGGATCATCCGGTTTTTGAATTTGCCTTTCGATGGCTCTTGGACCATATCCCCGAAAACAAAACCCTGCGGCTGGTGCACGGCGACTTCAGAAATGGCAATTTTATCGTCGGTCCGGAAGGAATTCGCGCTGTTCTTGACTGGGAGCTGGCACATCTGGGCAATCCCATGGAAGACCTCGGATGGATCTGCGTAAACTCATGGCGATTCGGGAATATTGACCTTCCCGTGGGAGGTTTTGGCACCAGGGAGCAGCTCTTTGCCGGTTACGAGGCTGCCGGCGGGAAAAAAGTGGATCCGAAAGTCGTCCATTTCTGGGAGGTATTCGGAACGCTGAAATGGGGCTTCGCCTGCATCATGCAGGCCTTTACGCATCTCATGGGAGCCAAGCGCTCGGTGGAGCTTGCCGCAATCGGCCGCCGGGTCTCTGAAACTGAAATTGATCTTCTTAACCTGCTGCAATGAAGGAGCACTTCAATGGCTGGAAACAGGCCGACATCATTTGACTTGATTGAAGCTGTGTGCGAATTTCTGGAAAATAAAATTATTCCGAAGGTTGATTCCTACACGGCATTTCACGCCCGTGTGGCCATCAATACGCTGGGAATTGTGAAGCGGGAAATGGAGCTGGGAAATGACCTGAGCACCGAAGAGCATAAACGGCTCTCTCGCCTGTTAAAGCAGGACGGCCATCCGGATGAACTGAACTCGCTGTTATGCCGGAAAATCCGCGACGGATCAATCGATTATTCTGATACCGATCTCATCAACCATCTGAAAAAAACCACTCTGGGAAAATTGTCCATTGACAATCCTGAATATTCCGCATACAAAAAGGAGCTTGCGAGAGAGGGAGAATCCTCACGGAGTTTACCCCGAGAAAATTCGAGGGGCACGGAATGACATGGTGGCACGATTAAATCTAACTTCCAGTCTGGTATGCATCTTAACAGCCAATACGGTATGTCAAGGGGATAAGTAAGATATATAAAGTATTAAAAACCAAAAAAAAACAATATGGAGGTAAATCAATGGCTGCAAAGGTAAACACTGTTACAGGACCCGTATCAGCTGACAAGCTGGGGAAAACCCTGATTCACGAGCACATCATCTTCGGCTATCCCGGCTGGTACGGTGATATGACCATGGCTCCCTTCGATCGCAAGGCGGTCGTCGAAGAAGCAGTGGCAGTTATGAAAGAGATACAGGAATTCGGCGTGACAACCTTCGTCGATGCAACGCCCAATGAGTGCGGCCGGGATCCGGAGCTCCTGAAGGAAGTTGCGGAAAAATCCGGTATAAATATCATCTGTTCCTCCGGCTACTACTTTGAGGGGGAGGGAGCACCGGCGTACTTCAAGTTCAGGAGCCAACTGGTCGATGCCGGCAGCGAGATTTACGAGATGTTCATGAAGGAGATAACCGAGGGGATCGGTACGACCGGCATCAAGGCGGGTGTCATCAAGCTCGCTTCGAGCGAGAATTGCATTACCGATTACGAGAAGATGTTCTTTCTCGCCGCTGCCCGGGCGCACAAGGAGACAGGCGTTCCCATCATCACGCACACACAACATGGAACCATGGGACCTGAACAGGCAGAGCTTCTCGTTTCCGAGGGAGTCAATCCGAAGAATATCATGATCGGACACATGAGTGACAATACCGACATACGTTACCATCTGAACACGATGAAGCACGGCGTGTTTATCTCCTTCGACCGGATGGGCATTCAGGTTATCGCCGGATGTCCCTATGATTCGGAGAAGTACCCGGTTATCATCGGTCTCATCGGAGGCGGTTATGCAGATCGGATTATGATCTCTCACGACTATGTCATTCACTGGCTGGGCAGGCCGCTCGACATTCCCGAAGAGATATCGAAGCCGCTCATCGGCAACTGGCATCCCACACACCTGTTCAAGAACATCATTCCCGTGCTGAAGAAGGGCGGTGTGACCGACGAGCAGATAAACACCATCGTTGTGGGGAATCCGAAAGCGCTCTTCGGTGGATAGCTTCCGGAAGTTGACAGGGATTTTTTATCATAGAGCGGTACGGCGTCACAGGGAGTTCATTTCTTCAGCATCTCCGCCTTCTGAACTCTCCTGCCGGCATCAGAAACGGCATGGAAGGAGAGCCGGGGCGCAATCGCACCGGGAAAGGGAATGGGCGGAATCTCAGAATCTTTATTCGAAAGCCATGCACCTGCTATTGCTCCGATGGGGGTATTCCCCCAGCGTGCAGCAACCCGCTTGAGGACCCGGGTTTCCTGAGCGCTATCACCCCGGGCCCGCAGAAGCACCGAGCGCATCAACAGAAGCGGCGCGGTCTCTCCGTCTATCGCCAGTGCCCGCGCAAGCGCCTGCCGGGCACTTTCAATATCACCCTGAAGATAGGCATCGGCACAGGCGAGCGCATCCCTGAAACCGCTCATTGCAATATCAAGCTCCGGCCGCCGCTTCCAGCTCCGCTGATCGAAGGCGAAGAGCTTCCCCTGCGGTGCGGGCAGCTTTCCATCGCTCGACCAGATGAGCCCTCGCCCCGGCTGCATTATCAGGCTGAATCCGGTCGCCTCGCGGCAGATGGTGGAACGATGGGCGATGTGATGATACAGCTCACCCGACTTCTCGCGGGGATAGGGATCGCGGATGATCTCCACGGCGCGGCGCGGATCGACGCGGCCGCGATGCTTTTTGAACAGCTTTGCATAGGTCCAGTAGCGGGGGAATGTCTTCGCGTACTTATCCTCATCCATGGTACGCCAGTCGCCGCGGTGGTCATGCGGCGCGAGCTTCTCGCTGCGGAAGTAATTGGTGCTCCAGATCGCATCATCTTCAAGGGAGCGGGTTGCAAAAAGGCTCCCGGCGGTCTCGAGGGCGCTGGCTTTATTCTCCCGCGCGCTCCCGATGATAATGATATCAGCAAGGGGCCTCGGGAGCGTATCCACCACGAGCCGTATCCCCTCATCAACATTCCGGCACCGCTCCAGCACCCGGCGCAGGGTGATGATGAAGGGCACCACCGGCAATTTCACCCCATGGTAAAGGGCTCTGTCACGCGTATGTGTGTTGTCCCACGCAATCGAAAGCCCCTCATCGCTCATGCCGGCGTTGACGCCAATAGAGCCCACCGTATTCAGCGTGCTGAAGGGAATCTTGTCCTTCGGTCGATAGAAAATCATAGCCAGGTAAGGATTGATGAGAGCATGTTCCGGTGCCATGAGATCATAGTTGTAGCCGTGGATCATGCTCCGGTCGGCAGTCATCTTTCCGGTTACCACAAACTCCGAGCAGCCTCCCACCAGGTACATCTCCCAGATGGCCGTGACCAGCACCACCTCCAGCGGATGCACTCCTGCGCCATCGGCAACTCCCCGCGCCTCCTCGAGATACTCGACCGGAATAGTATCCCAGTACGCGGCGGTCTGCCAGTAGAGGAGCGGACGGGTGATGAGTCCGGCGAGCCATCCCGGCAGTTTCATCACCTGCCGAATGAGATCAGCCATATACCGGTAGGCATCGAGACGAAAGAGATGTATCCGCTCACGGGCGAGAACACCGTGCTGATACCCGATGGCGTAGTGTGTGCCGGCAAGATACAGCACCGGCATGCCGTCGCATTCATCGGAGCCGGCAGCCTCCATCACCCGCCGGTGCTCATCGGGATCAAGGAGACGCGGCTTCCGCGGGATGAGAACCGCAAGAACGGTTGCGATCCGCTGTATAGTGCCCGACAGCATGCCACCTGCAAGCAGCAGCGCGGCGGCAGCAGACATACCAAAGATAAATCGACGACGGGTTATCTTCTCCACGGCTCCCCTCCGGATAGATGGTGCACTATAAGATTTTTCAATCTCTCTCTGTACAGAACTACTGAACGGGAATGCTCCACTGTTCAATTCGTTTCTCATAAGCACCCGCCACCTTCATAGTATTACGAACAATAAATAGCAAGTAAAAACAGCAGAGCCGAAAAGGTGGATGGTGATGCCCGTTCCGCTGCGGAGTGCTCACTTCACGAGACGAAAGAGCACGCCGGTCAAACGGATATACTGATGGTAATCAAGATGCTCTCCCCGCAATTGCGCATCGATACCGAGCTCCTGCAAGGCGGTTTCGATAACTTCCCTCGACACGTTGAGATGTGGCGACTCGCTGAGTGCGTTGATGAGTTTCTTCCTCCTCCCCCAGAATGCCGACTTTACAAGGCGGTGAAAGAGCTCCACCTCGCGGTCGCCGAGGGGGGGAGGCTTACGCTGCATGCTGATAAAGGACGATACGACATCGGGTGCAGGATAGAAGGAGCTCCGGTCTATGTGAAAGAGTATCGAGGTATCAAAATAGAGGGCGAGATTCAGCGAGAGGGCTCCGTAGCTTCGTGAACCCGGCCGGGCAACTATTCGCTCGGCCATCTCCTTCTGAAGCATGACAAATACCCGTGGAATCGTGTATACGGTCGCGAGCCGAAAGAGAATCTCAGAGGAACAGTAGTAGGGAAGATTGGATATACACATTGTAAAATCAGCGGTGCCGGTGTACTTCAAAAAATCGGCATGAACAATCTCAAGGTTCTGTACATCCCTGAACGCTTCTCGCAGATACCGCACCATGCCTGAATCTATCTCCACGGCTGTCACCGCCGATGCTCGCTCTACGAGCCTGCCGGTGAGGACACCGAGTCCCGGACCAATTTCGAGCACCCTGTCTGTTGAGTCAATCGCGCAGGTATCGATAATCCGCTCAACGACGCCGGCATGATACAAAAAGTTCTGACCGAGCTTCTTATTCGGATGAATGCCCAGGGAGCTGCAGAGTGCTCTTATCTCTCTCTTTTTCATCGTAAAATATTTACAGGTATATAATGAACAATTGAATATTGATATTTTCTTTACATCGAATACTTTGTTGGTAAACAATCTGTCATCGCGGGCGCAGCGAAGCGATCTCTATTCATGATCAGCTTGCGTTCATTATTTCATCAGTATGTTAACAATTATTCTATTTTGAAAAGAGATTACTTCGTCGCTAACGCTCCTCGTAATGACATAATACTTAATCAAGATGCTTTCGGTATTGCGGGAATGATATTCCCCTACGAACGAAGACAGCGTTCGTACCATGAAAAATCTACTCTTTTACAAAAACATGCATGCCATTTTATATCCTCAGCGAGCAGGCGGTCGCTCGAAACCGCCGGAGCCGCAATCACATGACGTGATATTTGCGGCAGAGCGAGCGAGGATATGAAATGCCCGCGGGTTAAATATATTCTTGCAACCCTATCACAAAAGATTCAACTCAAAAATTACTCAGATAATTCTTCAAAGATGATAAAGCAATCATAATTCGAATAATTATTACAGCCATGTTAAAAAGAGCAATAGCGGGGCTAAACGCTTCACTTAGAATTTGACAATTTTGAGAGGGAATGTCTTAATAGTATCAAATTCATCTCTCTGTAAACAATACCGGAGGAATCATGAAAAGG
>CAZZCF010000006.1:0-8631 GCA_964652955.1 uncultured Leptospirales bacterium
TTATAAGGGGACTTCCAAAAACTCCGTTTTCGTCGTCGCCATTGTGGGCCACTATGTAGAGGAACCCCTTTTCATTTCAATTGTTTTATTGAATGAAAAGGATTTTTTTGAGGCGCTCATAAATGATATGCGTGCTCGCTGTGATATGCTTTGCGTGCCCTTCTCATTTTTGCTTGACAGGGCATAATATGTTATGTTAATGAGCATAATTCATTTATATGGTGGAGAGCGATATCGTTATATGAATATCAGGGCGAGAACTGAAGAGGATAAACTGCAGAAGAAGCAGATGATTCTCCGTGCGGCGAGGGATCTCTTTTTTAAACACGGGTATTATGGGACTACGATTGAGATGATTACCGAGAAAGCTGGCGTGAGCACCGGCACCTTCTATCTCTATTACAGGAATAAGATTGAAATATACAAAGCGCTGCAGGATGAGGGCCTGGATATTCTCATTGAGATGATAGATCAGGTGATTTCCTGGCCGGGCATGAGTGCTCTGGCGAAATTGGCCGATATTTCACGCACCTATCTCAGATACTTTAACGACTATCGTGAATATTTTGATATCATGGCAGTGCTCAGCGCTACACCTGATGAGCTGAAGGAGACTGAAACAGAAATCAGCAGGATAATTGACGGTAAAACCATTGAGCTGCTTAAGTCTATTGAAAAGGTTATCGGTGAAGGAATTGAAAATGGGGAGCTTATTGAAATCGATACCTGGAAAGCCACGAGCATTTTATGGGGAATGATGGATGGGTTGATCCTGCTCGCTGAGCGGCATAATATTGAGAACGTCATCGGAGTTGGCCTGGAGGAGCTCGTAAAGCAGATGCTGGAAATAGTTTTTTTCGGCATGGTGAAGGACAAGGGGATCACACACAATTCCGATTATTGAACCATCTGTTCGCTTTCCCTGTATGAAGGCGGAAGGAGCGTTCGTGTAGATTCCGCTGTCAGTAGCCCTTTTGGTTGCTTTTCAAGGATACACGTACATGCGATAAAGAAACGGTTCCTGATAATTCTGCATATCCGCCCGGGTGAAATGCAATAGCGCCGGAATGAGTGAAACTGTTCTAAGGAAAAGACTATGATGAATGGTGAAGGCTCTGCAGCAACGAATCGTGTTGGCATTGGCATGAAGTTCGGCTACGGCGCTGGTGATTTCGCCTTTAACCTTGCCTATCAGACGACAGCGCTCTTTCTCCTCTACTTCTTCACCGATGTTTTTGCTATCGGTGCGGCTGCAGCGGGTACCATATTCCTGGTGAGCAAGCTCTGGGATGCCGTGAGCGATCCGATGATGGGTTTTATCAGCGATCACACCAATTCACGGTGGGGGAAGAAGCGTCCCTACATACTCTTTGGCGCGATTCCTCTCGGTCTGGCGCTCTATCTCCTCTTCGCTTCGCCTGATGTCCCGGTAGATATGCGTTTCATTTACGGTTTAGTTACTTTTATCTTATTCTGCACCGTCATTACGGTATTGAACGTGCCCTATGCGGCTCTGACAGCATCGCTGACGCTCGATATTAAAGAGCGCTCAAACATTACCGGATACCGAACGACTTTTGGGCTTATCGGGACGCTCGTTGCTGCCGGCGCGACAAAGCTTGTCGTTGCCGCCTTCCCCGATGAGGTCACCGGCTTCAGGATGATGGGTATTTTCTACGGTCTGGTAATAGTGGTAGTGATGTTCACCACCTTTGCTTCCGTTCGAGAGCGTGTTGTTCACGACGAGGAGAAGCAGCCATTTATGAAAAACCTCGGCGTCATTTTTATCAATCGTCCATTTCTCATACTCGCAGCGGCAACTGTCATGTTCATGGTTGCGATCAATATGCTTGCGGCGGTGGTGAACTACTACTTCAAATACAATTTGAATGCCGAAAAGATGATACCGCTTGCCTTTCTCGCCCTCTTCGTTACGGCAGTGCTGTTCATACCGCTCTTTGTCTATATATCAAACAAAAAGAGCAAGAAGTTTGCCTTCAATCTCGGTATGGGCTTTCTCGCCCTGACACTCATTGCACTCTTCTTCTTCGGCGAGCGGGATATGTCCATAACCATAGCAATTTTCATCGCCGCCGGTATTGGCATGACGACGGTATTCCTGAGCCCCTGGTCGATGATACCCGACACCGTTGAGTACTCTGAATGGAAAACCGGTCTCCGGCGGGAGGGTATACTTTACGGGTGCTTCTTCTTCTGCTTCAAGCTGGGTTCCGCTCTTGCCGGATTTCTCGCCGGTCTGGGCCTTGATATATTCGGGTATGTCGCAAACATCGAGCAGAGCGAGAGCTCCCTTCTGGGCATCAGGCTCATGATCTCGCTGGTACCGCTCATCTTCGTTATTGCGGGAATGGTGCTTTTGTCGTCATATCCCATCGATGAGGCCTTTCACAGGAAGATGCTTGATGATATTGCCAAACAACGGTGACCGCTGTGTTCATCCTGTATCCTGAAAGTGTGTAATTCTCGCGTTTCGTGAAAGAAGCGTGGAAACGCTCCAATCGGCATGTTCTATCATATATCTGAACATTCCCTCTCTAGCTCTTTCGGTACACCAATCGTTTCCGCATTTAAATACCTGCAGAGAGGGAAAATTTCTTGACAACTGAATATGGTTCATTTATATTATTACTGCTTGTTATTCTCTTCGCTTGCGATACGGTCCTGAAACAGTCAGCAATTCTTTACGGTGGGAGGTGCAAAAGTAATGAAACAGAGTTATGATGCCTCTGAACGGATACAGCGTATACACAGGAGATATCTTGAGGAGATGCCTGTTATATCAGTTGAGCGGGCGAAGTATTATACCGAGAAATGGCGTGAAACCGAAGGAAGCGCTCTCTCTCCTGCCCTGCGGGTTTCCCTCTCCATGAAGAATGTTTTTGAGAATATGAATTTTCAGATTGATCAGGATGACCGTATAGCCGGCAGTTGGACGGAGAATTATCTGGGGATACCGATAGACATCGAGCGGGGCCTCTTTAACGAAACGCTTGCGGTTGAGCTGAGTGCCCGATCGATGCTCTGGTATCTCGTAAAATCGAATCTCAGATTCCTGTCTTATATGATAAAAAAGTACGGAGTGCGCACCCTCTACAGAAATATCAAACAGACGCAGGCGGTGGGTGCCGCCATGCCGAGCATCGGCATAACGCCGATGGAAAAGCGTCAGATCAATCCCTATCGGATCAGTCGCACGAACCGGCGGTTGTTGCGGAAGGAGATCCTTCCCTACTGGCGTGGCAGGGCAATTGCCGATATGCTGAAGAGGGAGCTGGAGCGCTCCGATATCTACACCGGCGATCTCTCGAACTTTTCTGCCGCGCTTCCTGCGAGCACGGCGCATAATGATACGATTATCTCAACCGGAGCCGCATTCGGCACCTGGCAGGGGCATCTTATTCTTGATCATGAAACGCCGATACGGAAAGGCATCATCGCGATGCGAGAAGATGTTCAGGAGCTCCTGGCGGGAAGTCCATCCGATAAGGAGCGGGATTTCCTCCAATCAGTGGATAGTGCGCTCGAGGGGGTAATGATCTTCTCGAAGCGGCTCGCCGAGAAGCTCGGTGAGGAGGCGGAAAAGGAGCAGGATTCCGGAAGGAAGAAAAGGCTGGAGCGAATGCATGCAATCTGTATGCGGGTGCCGCTCTACCCGGCGGAGAGTTTTTACGAGGCGGTGCAGTCTTACTGGACGGTCAAGATAGCTGTTGAGCTTTCCATTCCCTTCAATGTCCACTCTCCGGGACGGCTTGACCAGATTTTCTATCCCTCTTACGAGAGGGACATTTCAGAGGGGAACATCACTCCCGAGGAAGCAAGTGAGCTGCTCGAAGAGCTCTTTCTGAAAATTATGAGCCAGAACATGAGGCCTTACTCGAATTTTACCAGTTATTTCACCCAGCGGTATGAAGGGTCGGAACCGGTCACGATGGGCGGTCTCACCGGGGAAGAGAAGGATGCGACGAATGATCTCACCTATCTCATGCTCGAGGCAGCGGGGCGATCGCGCGCTGCGCTCAACTTCGTGGTACGCTTTCATCCGAACTCACCGGACGCGCTCTACATGAAAGTGGCGGAGTTGCATCACGCCGGTGTATCGAGCGTCTCCATGATGAATGACGAGGTGAGTATTGAGGCGCTCGAGAATAGAGGCTTCAGCCATGAGGATGCTGTGGGATATGCCATCACCGGGTGCGTCGATATGGTTGTACCGGGGAAAACCGGTGGCGAGTCCTTTTCAGCGGTACTGCTCTGCCGCATCCTCGACATGACTTTGCGAAACGGAGATTCAAAAACCCTTATCGGTACGCTCGAGGGGGTGAGCATTAAAACCGGTGATCCCGATACCTTTACGACATATAATGAGCTCGAGGATGCATTCATCAGACAGGTAGCGTTTCAGATTGAGAAGGTAGTCAAGGCAACGCGAATACGGGATACCCTATACGATAAATACCTGCCTGCTCCGTTTATCTCGGCATTCATGCAGGGTTGTCTCGAGAAGAGGCGTGATGTCACCGGGGGGGGAGCGGTCTATGACCTGGAGGGTATCCTCATTATGAACAGCATCGCCAATGTGGTGGATTCGCTCTACGTTATCAAGAAACTCATCTTCGAACAGAAGCGTTTCAACATATGCGATCTCATCGATGCTATTGATAATAATTATAATGGCTATGATTGGATGTACAATATGATTCAGGATCTCGAAGGAAAATGGGGAAATGGAAATCCCGAATCTGATGAGATCGCCCGACGGGTGACAACGCGGATATTCGAGGAGACGTACAAGTATCGGACGTACAAGGGTGGATACTTTGCCCCCTTTATCAACAGCATGACAGCTCATACCTATGATGGCCGCATCTCCATTGCCACTCCCGATGGGCGGAAAGCGGCAAAGCCCTACGCAGCAAGCTGCAATCCCTATAATGTCGATCAGAACGGTCCCACCGGTGTTCTCCGTTCGGTTGCTGCCATAGATTTTTCACATGTGCTCGGCAGTGCGGTTAATATAAGAATGCACCCCACTGCAATTGGCACAACTGATGAGGCGCGGCAGAAGTGGATCACCCTGGTCAAGACTTATTTCAAAATGGGAGGAGAGCAGCTTCAACCCACCGTTGTCTCGACAGAGCTGCTTCGCGCCGCGCAACAGGATCCTGAGAATTACCGGAATGTCATCGTGAAGGTAGGCGGGTACAGCGCTTATTTTATCGATCTCGGCTGTGAAATACAGAATGAGATTATCGAGAGAACCGAGCACAGCGTGCTGTGAACCAGAAAAGAGGCATCATATTCGATATTCATCACTATGCGGTATACGATGGACCCGGCATTCGAACAACCGTGTTCTTCAAGGGGTGTCCTCTGCGATGTGTATGGTGCCATAATCCCGAATCGCAAAAAATGAATCCCGAAATCTCCTATTTTCGTGATCGATGTGAGAGATGCGGCAGGTGTATTGAGAGCTGCCCGCATGACGCCATCAGGATGGAGGATTGGGTTATACGGGATGAAGAACGATGCGCTGTTTGTGCGCGCTGTGTGGAGGTTTGTCCTCACAAGGCAATGGAGCTGATTGGAAGAGAGATCACCGCGGAGGAAATTGTTGCAATCGTCTCCCGGGACAAGCCTTATTACGACAACTCGGGTGGTGGCGTAACCATATCAGGAGGAGAACCGACCGCTCAAAAGGATTTCCTCCTGGCGGTTCTTGCAGGTCTCAAAGAGAAGGAGATTCACACAGCCGTTGAAACCTGCGGCTTTTTCAGTGAGGAGTTCATCGACCGCCTCCTGCCACTGGTTGATCTTTTCCTCTTCGATATTAAACATATTGATTCGCACATGCATAAGCGCTTTACCGGCGTTTCGAATGAGCGGATACTCTCAAATTATTCCGAAATAGTCCGGAGGGCCGGAAGCGAGCGAATTCTGCCCCGCATTCCGCTCATTCCCGAGTTTAATGTCGATTCCCGTTCAATAGATGAGATCATCTCATTTCTGAAAGAGGTTCGGTACAAGGGGCCGGTGCATCTCATGCCTTACAACCGGATGGCGAAGACGAAGTATGAGAAGCTGGGAAGAGGTGACCACTATAAAGACATGGGGGAGCAGACGGATGAGGATGTCAGAATCGTCACCGAGCGGTTTGCGAAGGAGTATTCGGTCGTCTGTAATCAGTAAAGATAAAGTGTTCATAAATCTCTGAGTGATGCTGCCCCGCTCCCTTCTGCGACGAGAAAATATCAACCGCTTGCTTTTTACCCGTGCCAGTGAAAAAATACTTCACGAACGGCCAAAACCGTGTAAAGCTGCCGGTTATGCGGCATCAGTAAACGCTTGTATGTGGAGAAGCAGATGGATTCATTTACCTTTTATCGAACGCCGAGGATAATCTTCGGAGCCGGGTCGCTGAACGATATTGACAGGATTGTCAGCTCTTTTGGCAGTACAGTTCTGATAGTGAGTGGCGGGAGCTCGTTGAAAGCATCGGGGAGATGGGATCTCATCGCTGATAAGCTCAGGAAGAGCTCAATCGAATTGCTTGCTCTATCGGTATCCGGTGAGCCGTCACCGGATCAGATTGATGATGCCGTTGCTCACTATCGTGAGCGGGAAATTTCCGCTGTTCTCTCGATCGGCGGGGGGAGCGTGATTGATGCGGGCAAGGCCATCTCGGCGATGCTCCCGCTCGGCGACTCGGTCACCGCATATCTGGAGGACATCGGCGATAAAAAGCACAGTGGAATGAAAATTCCCTTTATCGCTGTTCCGACAACCTCCGGAACGGGAAGTGAAGCGACAAAGAATGCCGTGCTGAGTTCTGTTGGCACGGCGGGTTATAAAAAGTCTCTCAGACACGATAACTTTGTTCCCGATGTTGCACTTATTGATCCGGAGTTGATCGTCTCGTGTCCCGGGCATGTATCGGCCGCCTGCGGGATGGATGCTTTTACGCAGCTTCTGGAGGCCTATGTTTCTCCGCAATCGAGCCCCTACACCGATGCCCTTGCATATAGCGGTATTGCCTGTATGAAAGAGAGCCTGATACCGGCCTGTACCACACCGGAGGATATACATGCGCGGGCGTCGATGGCTTACGCGGCCCTTACTTCCGGGGTTGTTCTGGCGAATGCGGGCCTGGGTATCGTTCACGGCCTGGCATCGCCGATTGGCGGATTCTTTCCCATTCCCCACGGTGTTGTTTGCGGGACGCTCGTCGGTGTTGCAACGAAGAGGAATATTGAGCGGCTCAGGGATACCGGCGGCGAAATCGCACTGCGGAAGTATGCGCGAATTGGGGCACTTCTCGCGAACAGGGAATATCGGGAGGGGGATATTGATCGGAGCTGCCGGTTCCTCGTGGAGAGGATCGAGCAGTGGATAGACGAGCTGCAAATACCGCGATTGGCTGCATACGGTATCACTCAGTCCGATCTGGAAAGGATTGTGGAAAAAACGGGCATTAAGAACAACCCTGTAGATCTTGTCAGTGATGATATCAGAAATATTCTTCTGGAACGGCTTTAGCGCGTTGCGGCCGCTCCTCTCACGAATCCCTCTATGAGCTCTGCAACCATTTCGGCTCCCCTGTTGTTAAGGTGCAGAAAGTCAGTGACGATAAGAAAACCGTTCGATTCCGAGATCTCGTCGAAGCTCCTACCGAGGAGGAAGTGAAAGAAAATCCCCTTATACATAACTCCCAAAAAGCCTTTTTTATAGGTGAGCGCCGGTACATGATTCTCCGCTTTGAGATATTCTGTTATCCGTTCATTGAGGGGGAGATAGGTTACTCCTTCTGCCTGTGATACCTCTCTGATTATTTTACTGAATTTGACAGTTCGCTCATATGCCTCGCTGTTGATCTCCTCGCCGATGGGAGGCAGCGATAAGAGAGCAATCTTCGCTTCGGTCTCTGCCTTGAGCTTCTTGCAGAGAGCGACGAGGTTCTGCCTGTACCACTCCGCGGTCGGTTTCTGCGGGAGCTTCATTTCCTTTACCGCTCGCGCGGCGTTTTTTTCGCTCATTGTTCCATTCGCATCGTTTGTGCCGATGAGGATTGTCACAAAATCGGGTTTGCATTTGATTATCTCTTCAAGTCGCTGCAGCACATTATAGGCAAGCTCGCTGTTGATGCCGGCATTGACGAGCACATACCGTTTCGAATCGAGCTTTCCGGCAACGATGTCTACGTAATTCGCGCTTACTCTGCCATGTGTGATGCTGTCGCCGATGCAGACGACCGTCTTTTTGTCAGAAAATGATTCTCGGTTCTGGAGAAACCAGTTGGGATTATTATCGGGCATCTTCTGTGCATGATAATATCCATACACATATATACCAACGATGACTACGATGAGAATAACAACAGTTATAATCACGTTCTTGATCATTATGGCCTCCGGTATCTCGTGATCCTTTAAAGGATTAGTAATGATCCTCATTATGATGTATAAGGGAAATCTGTTCAAGGACTTTCTCATAATAGAGCGATGAGATTCTCTGCATTTCGGCGGATGCTAACGACGAATTATTGTTGATTTGTCATTCCTTGATGCAGTAGTATGGCGGTTCCTGTTATATCAATTCACCGAGATGAGAGGTATG
>CAZZCF010000006.1:8731-76845 GCA_964652955.1 uncultured Leptospirales bacterium
TGATGCAGTAGTATGGCGGTTCCTGTTATATCAATTCACCGAGATGAGAGGTATGCGATGAACAATCCTGAAGCAACGGAGAAGGCTTTAGCAATTCTCAGGAGCGGAGAACCTTTTCAATGGTATGTCATTCCTCTGCTGGCACTCGTTGTCTACGTGTATCACAACGAGATTGTGAAGGGGAACTGGAAGGGTATTGCGGCGGGACTCTCGCTCTATATGGTTCACTGGATGGCGGAGATTGTGAATGCGCTGATTCAGCATTTCAGCGGCCACGCCCTCTGGACGGTTCCGACAGGCACCGCTTTTCTTATCCTCATCGGGGTGGGGGCTGAGCTGAGCCTCATGTTCTCTATAGCGGGGCTTGTATTCAGCAAGATTCTTCCCGGGGACCCCGGGATGAAGATACTGGGCATCAACAATCGCCTCTTGTTCGCAATTGGCTGTGCGGCTTTTTTCTCTGTCTTTGAGATTTTTCTGGCGATGACACCCGCCTTTGTCTGGGTCTATCCCTGGTGGGGTGCCTTCCCTGTTTTTATCACGGTGTACATTCCCTTCTTCGTTGTTTCCTTCTACTGCCATGACTGGAAACCGAAGGTACAGACAATAGTTATCGGTTCACTTTTTGCTGTTAATGCGCTCTGTCTTATTATCTTTGCCGGAATCCTGGGGTGGATATAGTATATCCGTCTGTTACCGTATTCTGTTTTTTTGTTAGAGGCAATACGATTCTATCGAGGGTGAGTCGTCAGATTATCGTATTGTTTCATTAAAAGGAGAATAATCGATACTTGTTTTATGTTCGGCGGGTGATCTGTAACGAGTAACGGGTACGTGCAGCGCGTTATCGGTAGAGAGGCATCGAAGGCTACTCACTCTTGAAGAATTCATCGGTGAAAGGTGACGTTCTATTTTAATGCGATGGAAATCGAAAAGAGATACTATCTGCATAACACTGTCACTTTTGCGGATATTGTATTGATTAACCCCATCGATCTTCCATTGGAGGATCATCTTTGCATACCGTAGAAATATATAATCATTCTATTTTATGATTTCATCTTGACTTTTTTTATCGCTTCACTATGATCCCTGATCGATGCAATTTTTTTTCACTGTTTCACTACGAAGGCCGGCTCGTAGATACTCTCGAAAAGGCCGGATGATAAGGGGTGAGAATGGAACAGAAGGAGAAACCCAAGAAGAGACGACTTCACGCTTTTCTCTTTGGGCTCTTTGTCGCTTTCGCGCTTTACTATTTTATAAAGGATCTTTTTTATGCAGTTCTTGCCGGAATCGGCGGCTACATTCTTGTGAGAGTATTGGTTGCGAAGCTGAGCGGGAAGGGAGAAGTTGACGAAACCACTCACGGAGTTACGAAAAGGGTGCTCAGGGAAACTCTTGAAGAGGGAAAGAGCACGCTGAAGGAGCTGCGTTCCTATTCGTATCGGGTACGAAATCGTGAAGTCAAGGAGAAGATTGAGGGGATCTGCGTGGTGGTTGACAAGATTTTCGATGACTTCAAGAAGAATCCCAATGATATAAAAAAAGCACGACAATTCTTATCATATTATCTCGATGCAGCCCTGAAGATTATCAGGAAATACGTTGAGCTCTCGGGGCGGGAAGTAATTTCGGAAGAGGTGAAAACCTCTCTGCAGCGGGTAGAATCGATGCTTGACACCATAAAGAATGCCTTTGAGGTGCAATATGCAAATCTGCTCAAGGACGATGTTCTTGACCTTGACACCGAGATTGATCTGCTCAGGAACATGATAAGGATGGAGGGGCTGGAGGAGAAACAGGAGTAAGCAATTTCGGGTGAATATAGAGGTGATGTATCATCGACAGTGAGGATTTCCCGGCCAGGTGCTCATGCCGAGCCCTCGGGTGACGGAGAGTATCATACAGGCAAAATTAGAAGCCAATAATTTCAGGAGGTGTTGACATGACCGATACGGGTGACAGTGACAGTTTGATAAAGCGTGAGGAGCAGATCGATATCTCAAAGTTCTCTGAAGATGAGCGTAAGAAGATTGAGAATATCGCCAGTCAGGTTGATATAGAGGATTCTCAGGGGGTGATTATCTATGGGGTCGGCGCCCAGCGTGAGATATCTCAGTTCGCCGATACGATTCTGAACGAGGTGCGCTCAAAAGACAGCGGCTATGTCGGCGAGGTGCTCACGGAGCTGGTCCTGAATATTAAGGATCTCAAGGTTGACAGCCTCTCCCCCGGGGGAAGCTTTCTTTCGAAGATCCCGATTATCGGGAATCTCGTCGATGCGGCAAAGCGTTTCATTGCACGCTATGAGAAGCTGAGCGTTAAAATTGAGAAGATTGTCGATGAGCTGGACAAAGCGCGCATGACCCTCCTCAAGGATATCGCCCTCCTTGACAACATGTACGACAAGAACCTCGATTATCTGAAGAATCTCAATTATTATATTGCCGCCGGTCAGATCAAGCTGAAGGAGCTGAACGAGCGGCTGCTTCCCGAGCTGAAGGCAAAGGCCGAATCATCGAAGGATGCAATGGATGCACAGAAGTATCGGGATATTGAGCAGGCGGTCAATCGCTTCGACAAGAAGTTACATGATCTTATGCTGAGCAGGATGATCGCCATTCAGACCGGCCCGCAGGTACGGCTCATTCAGAACAGCGATCAGACGCTCGTGGAAAAGATACAGAGCTCAATCCTGAATACCATCCCGCTGTGGAAAAACCAGATTGTCATCGCCATAACCCTCTTCAGACAGCACAAGGCGCTGGAATTGCAGAAAGAGGTTTCAGAGACAACGAATGAGCTGCTCAAGAAAAATATCGAGCTTCTGAAAGAGGGCTCGGTTGAGGTTGCAAAGGAATCCGAAAGGGGTATTGTCGAGATTGAGACGCTCAAGAAGGTGAACACCGATCTCATCAGCACTATCGAGGAGACGATCAAAATTCAGAAAGAGGGGCGAGTGAAGCGCCGACAGGTAGAAGGGGAGCTCGTAAAGATTGAGAAAGAGCTGAAGGATAAGCTGGTTGCCCTGAAGGAGTAATCGCTCCCGAACTTCTTCTCGTCATTGTACCGGAGCATCCGCTGCGAGGGGAGATAGTGGCACATATTCGTTTTCGTCAGTTTGGGAGAGACATATAGAATTTATTATTCGTGCATGTCTTCAGCGGAAGAAGTTTTCATTTTTTTATTCCTCCTCGGATTGAATCTGCTTCTTATTATTTATTGAAATTTCATAATTTTCGGACAGATTTTTCACAGACATCCTGTATGTTCCCCCTGCAACCATATCTGGTTGATGATAGGGTTTTTTTTCGCAAAATCCTATTCACCGTATGATGCATTAACTGAATTATCTCCTGGCTGTCCTTTTCTCAGAAAGCCGAGAGGAGTTTTCACAATGCTTTCACCCTACTGGCGCGACATTGTTGATATTGTTGATTATGCTTTCCAGCCGATAATAAATACATTTACCGGTGTTACGTATGCTGTAGAGGCCCTCCTTCGTGGCGTCGAAGAGGTTGGCTTCTCATCCATAGGTGATTTTTTCGATGAGGCTTACAAGGAGGGGATTCTCTTCCCGCTCGATATTGAACTCAGACGAAAGGCTATATACAAATTTGTCTTCATTAAATCTTATAAAAAACTCAAGCTCTTTTACAACTATGATCCCCGTATACAACTGATGCACGATTATCAATCAGGTTTGTCGGATCAGATTCTGAACGGGGTAGGTCTCGTCAATAGTGATCTCTGTTTTGAGTTGAGCGAACGGCATCGCTTTGATCATACAAATGGAATCAGATATTTCCTTGAGAATGCAAAGATGCGCGGCTTTAATATCGCACTTGATGATTTCGGTGTCGGATTTTCAAGTCTCGAGCTCCTCTATCACTCTGAGCCCGATTATTTGAAGTTTGACCGATTTCTCATATCGTGTATTAATAGCGATATAAAAAAGAAATCCTTCTGCTCGCACCTCATAAGCATGGCGAAAGTATTCGGTGTTATTGTTATCGCTGAGGGTGTTGAGAAAGAGAGAGAATTCAATACCTGCCGGGAGATCGGATTCGATCTCATTCAGGGATACTATATTCAGCGACCCACCGTGGCTGTCGATGAGATACAGCCGATCAGTGATCACATCGTCAGTTTGAACAGCACAAACAAGCGGATGGAGAACACCGATGCCGAACTGATTGTCCGGGAGATTGCCTCCCTGGAAACGGTCAGGGTTGAGGATAGCATGAGCACCCTTTTTGAGAAATTCCATCATAATTCACTTACCAGCTTTTTCCCGGTCCTCGATTCGAGCGGATTCCCTCTCGGTATCATTCACGAGAGAAATATCAAGAAATACATCTACTCCCCGTATGGATACGATCTCTTCCGGAACAAGTCTGTTGCCACCTCGCTCAAGAAGTTTCTCATCAAGTGCCCCGTTGTTGATGTCAATACCTCTCAGGAAAAGATTTTGGAGATATTTGTCAGCAATCCTGACTCTGACGGAGTGATAATCACCCGGAATATGCAGTATTTCGGATTTCTGAACTCACGATCGCTCCTGAATATCATCAATGAGAAGAATCTCGCTTTTGCGCGTGAGGCGAATCCGCTGACGAAGCTCCCGGGCAATACGCTCATTATGCAATACATACAAGATACCATGATGCTGACAGAGGGGGTGCGATATCTTGTCTATATTGATTTTGATAATTTCAAACCGTTTAACGATCGGTTCGGTTTTCGACAGGGTGATCGGGTCATCATTCTCTTTGCGGAGATTCTCAGAAAGGAGTTTGACAGCAGAAGTTCTTTTATCGGTCATGTCGGTGGCGATGACTTCTTTGTCGGGATTGAGAAGCCGAATGCCTGTCGTGCGGAGATAATCGCGTGGATCAAACGGATCATTGAGAAATTCACCGATAGCGTTGCCTCATTCTATGATACTGAAGAGTTCTCAAAGGGATTTTATACTTCAACCGATCGGAAGGGGAAAACAATGAGGCTTCCCCTCCTCTCGGCAAGTGCAGCTATTATGCAGATAACGCCGAATGATTTCATGAAATCGGGATATTCGCAGGACGACATTGTATCAAAGCTAACCCTTCTGAAGAATGCCTCTAAGAAATCTGAAGAGAAAATCATTTTTTGCCATCTCTCAAATACAGAGAGCACTTTCGTTAATTAATCCACGCACCGCAATATAAAGAAAAGTGGTTTCTCCCTTTTTTTATTGCAAAAAGAGAAGTCTCCTGCATATCTATATTAATAGATCTTCTTTGAATGAACCGTGAGTATAATGAATGGTATGAAAGGCGTCATAATCTTTTTCCTCATCTTTATTAGCTTTCCGCTCTCTGCAAAAATCTCGGAGCGTGAGCTGAGGAATCACAGCTCGCTCTTTCTCTCGCGGGTGATTGAGGATAATCGGGAATATGAGCGAAACATCATCGAATGCCTGAGCGGCGTGGTCAAGAACGGTGGTGCCGGTATTCGGCTCATGGATAAGTTTGGGTTATTTCTCTATGAGAGCAGAAAGCGGGGCATCGCCATAACGAAAGCGAGGTTCTTTTATCACGAGAATCGGTTTTCCCTCTTCATCATATTCGAAGACGACTACGACGGCCAGCTGTATACCCTCTATCTCGAGTATGAATATAACAGGCAGAAGCGAACCTGCTCCCTGAAAGATGTATACTTTTCACTGGTGTTCGATGAGGAGATGAAGAGGATTGAGAGATTTTTCAAACGTCGATGAGGTCTTCTCTGATGCGAGTTCGGGTTACCGGTATTGACGCGCTGCGGGGAGTGGCGGTCCTTCTCATGGTGGAACAGCATCTCGGATACTGGTTGTGGAAACCGCTTCCGGGGATAATTGACTTTTACGATTATCCCTTTCTCCTGAGCTTCAATGCGCTCGGCGGTTTTGCTGCACCGATATTCGTTACCCTGGCGGGGCTGGGGATAGTTTTTTTTGAGGAGCGGCATGAGCGGGTTGACGGCATACTCATATGCCGGGGATGTATTATACTGCTTATGGGATATCTGCTCAATCTCATTACGCCGAGCTGGTTTTCATGCGGTTCCTGGTATGTATTGCATATGATAGGTTTTGCGATGATTATTGCACCGCTGTTCAGAAGGCTCAGTGTGCCGGCGCTCATCACCATCGGCATCGTCGTTCTCATCGCGACGGTTTTCATACAGAACGCTCTTGACACGCCCCCCTTTCTGAGCACCGAGCGGATGCGGCGGCTCGATATTCCCGGCGGATTCCTCCGTCTCGCTCTCGCCGAAGGGCAATTCCCCGTGTTTCCCTGGCTGTACTTTTTTCTGATCGGCATGATTGCCGGCAGATGGCTTCGTGATGATAGAGTTTCCCCCATACTCTCAATGGCAATCATAACCATAACGGCTGGTGTGCTTCTCCCCATACCGCATATTCTGGGTATCGAATTCGCCGTGCGGGGTCCCTTCCATCGCTTCTTTCAGATAGCGCTCGGTTTCTACCCGGCACATCCGCCCATCGTGCTTCTGTTGAGTGCACTGGTTTTATTGTGTGTTGCCCTTTTGCGGGTTGGATTTCAGCAAACATTCGGTTCCCGAAATGTGCTCGTCTGCCTCGGCAGGACATCGCTAACGATGTTTTTTGTGCATGTTTTCGTGTTTCGCGAGCTCAGTCATCATCTTCACTTCTGGCAGGTATTCTCAACGGGAGAAACGCTTCTCCTTATTTCTGGAGTCTGGTCCCTCATCGCGCTGGCATCATTCTGGTGGCAGAAGAGCGGATATCGCTTCGGTGCGGAGTGGTTACTGAGAAGAGTATCGGAAGTGCGCTTTATTCAGGGTGGTTCAGAACGATGAAGGCAATCCGATCACTTCTACTCTTTCTCATCGGTACGGCCATTGTTTCAACGGCGCTGCTGGGCTATAAATACGCTGGAGGTACTCTCTTCCCGCACTGGGATGTGATTCAACTCTGCAGGTTGACACTCTTTCTTTCCCTCTCGGCGGTTGCTGTTGCCCTGCTTTCGAAAGGGCTCCGATATGTTCAGAAAAGGAGAGCGAAGAGAAATCTGAAATAGCTTGTCGGTGATATATTATGATATAGTATCTGCCAGCTCCTGTTGTACCTCTGCTTCCACGTCATATGGCTCGCCCTCGAAGATGAATCTCCTCTGATGCCGGAAGGCCATATCCTCGAGAAAGCTGATACGATAACCGCGTTCGATAAGCTCGATACCGTAGGTAATGATGAATTTCTCAATCCCCAGACATTTCCACTGGATGACGTGTATGAGCTCGTGAAAGTGCAGGGATTCGTCGAAGGCGTATTCCTGCCGGATGAAATAGGTATTCTTGTATGTGATACCGGCGAGATTCCCTTTGAAGAGATCGATCAGTTCGTTCAGTTCGGGGGCGATGGGGGGTATCGGAGGAGTCGTATCGAGCACCACAACACTGGAGTTAGTGAGGAGCTCTTTTGAGAAATACCCCGGCAATCTGGGAAAGTTGAAGTCGATTACCTGTTTGGCCTGATGAGCATGCTGTTCGAGTGTTCTGTCAATCCAGGTAATAATGATCGGGAGGTATTGTTCTATTCTCTTTATATCCTTCATTTCTACCCGAATTATACCCCCTCTTTCGATTCTTGTCAACAGGGAATATAACTGAAAAATGCAAAGAAGGGCGATAAGAGCGCCCGGACTTCTTGCTGTCTCGTCTCCCGTGTGCTCGGTGAGGCGTGCGAGGGCTTCATCGGAAGTAAGATGCAGAATTTTTCGGGAGATAGGTAAAAACTCCTGTTTTTACTTCTTTCCGACCGTTGCGAGATACAGGGTAAACTGTTCCTCGCCGTCGAGGGTGAGAATACGGTTGAGCTCATCGTCCATGAAAGCAGCAATGGCGCAGACACCGGCGTTTATCATCTCGGCAGCGAGATAGAGATTCTGACACACGTGGCCGCAATCGAGAAAGAGATAGCGGAAGCCCCGCTGGCTGTATCGCCATGTCATGCGATAGCTTACCGCTGTCCAGAGAAATGTTACGGCACTTCGCAGGACCATATCCTGTCCGAGGCATCCTTCAGTTATCTGAGAGGCAATCCGGTTATCGCGTCGTATCTCGAGAAGTTTGTGATCGAGGGGGAGATAGCGGTAGAGTCCTTCGGGAAGGTCCTGAATTCTGTTCACCAGCAGGTAGGTTTCGAGAGCATGTCTGGCGCCCGCAGAGGGTACCGTCCTCAGTGTCGTCAGAGCGGGAATGATTTCCTTAACCCCCTGGGTGCACCAGAGAAGAAGTGAGAGCTCCTCCAGGCTGAGCGGGGTCGTCGAATAGCTTCGAACGCTCCTTCGGTTTTCAATGGCCTTTCGCAGAGACATATCGGGAATATCAAGACGATCCGGTTCAGGGAGATCGATGACCGTCCCCTTGTCGGAAGGGAGTACAGGGGGTGGTTGTGCAACTCCCTTCATTTGATCCGATCGCTCGAGATACTGAAATTTTGTTCTCTGAATAAAATCAAAGCCTATTCCTTTTCCCATGGCACTTCACCCGCTTTATTGTGGAACGAAGTCTATGTTCATCATCTCAAGATCAACGGAAACAAGCCGAACGCGGATCCGATCGCCGAGACGGTATCGCCTCCCGCGATTTTTCCCGACTATTGCAAATTCCTCTTCCTGAATAAAATAGTAATCGTCAGAAAGCAGTCTCAGGGGAACCATTCCCTCGATAGGTTTGTCGATGAGCGTCACAAAGAATCCAGCGGAGGAGAGACCGCTCACGATTACGTCGAAGAGCTCATCGACCCGGTGGAGCATTATTCTGCACGACTTGAGTTTTATCAGATCGCGCTCCGCCCGCTGGGCAATTCGCTCCATTTCCGATGAACTCGTGCCGATATCACTTAGATTTTCTGCAGTATAGGGTGGAGCGGCATTATCGATGAGGCTCTTCAGGCATCGGTGCACGATGAGATCCGGATATCTCCGGATAGGCGACGTAAAGTGGGTATAGTCACTGAAACCGAGTCCGAAGTGCCCCAGCGGCTTCTCGCCGTAGTATGCCTGCATCATCGATTTCAGGATGATGAAGTTCGTTACCTGTTCGTACTCTTTCTCCGCAACACTCTCGATTACTCTCTGAAGTGCGAGGCCGGTTTTCACTCCCTTCGGAAAACGTATTCCCAGGGACCAGAGGAATTTCTTCAGCGCAAGTAGTTTTTCATCGCTCATATCCTCGTGAATCCGATAGAGCGTCGGGATTCCCTTCTCTTTTAAGAGTCTGGAGACGGTCTCGTTTGCGCTGAGCATGAACTCTTCGATGATGGTGTGGCTTTTATACCGCGGCAGTAACCGCATATCGATCTCATTTCCGGAGTTGATAATTTCCACCTCCGGGAGGTTGAGCTCGATACGTCCCTGCGACAACCGATTCTCTTTGAGGATGAGTGCGAGCTCGTGCATTCTGCGGAGAAGTACGCTGAGCTCATCCGTACCGGTATCGATTATCTCATGCGCGTGCCGATACGTGAGCCTTCGGTCAACGGTGATGACTCCCCGCGAGTATCCGAAATCGAGAAGCGTTCCCGTTGTGTCGAAGGTCATTGCAACGGTAACGGTGAACCGATCCTCTCCTTTCTGCAGAGAGCAGAGTTTATTCGAGAGGATCTCCGGGAGCATGGGGATGACCCTTTCCCCGAGATAGAAACTTGTCCCCCGCTTCTGTGCTTCCCGGTCAAGGGGGCTGTCCTTTTTGACGAAGTGTGACACATCAGCTATGTGGACATACAGATGGAATCTGTCAGGGGCGCTTTCCAGCGAGAGGGCATCGTCGAAGTCCTTCGCGTCTTCACCGTCGATAGTGATGGTGTAAAGGGATCGGTAATCCCTTCTCTTCTCCGTGCCGGAAGCCTTCCACCGCCCGGTGATGCCTTTCAGCTCCTTATACTGCTGATGGCGTCCGGGGATGGCGTGCTTGATGGCAATGCGCTCACTGTCATAGGTATCATCACTGATGGAAAAGGTTTTCGCAATAGTGCATTCCTGTTGGTGTTGAAGAAAACCGCCGGTGAGGGTAATGAGAGCGAGCTGTCCGGGCGCGATTTCCCTTTTGCGGTGTGTGTCCCGTCGGGAGCAGACCTCAATTGTGCCAGGCGTATCGATTATTCTCAAAAAGATTCGATCTTCGCTCAACCGCTCAATCCGGGCAACGTATCGCTCCTTGCGTCTGGTAATGATACTGGTAACGCGCCCGTAAAAAGAGCCGCTCCTGAAATCGATAAGTTCGGCCTGAACGTGGTCGCCGTCATGAGCGATCTGAATGTTCTCTTCCGGTATAATGACCGCAGGAGCATCGGGTATTTCCAGAATCCCATTCCCTCTCCTGTTGATGCGGATGATGCCCTCCAGAGTGAAGGCGGGATTTTTGGCGTAGCGCTTCTTATCTTTCCGTATAAGACCGATTGCGTGGAGTGCCGGGAGAATGGCTCCGATCCGCTGCGCTTCTCTTTTTTGTGTTTCCTTCTTTTTCTGTTTTCCCCGCTTCGGTGTGAGCGCATCAGCAATAGTGTAAGAAGAAAAGGGTTTAGACGTCTGTTTTATGTAAGAGATAATTCTCTTTGACGATATGGACATTTAATATATTTTTTTCGAGCAAATGCTGCTATCAGCTTTTGGTATCGGTCTCGGAATCGGTTTTTGTATCGGTTTTGGATTCGGTCTTTGATTCCGTTTGAACATTACCGGATGGTTGCGCTTTCCTGATGGCGGCAATTTCCTCCCGTTTCACATCGATATTTTTTTTGATCTCTTCAATACTCGCTGATTTTTCGCTCAGGAACTGATCGCTCACATTGAGGGTGTTCTCTCCCTGATCGATCTTTTTCTTCACGTACTCGCCAATCTCCATATATACCTTCTCGATACTGCTTTCAAATCGCTTAATATCCATACTGAGCTTGGCTATCTTGGCATATTCTTCAGTTTTATTGACGAGCTTCTCACTGTATTTGAAGAGTGATTCACCGGCATCTTTAAAAAATCCCATATTTGTTCCTCCTTATTTTAAGTGATGGATTTCTGTTGCATTGCATGATCTATGTACAATAGCACGCAAATCCCCCGTGTTGCACCTTCCCATCAGAGTAATGATCTCTTTCTCCCGGGTCACCTCTCGTGTTCTCTCTATCACTGTCCCTCAATACGGAGTGATATACTATAATGCAATTACAATTTTGAACAATCACGGTTACTACCAATATAGCAGCTATTGATTGTTATGGGAATAATTATTTGCTCTTTTTCAAATTATTTATCACCGGTTGCGGAATATTCCGTTCCGACGGGAAGGTCAATGAAAGCCGTTAGCGGCATCTGTTTCGGAAGTGAGCCGTGATCACATATCGTGCAATGCATCGGCGAGATTATCTGGATGAAACTGATGGAGGCATCTTTCCTTCGCGGCCGGGTATGAGGTGACGATGACCTGCACTCAAAATCCGGTTTTTTTACGGTAAGCGGTGTGCCTGACGGCGGAGAGAACAGACGATGCTCAAAATATATGATGCCGGACCCGCTGAGAGGCGCTCACCGCACTTTTTATGCTGAGCGTGCTGTTACGAAGCGTTTTTTGATCTCCCGATGAAATAATTTGAAATTCTTGTTTACGCCGTTTATAATTAATATTATATTTTTAATAATATTTGGCGAGTTGAGAATAGAAAAATGGACATATAATTATATATTTATATATTTAACAGTTTTTATATAAAATTTTAGCTATTCGGAGTTGTGGTGATTATCGTTGGCGAAAAAATAAATACCAGCAGAAAGGAAATTGCAGAAGCTGTTGAACGCGGGGACAGTACCTCTATTGCTGAAGTGGCGCGAGCTCAGGCAGATGCCGGTGCTCATTATATTGACGTGAATGCCGGTACTTTTCTGGAACGGGAAGTTGAATTATTATCATGGCTGGTGGAGATCGTGCAGTCTGCTGTTGATCTCCCCCTGTGCATTGACAGCCCGAATCCGAAAGCGCTCGGCAGGGCAATGAAAATCCACCGGGGGGTTCCTCTCATCAATTCCATCTCCCTGGAGAAGGAGCGGTACGAGAGCCTTTTACCGGTTATCACTTCACAGCCATGTAAAGTGGTTGCTCTCTGTATGGCGCGGGTCTCAATGCCGACAACGTCAGGGGAGCGCATCGAAGTGGCATCCGAACTCATTGCACGGCTCACCGGTGCAGGTATTGATCCGGAAGATATTTTTGTGGATCCGCTGGTTCAGCCGGTATCGGTGGATGTGAATATGGGTTCAGCAGTACTGAATGCAATAGCCGGCATCATGAAAAACTTTTCAGGGGTACATACTATCTGTGGGCTTTCGAATGTTTCGTTCGGTTTGCCGGCGCGACGTCTGATAAATCGAAATTTTTTAACACTGGCAGTCCAATCCGGTCTCACAGCTGCAATCTGTGATCCCACCGACAAACGGCTCATGGCAGATCTGCTTGCGACAGAAATGCTGCTGGGTTCGGATGAATACTGTGCAAACTTCATAGATGCTTATCAGCAGGGGAGAATAGATCACGATTGAAAGCAGTTCAATCATGGAAGAGAGGTACACTGCTCATGAATTATGAACCGTTATTTGAAGCAGTAATAAAAGGAGATATTGAAACCGCGAAGGGGGAAACGGGTAAAGCTCTTGAATCGGGTGATGACCCGCAGAGCATACTTGATGATGTATTAATTGCCGCAATGGATGTTGTCGGTGATAAGTACGCCAAAGGACTCTTCTTTGTCCCTCAGATGCTTCGCTCCGCGAAAGCGATGCAGGGATGCGTTGAGTTGCTGAAACCGCATTTTCTGGGAAGCGCTGTCGTCACGAAGGGGACGATCGTAATAGGTGCGGTCAAAGGGGACCTGCACGACATTGGCAAGAACCTGGTGGCAATGATGCTGGAAGGTGCTGGATTTACTATCGTTGACCTTGGCGTCGACATCGCCCCCGAAAGATTCGTCAGTGCCGTACAGGAAGAGAATGCAGATATAGTGGGGATGTCGGCGTTGCTCTCGACGACGATGTCCGCAATGCCTGAGACCGTACAGATGCTCTCGGAAAAAGGGATCAGAGATAAGGTCAAGGTGATGATCGGTGGTGCGCCGGTGACGAGAAAGTATGCTGCCGATATAGGTGCTGATTCCTATGCACCTGATGCCGGTTCTGCGGTAATAGAGGCGAAGAAGCTCCTTCATATTGAATGATTAAGGCGTTGTTCGGAAGCTTACAGGGGGCATGATGCGGCTCCCTGAAATACTGTTTCAGAAAGAAGAGCACTATGTTATTGGGTGATGATAAAATCGAACAGATAGATCAGGCGGGACGGCACATACTTGCCCATGCGGGAGTCAGGCTTCTCAGTGAAGGTGTTCTGAAAAGATTGCACGAAGCCGGGGCTTCTGTCGATCTGAACGAAGGCATCGTACGGTTCACGGGTGAATGGCTTGATGAGATTGTCGGGAATGCACCCCGGATGTTCACCCTGTATTCTCGCGACGGGATGCATGACTTGAATATCGGTTCGGGAAGTGTTTATTTTGGCAACGGTGGACGTGTTTTCCGAATACTGGATATGAACACGGGTGGATTTCGATTGACCGTTCTCAAGGATGTTGCACACACAGCACGACTGGTAAATCTTCTTGAGAACATCCATTTTTACATTATTGCCTGTCAGGCACATGATATTTCCTCTGAGTTCTATCATTTGAATGATTTTTTTCAGGCCTTTCGTAATACGAGCAAACATGTCATGGGAGGGTGTGATAGCCTGCAGGGTGTCAGGCAGATGTGGAATCTCGCCTGTGCCGTTGCGGGGGATGAGAAGCGTTTACAGTCTGAGCCTTTTGTCTCGGTAATCACTAATCCTATCAGCCCTCTCACCCTGGATAATAATACCCTTGAAATTCTCGAATTCTGTGCGCTCAAAGGGATTCCGGTAACCTGTGCTCCGGCTCCGATGGCAGGTGCAACATCGCCCGTTACTCTGGCAGGCACGCTTGCCCAGATGCATGCAGAGTCGTTGGCGGGGGTGGCCCTCACACAGGTCTTCCGCCCGGGGGCACCGGTGCTGTATGGTGCTGTCCCCACAGCGATGGATATGAGAACAATGGATCTCACCTTCGGCTCTGTGGAAACTGCTATGATGAATGTGAGTGCCGTTCAATTAGCCAAGCGCTATCATGTGCCGATTTATGCTTCGGCAGGAATGACCGATGCCAAGACGCCGGATATTCAGTCAGGCTTTGAAAAGGGGGTCTCTCTCCTTTTAGTCGGAATGGCAGGTGCGGAGTTCATACATCTTGCGGCAGGAATGCTGGATTCAGGCAACTCGATATCATATGAACAGTTTATCATCGACAATGAAATACTTGGCATGGTCTACCGGGTTTTGAGAGGTATTGAGGTGAACGAGAATACGCTTGCTGTTGAATGTGTGGAGAAACTCGGTCCCGGCGGCAACTATATGATGGAGGATCATACGGTCGAACATATGTTTGATGAATTCTTCTTTCCCTCTCTCTCTGTCAGAATGAATTTTGATTTATGGAAAGAGCGGAATGAACCGACACCACTGAGCAGCGCTCGTGAGCTTGCTCGCGAATTATTACAGAACAATGAACCCGTTTTATCCCCCGATGAGATAGTGAGAATCGAAAAACAATTTCCGGACATTGTGAATGTGTAATTCCGGTGTCTTTCGTTCGTTTGAGAACGCGGTGTAATGAAAAAACCGAAGAAGAATAAAAAAGGGAAAAAGAAGAGACAGTATCGTACTCCGCCGTCTGTCAGGAAAAAAGAGAAAAAATTCGTATGGCTGAACGTTCTGCCTGACAATATCTGGGTAAAGGCAAAACGGGGGGAAACGGTACTGGAAGCCCTGCGGGATACCGATCTGGATCTGGAAGGTGATTGCGGGGGTCTCGGAAAATGCGGGAAGTGCAAGATCAGGGTTATCACATCTATCGGAGCTCCTTCCCCCGAGGAATCTGAGCTCTTGAAAAAGGAAGAGCTGGAAGCAGGTGTTCGACTTGCGTGTCGAATCGTGCTCAAAAAGAATCTGGTCATTCATACGGAATTGGAGGATAGGGAAGTTGAGTTTTTCCAAATCCTCAAGCATGGCGATCTCCCTGAAATGCGGCGTGATCCTCTCCTCGAGTCAGTTTCACTGACGCTCCCGTCACCGAGTTTGGAGAATCCTTCTTCCGATTTCCAGCGAATTCGGAAAGCACTCGGTCCCGAGTACCGAGACCTGAGTATAACGTATAACTGTCTTTCATCGATTCATGATGAACTCCGTACAAATGATTATGCAGGTACCGCTATTATACATAAGAACTGTCTGCTCGACTGGCACTACAGAAAGAGTACGGGCGGTACATTTGGCATTATCTTTGATATGGGAACGAGCACCCTGGTTGGCAAGCTGATAAACCTGGAGGAGGGCGATGAAGTTGCTGTCGCATCCCGGTATAATTCTCAGAGAAAATACGGCAGCAATATCATCAGCCGCATACAGCATGTAAAGGAGAATCGGGATGGCCTTTCGCGCATGCAGGCACTTCTTGTGAGAGATTTGAATATTATTATACGGAATCTCGTTGAAGCTGCGGATGTGATGCCGGAAGACATTTTTATATCGGTTGCTGCTGGAAATACCACCATGCAGCATTTCCTCCTGGGTATCGATCCCCGGAGCATTGCTGAAACTCCCTTTACACCGATCGTGACCGAGGGAGTCACCTTTAATGCTCGAGATATCGGATTAAACCTCAATCGCAATGCAATCCTGTATATTATGCCTGCCAAGTCGGGGTATATCGGTGGGGATCTCATCGGATTTATTCTCGCCTCGAAAGCAGCGGAACAGGAAGAGAAGATAGTATTGGGTATGGATTTCGGAACAAACGGTGAGATATTCCTTGGCAATAAGAGAAGAATTATCACCTGCTCGGCTGCTGCCGGACCGGCTCTTGAGGGAGAGAAGATTACTCATGGAATGATCGGGAAAGCCGGTGCCATTGAGCGGTTCCATTTTCATGAAAATAACCTGGCCTATCACGTGATCGGAAATATCAAACCGAAAGGGCTCTGCGGCAGCGGTTTGGTCGATATCGTCGCGATACTCCTGCACCACGGTTTTATTGATACGGAGGGTCTTCTCGGGCCGATTTCCGAGGGGGGGATGAACGATTTCATGGAGTCTCGTTTGATAAGCAACCCGGAGAGCGGGGTATATGATTTCCTGATTGCTTCTCCTGATGAAAGTTTTACGGGAGAGCCGATATATTTGCAGCAGACCGATATCCGCGAGTTGCAACTTGCGAAGAGCGCTATCGCGGCCGGCACTAACATACTGCTCAGAACAATGGGATTGGAAATGACGGATGTCGATACGATATACCTGGCGGGAGCCCTGGGAAACTACGTGCACCCCTACAGTGCCATGAGAATCGGTTTGATCCCGATATCTGATCCTGAGAAGATCTCATCCCTGGGAAACGCAGCTTCGATCGGTGCCAATATGGTGCTCCTTTCGAAATATTACTGGGAGAGGGCAACTGAAATTACCGATTCAATAGAAAATGTGGAGTTGTCGAATCATCCCGATTTTTTTGATCTCTTCATTTCTGAAATGGATTTTCACGATCTGAATCTGTGGTAGCTCCCGGAACGTGAGAACGGATTGACGGCGTCGCCTGAATCAGATGATATTTTTCAGAGATGCTTCCGCTTCGGTTCGGATGAATGTATCCGAAATATATCTCTCTCTTCGAATGCCGTTGACAGGAGATGGCCAGTCGCCTGCTATGCTCCTCCGCTGATCTCCTGCTTCCTGTCCCTTCCGCTGTGAGAATGTGAAAGATGACGGTGAATTTCGTTTTCTATTTCTATTCTCTTTCGTATTCGCTCGGGAATTGCAGAGATGATGTTGAGAGGGGTGCGGAGGGTGGGGTGGGTGAATTGGAGTCGCCATGAGTGAAGACAGATTGCGTGATCGTCGAGCTGTTCGAGGGAACCATATTTCATGTCACCAACAACGGGCATGTGAACTGACGCGAGCTGAGCGCGAATCTGATGTTTTCTGCCGGTATACATCCTGACCAGGAGGAGTGCATATTTCTCGTTTCTCGATAGCGGCAGGTAGCTCAGAGCTGCCTCCTGAGCCCGAGGGTCCGTTCCGTTGACGATAACCGTTTTATCATGCTGCCGCGCAACCATCTGCTTGAGCTCGTGCCAGCCTTCGCTTTGCATCATCGATTCGGTGTTTCCCGTATTGTGCACAAGGGCGAGATACAGCTTCAGCACGTTCCGTGTTTTGAACTCCCGGTGTAATCGCCGTGCTGCCTTCGTCGTTCTCGCAAACACCACCGCACCGGAAACCGGTTTGTCGAGGCGGTGCACCAGGCCGAGGTATACATTGCCGGGTTTTCCGTAGGCATTTTTAATATACGTTCTGACCTGATCGAGCAGCGATTCCTCCCCGCTGAAGTCCCCCTGTATCAGCACGCCTGTCGGTTTCTCGACCGCTATGATGTGGTTGTCTTCGTAGAGAATGTTCATTGCTATTCAATTATATTTTTTAAATCTTTGAAGATTGATCTGATATTACCCTTTGTAGAAAGATGAACTGTCTTTGACATCTGCCGCTTTCAGGTGCAATGCGTGTACTGCGGATCCCCCTTGCTGAATATGCAACAGGGCAGGGTGCTCATAGAAAATCATTGAATTAGATGCATACTATAAAGTACAGTATTTTCTGTGCACAGGAAAGGCCTTTTATGTAAAATACGCAACAGTGTACTATTTGTTTCACGCCCTGGTATCTTGAGGTACAGAGATGCTACTGTTCTTTTTCTCCGCAGGAGGCTCAACATGCACAATGCTCGGTACTGGATTGACAGACTTGGACTTGAGCGACATCCGGAGGGAGGCTATTTCAGGGAAACCTATCGGTCCGGGGAGGTTGTCAGCAGGGAATGTCTCCCCGGACGGTATTCCGGTGATCGCTCATTTTCAACAGCCATTTACTTTCTCTTAACGGGTGATGATGTCTCACGCCTTCACCGAATCAGGTCTGATGAAATCTGGCATTTCTACTCAGGCTCTTCGCTGATCATACACATAATAAACGGGGAGGGGGCCTGTACGACGATTACGCTCGGCAATAGCATCGAAGGGGGTGAATGCTTCCAGGCTGTGGTGCAGGCCGGATGCTGGTTCGGTGCGACGGTCGCCGATCGCTCCTCTTATTCCCTGGTCGGCTGTACCGTTTCGCCCGGCTTTGATTTCGATGATTTTGAGCTTGGTAAAAAAGAGGTTCTCATGAAGCAGTACCCGCAGCATGGCTCTCTAATCGATAGGTTGTGTTGAGCGTCTCCCGGATGGCAGTCGGTGTTCCCCGGATTGCCCTATTGAGCGGTGGAGCAGAGAAGCTCTTCTATGGTATCGAAATCGGATTCCGGGCACTGTTCTGGAGAAGCCTCCCCTTTGCTCACGGCAGCGGCGAAAGCCATGCAGCTGGGATATCCGCACTTCTTGCAGTTTGTCTGGGGTAATCGCTTGAAGATTTCGAGAACGGGAATGTAGGTATGAGTGGTATAATTCGGTTCAAGGGATTCCATTCGCGACTCAAGGTCATTGAGAAATTCAATGAGGCGCTGAACGAAACGGAGAGCCTCCTCGCGCTCGAGAAAGGGGGCTGCGGCAGCGTGATCCGGATAGAGAGCGCAACCGATGCCATCGAGGTTGAATTTAATATAGTGCGGATTCTCAAAGTACAGGGCATCGTCTATCCGAGCGTTGATATAGGGGAAGAGATGGCTGACATCACTGTCCAGCTTGAAGCGAGCAACCCTGAATGCCACATTGGGATGGCAGTCCGGCGTTTTTAAGGTAAAATCTGAATAGTCGTTAATCATTTTCCTCACCTCGTATCATGGTTGAGGTTGATGACTGATGCTTCGTCGATCTCTTTTCAGGATATGCTTATATCCTGTGCAAATTATTTCAGGGGAAGATATCCTGTCAAGGAAAACTCGGATCGGGAGCGGGAGAACACACTCGTCTGCTGCGTTTACTGCACCGGTATACCGCGATGCCGTAAAAGCGTTCCTGTTTTTTACGTTACCGCCAATAGTATCATTACAACTATTCAGCGTGCTCTTACTTGATGGCATACACGACCATCGAGCTGGTGAGGGAGAAGGCGCGGTACCTGATCTTGCTGAGCAGATGATAGAGGGTGATTCGCAGCCACTTTCGATAATCCAGTATCGAGGTGAAATTGTATCGTGATTTCAGGAGTTTTGGAAGCAGGCCAAACTCCACCGGATGAAAGAACTTTATTTTACTGAAACCGGTTTTTTCAAGCAGCATCGCAATATTGTATTTATTGAAATATGAAAAATGTCCGGGCAGAAAATACCGGTATCGCTTGCTGAGTATTCTCGCCTGAAGTCCGTTCATGTTGGCAGTCTGAATCACGAGCAGTCCGCCCTCGGTGAGCAGATCGTAGCATTCGGAAACCGCTCGGGCAGGTTCAGGTATGTGTTCCAGCACCTCTATCATGGTAATAACTGAAAAGAAGTTGTGCCGAAAGGGGTGATCCTCGAGCGTGCCGATATGGATATTGTTCTTGCCGAATGCAGCCTGTGCTCCGGTCCCGGCGTAAGGTGATATATCGATGCCGAAGGGGGTATAGTATCGGGATAGGGTCTTCAAAAAGCCGCCAAAAGCGCAGCCGATATCCAGGACATTCCCCGCTTTCACGAAGGATCGGATTTTTTCTACCCTTTTTTCCCATACGTACTGTGAATGCCTTTCCGCCTTACGCTCATCGTAATAGGCATACTCCGCATGTCCGGTATAATAGCCCTCGCCGTAGAGGGCGGCGCGTGTTGAATCCATCAGGGGAGGATTCATAAAAATGAAGCCGCAGCTGAGGCACCGCTCTGTCCTGAAGGGGGGATCGTATCTTTTGATAAGGTGATGTTCAACGAGCTCTGTGCTCGAACAGAGGGGACAGCGGGTGAGTGGAGCGTCGTAGACGGTTCTGTCAGAGAATTCGAGATTTTCCATGTTGTCTTTTGTTCATGATGATACGATAAACTTTCTCCTCGGGCGCAACCTGTGAGTCGTGCTTATTTCCGAGCCCAGAAGAACCAGTGTGAAATAATCGTCGCGGTATTTCCGAGCAGGCTTCGTTCCATAATCCCGTAACGTGAATCGCTGAAGGGGCTCAGGAGTGAACGCAATTCATCTTCATTGTAAAATGACACGATGGTGTCCCGTATCGATTCGCAGTCGGTAATCCAGGTATTGTCGCCGAGATGCTTTCCGCTCTTCAGGTGAGTGTCCCGGTCCGTTCGAAGCGTTCCGAAGAGAATGCCCGGTGGTTTCAGAATGCGGCGAATCTCTTCGAGCATGATGACTGCATCCTGCTTTCGCGCGTAGTGAAGTGAACCCCATGATACTGCGATATCAGCGATTTCATTCTTCAGGGGGAGCTGTTCATTCTGTGCCAGGACAAGGCTCATCTGATATGTTTTGCACAGCTGAAGCGCTGACAGGCTCATATCAATCCCGATAATTCTCCCGATACCTCTCTCGGCGAGGAGCTTCATATGGCGGCCGCTCCCGCAGCCGAGGTCAACCGCAGTCATATCCGTCACGTCATTTCGGGAGCGCAGATAGTTCGAAATCATTCGAATGAGATTTTCATCCGGATACAGGAGAATTGATTTTTCTCTGTCATAGTGTTTATTCCATGATGATGAGGTCATGCGCTATTCCCATCGATTATTCGTATATTCAGATTCATGAGAGCTCTTTCCGCCCTCCGCAGTGCCCGTGCTCTGCTTCGCGCGCTGGTAATAATCACACCGATGCGATCGTGATTGCTCACGGGTCTATCGGTCTGTGCGCCGAGAGGCTTGAGCATCTTCGAGAGAAGTATACCCTTCTCACCGGCGGGTGGAGGGGTGTAGGAGGCAAGGGTGCCCCGCTCCCCGGTTATGTACCTGACCGCAACTGCTCTCCGTACCTTTGCCTTCGGTGGAGTGAAAGGAAGGCCCGTAGCGGCATTCACCATCTCGCCGAAAAAATTGTATCCTGTCGCTGCTGGAATAAGCGTATCGGAGAGAAACTCGCCTCCAAACTCGGGAACTGCCTCGATGAGGGAGAGATTATCGTGATGGTCAACAATGAGCTCCATGATAAGCGGTGAAGCGCTGATTTCAAATCCCTCGCATATCCGCTGGCCCAGAACGCGGATGGGTTCCTTCAGGTGATCATATCGAGAGGGGGTTATGTGCATGATGTCAACAAAATATGGCGGAGGGGTCTTAATTTTATCCGTGATACCGATGAGATGGTATCGCTTCCGGTGAATGATCCCGATTGCGATTATTTCATCACCTTCGAGGAATCGCTCAACAAGAAAACGTTCCCCTGCTTGAGGAGAGGGGATGCACTGCTCGAGCTCTGAGCGGTTCCGGAGAAGCTGAACCCCCCTCTTGGCGTGTCCGGTGACCGGCTTGATAACACAGGGAAGGAGATCGTGCTCAATTGCTTGAACGCTCAACCCGTCTACGACCCGGTAATCCGGTGTGGGGACACCGATCTCCTGAATGTTCATTTTCATTTTGGATTTATCTATAAAATCGTCAGTCCGGTCAAAGGGGATCATCGATATGCCGCACTGTTCGGCAATGAAGCTGACGGTCTTTATCGCCGGCCCGAAGGATCGGGAGAGCACCCCTTTTATGTCCTCGATGTCTATAAGCGCTTTCAGTTTCTGATAAATAGAATAGTACTCTTCAATGGATTCGTGAATGCGTATATCGCAGAGCATTAATCCGGGAGCAGCGGGATCCCGATCAATACCGATAACAGAAAATCCGCTCACCTTCGCCTCATGTATGAGCGGTATCTGATTGCTTCCTGCTCCGATTGATATAAAAAAGTTATGTTCAGTGCCGGTTTTGCCGCGCATGACTCTTCCTATTATGCTTTCGGCATTAATGGATTAAATAATAAGTTGCCGAATATGGTGTTTATTTGTCAAAATTTTTTGTAGACAGGCTTATTTCGGTTTATTATTATTAAGGGTGGACCCAAATGCATTTTGGGGGATTCCCCGCGTGAGCGGATTGAATGAAGAGTATAAAAACTGAATTTTTTAATTGATTTTAAATAAGGAATTCAATTTTTGGAAATATCCGTGTCATTGATATGAGGGTGAGAGGAGAAACATAAGGATAATGCTGTGCGAGAAATGTAAAAAGAGGGATGCGACCGTTCATCTTACCGAGGTGATAAAGAATGTAAAAACGGAGATCCATCTCTGTGAATGGTGTGCCAAGGATTTCGGATTGAATTCGAATCTATCGAATTTCTCACTTTCAGTTCCGGATATGTTGACCTTTCTCGATATAGAGGAGGTCGGCGATGTCGAAGACTGCCGGGTATGTTCAACCTGTGGTATGACCTATATGGACTACAAGAAGGTTGGCAAGCTCGGCTGTTCAGACTGTTACCATTACCTGAAACCGGCATTGGACTCGGTTATATGCGGATTTCATGGAGAGGAGAAGCATGTGGGGAAGGTCCCCCTGAAGTATGTTGACGTTGAATCGCCGAAGCGGGTCCTCCTGGCGAAAGATGAAAACCGAAAAGGGAAGGAACACAATACCGGTGAGCTGAGAAAGCGGCTCGATGCCGCTGTAAAGGATGAGCGATACGAAGACGCTGCACGGTTCCGAGATGCTTTACGGGAGATTGAGAGGGAGTAGCGCGTTTATGTTTGAGAATATGATAGAGAATCAGGGATTTTGGTCTCAGACGGGTCCCTATTCCGATGTAGTCCTTTCGACGAGAGTTCGCATCGCACGAAACATGCCCGGCTTCCTCTTTCCCAATAAGATGGATCGTCGAAGTGTCGAACTGATTCATTCCATAGGAAAGCGATTTGTCGAGGATTCGGAGCTAAGTAGCGATCTGAGCTTTATTGACCTGCATGTGCTGGATGATAATGACAAGCGGTTCTTGCGGGAGCGGAACTTAATCACCTATGAGATGGAAAAATCGAAAGATAGCGCAATTGTACTTGAAGGTGATGAGCAGTTTTCGATACTTATCAATGAAGAGGATCATTTCCGTATACAGGTCATAAAACCCGGTTTCCAGATAATGGATGCGTATCGTCTTGCGGACAGAGTTGATGATGATTTGAATCGCTTTGCGTCCTATGCGTATTCTGATGACCTCGGTTATCTGACAGCGTGTCCCTCCAACGTGGGAACCGGTTTGCGCGTCTCCTCAATGGTTCATCTGCCCATGCTCACCCTGCTCAACAGGATACCGGAAACGGGTAAGCTCATTCGCGATATGGGCTTTGTGTTGCGAGGGACCTCCGGTGACGATTATAAGACAGTTGGCTGCATGTATCTCATATCAAATCGAATCTCGCTTGGCATTTCAGAGATAGACATCATCGAAGAGCTCGATGTAGTGACCTCGAAGGTCGTGGAATTGGAGAGCGAGCTCAGAGACAGCTATGTATCGGAGCAGGGGAATCACCTTGACGATAGAGTCTGGCGATCCTATGGGATTCTTCAATACTCCAGAAAGATGCATTTCCTTGAAGCGATGGAGCATCTCTCACATGTCAGACTGGGCATCATACTTTCAGTGGTTAAGAATATATCGTTATTTAAAATTAATGATCTCATGGTTAACATACAGCAATCGCATCTGCAAAAGATTGCAAATAAGGTTTTCGATGATACCACGGAGTGTGATATTTTCAGAGCTGAATATCTGAGAAAGCAGCTCAAGTGAATGGTGTTCTCCAGAGACACCCGTTGAATCGGCACCTGCACCGGTGCCATATAAGTTGAGGAGCGTTTCCTATGTACGATTTCACAAAGCGATCACGAAAGGTTCTTGAGGTTTATGCTCAATCTGAAGGGAGACGGCTGAACGCCGATTCGCTCGGGCCCGAGCATATTCTTCTTGCCCTTTTAAAGGATACGGATTCAGTTGCTTCACGAATTCTGAAAAATCTCGGCGTGAATTTTGATGTCCTGAAGAAGAATATCGAGCAGGCGATACGCAAATCGGGCACGACCATTATACTCGGGAATATCCCTATCAGCGCCCGCTATAACAGGATAATTGAGATTGCACGGGATGAATCCCGGAAACTCAAGAATAATTATATCGGAACCGAGCATCTCCTCCTCGCCATTTTCAGGGAGGGAACCTGCGCGAGTATTGATAGTCTTATTAAAACAGGTATCGACTACAATGTCATCAGGGGTGAGGTGCTGAAGATTCTGGGGATTCACTCCAGTCTGCTCTCCGGCAAGAAGATTGAGGAGAAGAGCAAAACACCCACCCTCGATGAATTTGCTCAGGATCTCACGCAACTGGCAATAGAAAATAAGCTCGATCCGGTCATCGGGAGAAAAAAAGAAATTGATAGAGTTATACGGATACTCTCCCGAAAGACCAAGAACAATCCCGTTCTCATCGGTGAAGCCGGCGTTGGCAAGACAGCCATTGTAGAGGGGCTGGCGCAGAGAATCGTCGAAAAACAGGTGCCGGAACCGCTCCATAACAGGCGAGTACTTGCTCTTGACATGGCGGCGATTGTTGCCGGAACAAAGTATCGCGGTGAGTTCGAGGAGCGGCTCAAGCGTATCATGAAGGAGATCAAGGGGAGCAACAATGTTATCATCTTCATCGACGAATTGCATACTATTATCGGCGCCGGAGCGGCAGAGGGTGCCATCGATGCTGCAAATATCTTAAAACCGGCACTTGCCCGCGGTGAGCTCCAGTGTATTGGCGCTACCACGTTGAATGAATACAAAATGCATGTTGAAAAGGATGCTGCTCTTGAGAGAAGATTTCAGAGTGTTCAGGTTGATGAGCCAACTATCGATGAGGCGAATGAGATTATCATGGGCCTCCGGTACCGGTACGAGGAGCATCACAAGGTGAAATTTACTGATGAAGCGCTCCTGAAGGCGGTATCGCTCTCGTCCCGATATATAACCGACAGGTATCTCCCCGATAAGGCAATCGATATCATCGATGAAGCTGGCTCAAAAGCACGTCTTGAGCACTGCGATAGGCCGGTGGACATTATCGGCCTCGAGGAAGAGATTCAGGTTCTCAATAACAGGAAAAATGATCTGGTGAAGTCTCAGGAATATGAGCAGGCAGCTGCGGTGCGTGATCTCATCAATGAGAAGAAAGTTCTCCTCACGAAGAAGATGAGTGACTGGCAGCAGAAGATCAATGAGTATCAGATCGTTGTTGATGCCGATCAGACAGCGACTATTGTCGCACAGTGGACGGGCATCCCGGTCGAGCGGCTTGAGGAGTCTGAAGCTGAGAAGCTGCTTCGAATCGAGGATGAGCTTCACAAGAGAATCATTGGCCAGGATGATGCAATTACCGTTGTCAGCAAGGCGATACGGAGGTCGAGAACCGGTTTGCGGAGAGCGAACCGGCCAATCGGTTCCTTTATCTTTCTCGGTCCCACCGGTGTTGGCAAAACGGAATTGGCGAAGGCGCTCGCGGATTTTCTCTTCGATAATGATAATGCCCTTGTCAGGCTCGATATGTCTGAATATATGGAACGGCACTCGGTATCAAAGCTCGTCGGTGCTCCCCCGGGATATGTCGGATATGAGGAGGGGGGACAGCTTACCGAAAAGATTAAGCGGAAGCCCTTCTCGGTGATACTCTTTGATGAAATTGAGAAGGCGCATCCCGATGTGTTCAATATTCTACTGCAGGTTTTGGAAGAGGGAGAGCTGACCGATAATTTTGGTTCACATATCAGTTTCAGGGATACCATTGTCATCATGACATCGAATGTCGGGAACCGGGAGTTCCAGAGAATGGGCAAGATGGGATTCTCCTCAACCGATACGGTCAGCAATGATGAGCGGGAGAAGGTTTTTGACGAGATGAAGGGTCTTTTCAGCCCCGAATTTTTAAATCGCGTTGATGAGGTCGTTTATTTCCATAAGTTGAACAGGAAACACATACGCGAGATTGTGAACCTCATGCTTCAGGAGGTCAATGAACGCGTTGTCGAGATTGGCCTTGAGCTTGAGTATTCCAGCAGGGTGAGGAACTTTCTGGCCAATAAGGGCTTCGATGATAAATTTGGTGCTCGATATCTCCGGCGGGCCATACAGAGCGAAATTGAGGATAAGCTCGCCCTTGAAATGCTTGAAGGCAAATGCAGAGATTCGAAAAAGCTCTTTGTCGGGATGAAAGGCAAGTCACTCTACTTTAAACCGCTTGAGGAGAAGGGGGAAATGGAGTGTGATGATCTCACCTCCAAGGAAGAGGTCAATATTGTCAAGTAGTGAACACGCCCCTTAATCTGCGGACCCCCGGGTGCCTCTCTCGAATCGTACCATGATACTCTTTCCTCATGCTGCAGTTGTTACCCGATAGCCACCGATGTCAGATATTCCGAGATTACTCGTTGCTGATTTCTGAGCTGTGTGCCTCGGGACTTCCGCCCGGTTCGGGGGTAAGCGAGTTGTCCGCGTTCATCCTAGAGAAAGATGAGAAATCTTCCGCAGTGCGTGCATATGGAGATGGTGCTGGTATGCTTGTTCTGATTGAAGTATATCGGAGGTATCTCCATGTGGCAACCGGTACAGGTGTTTTTCTCAACGATGGCGAAGGGATTCTGACACTTCTTCCTCATTCGCTCGTAGTAAGTAAGGGATCGATTGTCTATGAGATTTTTTAGCTCATCAATTTTTTTTACTATTGACTCGGAGGTATCGCCCCTATCGTAAAGTTCATACAGGCGGTCGAGCCTGATGAGCAGGTCGAGATTGGATGAGGGGACTCCCGATAGAAGCTCCTTTTCGTCAGCAGTATACGTATCCATCTCCGAGATGGTGGCAAAGTAATCCTTTGCCTGCTTTTTCAGGACGGCAAAGATCTTTGCCGGAGTACCTGCGGCTTCGATTTCGCTCTTCTTTTCCTTGTCTGAGAAGATGCGTGCAATCATCCCGACGAGGTAGAGGTATCTCGTACTTAACTCCGTGGGGAAAATGCTCAGAAGGAGATACTTGACCGGCTTTTTATCATATGAGTTATACTCAATCCCCTTTTCTGAGATGCCCAGAATGGTAAGAAAATCCGAAACTGAATCTGTTCTGGCGTGCGGAATAGCAACTTCGTTTCCGATTCCCGTGTTCTCCAGAGACTCCCGGTGTATGACCTGCGCATAGAATCGGTCAATGTTGTCAATAAGGCCGAGCTTCTCAAGTTTTTGAACCATCTCTTTTATGACCAGCTGCTTTTCGGTATTTTTAACGGATATGATCTGTTTTTTATCGATAAGATTTTCTAAGTCCATTATTTACATTAACTCCCCGAGCGCGGAATACTCCATTATGAATGGATACTTTGATGCGGAAATAGAATGGATGCAAAACTGTTGTTCTTTCACTTCGTTATGAACATATACGAGAAGGTAAGAGTGATGAATTGATAAGAAAAACATTCGGGGCGGGGAGATTTGAACTCCCGACCCCATGACCCCCAGTCATGTGCGCTAACCGGACTGCGCTACGCCCCGATCGATTCACTGAACAGAATATAAAGAGGGGGTGATTGGTGTAAAGAAAAATTTGATTATTACCCTTTAAAAATGTACCTCTTTTCGGGAGAGGAAGCTCTCACCGCTTACTTGAATATATCCCCCGTCTCTTTGAACCAGAATACGAAGTCGAGATGATTCAGGGGTATTGCGATATCTTTCGAAAAGCTCATCAGCCTGGCTTCAGTCTCGATGTATTGTCGTGCTGATATGCTGCCGGGAATACTGTTGATGATGCCGAGGGCTTTCATATTTTTTAAAATGTGACGGTCGAGGATTGCTATCCCATCTCCGAATCCGATGTTTCTCAGGAAGTGGCTCGCTTCCTTGTATCCCATCCCCTTTATCCGGTGCACCAGCCACTCCCTTTTCTGATGTACGTTCCTCAGTGCCATAAGCGGAGATCTGACGATAAGCCTCTCGTTCCGGGTGAAAAAGTCTCGCGCTTCGGTGATATACTTCGATTTCTTGTTCTTGAATCGAACGATGTGAATTTTATCTCTTATATCATCAGCGCATCCATGGAAAAGGGTATCCCCCGCGAGGAGGAGCTCAACCGCTTTCCAGCAGGTTCTCGCTTTCGATTGTGGAGTGAGCAGACAGAATGCGAGTTCAACGAAGAGATCCTCGTCAGAACCGGTTTCCCGGATGGTTTCAAAGTCCTGCAGGCGGGATTCAATCTGCCTTCTGATGGAACAGTAAATGCTCTTTAGAGTCGCCAGCACTCACTTACCTTCAATTTTTTTGAGAAAGTGATAGCCGCTATGGGTCAGGATGAGCTTTCCCGGGAATTTCTCCTCGAGCATTTCGAGATACTGGCGGTCACTGATGAGCTCTTTCAATACCGATTCCCTTTCGCTCTCGGGCACGATGTCCTTTAGGGTCGAAATGCCGATAGTGGCACCTGCCCTGAGATCACGAAACCGGTCGATGAACTCCTGTAAAAGCATTTTCGCGTAATAGCTTAATTCTTCGCCCATCTGACCTCCTCGATGCGCCGCATTTATTTTCACCGTTCACACGCATACTCTTCGGTAGTTCACTGATGGAACTCATCTCTCCACACTGTCGCTGCTGATGACTGCATTGTCAACCCTTTTCATTTTCACGAGTTTTTGGTAAGATTTTCGTGAAATGCGAGTCACCCGATAGGCGGCGGATTTTTTATGTCACATAGAAAATTCTCTTATGCTTTTTCAGAAATATCCGACAAGAATAGTAAGGAGAAATTATAACTATGTGGAGACATTATGTTTGAGCACAGCGGATTGATGAAAACCAATTATCTCCTCGAGCGTGCGCTGGATACGGAATCGCTGAGGAGGAAGGTCATTGCCAATAATATCGCCAATGTTGATGTCCCTCATTTCAAACGGAGTGAGGTCAACTTTGAGAGCGAACTGAAACGGGTCATAAATGAAAACCAGCGGCAGGACAATCGATATCCTGCACTCATGACCGATTCCAAACACATCCCCTTTTACCGGATACGGGATGTCAGAGATATACGGCCGAGAATTAATCTCGATTATAATACCACCTATCGCAATGACGGGAATAACGTTGATATCGAGAAGGAGATGGTTGATGCAGCAAAGAATCAGATGCGATATAATGCCCTGATCTCCAACCTCTCCCATAACTACCGATTGCTCAAGCTTGTAACGAGATCAGTATAAGAGGTGATGTAGAATGGGTATGTTTGATAGCTTCAATATAGCGTCTACCGGCCTTACCGCTCAGCGATTGAGGATGGATCTGATAAGCAATAATATTGCCAATGCCACGACAACGAGAACACCGGAGGGTGGTCCGTACCGACGGAAGAGGGCGATTTTCGCTCCGGTAAATGTACGGCCTTTTTACAAATCGCCTCTGGTTCCCAACAGAATTGAGCATGGCGTCGGCAGGGGGGTTCGGGTTATCAAAATAGAAGATGACAAAACACCGTTGCGTCTTATGTACGATCCCGGCCATCCCGATGCCATAAAGAGCGGTCCGAAAAAGGGATATGTCGAGATGCCCAATGTTAATATTGTCATGGAGATGACTGATCTCATCTCGGCCTCCCGATCATATGAGGCGAATGTGATGATGATAAATAATGCGAAGTCAATGTTTGGCCGTGCGCTCGATCTGGGGAGACCCGGAGTATAAGAGGAGGTAGCATATGTATATAGAGAAGATCGGAAAGATGGAGATACATATCAGCCACGAGTTCTCGAATCGGGAGAATTCTAAAAGGGGTTTGGTTTCAAAGGAACTGAGTAAAGAACCCTTTATGTACACGATAGTAGAAACAAGATAATGCATGAGGAGTATTGTGATGAAGGCTTTTTTTAATCCCTTTGATAATGGAAGCATGGTTGCCATGAGGGCAACACATCCGCTTCACTTTACCGACGCAAAGCGTGAGAAACCTGACGATGATGTGTCCACCTCCTTCGCTGAGGTTCTGAAAGGAGCTATCAACAAGGTGAACAATCTGCAGGTGGAATCGGAGCAGTTGACGCAGAAGATGATCTATGAGCCGGAATCGGTTGACATCCATACGGTTATGATAGCCGCACAGAAGGCTGAGATTGCCCTGAGTCTCTCCAAATCGGTGAGAGATGAGGCGATCCGGGCATTTCGTGAGCTCATGAACCTGAGGTAGTAAAAGCACCGGAGCGCTCTTGCGTGCTTTACCCTCATGCGAAAACCATGTACCGGAATGGGGAGATGAGAACAGAAAAACACAATATCAATTTTTTTGTATATTTTTTATTTTTTACTTTACATTTTTATTATTTTGTTCTAATAGTGTATTATGTCACTTTAAAAATTTTTATGATTGTCTTTAGCTTTACTGATGACGGTCATGTATCATTTTATTTCTCCTCGGATTGTGGGAGGGAACCATGCTTGAATTTTTGAAAAAACTCTTTGAACAGGTGAAGGAGATATTCGGGAAACTCGATACCACCAAGAAGATAATCATCGGTGTTGTCGTCGGTGTTGTGGTGGTTGCTTTTATTGCCCTTTTCTCCATCTCAACGACAAAACCTGATGTTCTCCTCTTTGCAGAACTTACTTCTGAGGATTTCGGCCAGGTGACAAAAAAGCTTGAGGAGATGGGCTACTACTATTCGACCACCGGTACCACCTCAATATTTGTCAAGCCGAAGGAACGTGAGGTTATCCTCACGCGACTCGCACAGGAGAGCATGATACCAAAAGGGATTCCGGGCTGGAAGCTCTTTGATGTCTCGAAATGGACTGAGACTGACCGCGAGATCGATGTGAAGTTTATGCGGGCTCTCCGGGATGAAGTCAAAAAGCATATTGAGTCTCTGCTTAATATTGATAAGGCCGATGTTGAGATTGCTATGACCGAGGATGAGCTTTTCACCGATAAGGAAAGTCACTATACCTCAGCGGTAACGGTGTATCTTGCTCCGGGATACGATAAGCTCAGCAAGAAGGAGATAAAGGGTATCATGTATCTTGTGTCGCGGGCGGTGGGCAGTAAATTGAAACCGGAACATGTCACCGTGACCGATGAGTATGGCAAGATTATCTCAGATTTTGATGATGAGTATGATCAGGCAAAAGCGGAGTACACTCTGCTCGAGTATCGACGTAAGATCGAGGAGAAAGCGCGCGTTCAGATGCTCAGAGATATCAGAAACGGGCTGCAGAAGATTTATACACCCGACCGAATTCAGATTGTGCGGTTGAATCTGGACTTCAACTGGGATAAAATCACCGAAGAGAAGGAGGAGTATACTCCCATCGAGATGGAGCGGGACAATCCGGCAACGCCCTATTCGGAGCGGAAGGTTAAGGATTCACTGGTGATCTCCGAAAAATCAACCAGGGAGCACTTTCAGGGACATGGCTGGAATCCTGAGGGGCCGGCCGGGACCGAAGGAAATAAACCGCCCGGATATAAGGCGAGCGATGATCAGTATGCGAAATATGACAAGCAGGAGGACGTCAAGAATAACGCCGTTAATAAAAGTTTGAAAAAGATACAGAGAGACCCCTTTGATATCGCCAGTGTTTCGGTTGCCCTCGTCATTGACGGAGTACAGGAGCTCCCCCGGTTGCCGGATGGAAGCTATGATCTGGATCAAACGAAAAAGCCGGTTCAGATACCTCTTTCCCGTGAAGAGCTTAAGCAGGCTGAAAACATTGTCAAGAAGGCGATTAGCTTCAATGACGCACGGGGAGATCAGGTTGCGGTGGAGAACATCATGTTCGACCGAACGAAACAGTGGAATGAGCTCAGAGAGGAGTTCCTGAAACGAGAACAGATGAAGCGGATGCTCCTGGCCGCACTCGTGGGAGTTTTTGCACTCTTCCTCGGGGTGATTCTTTTCAGGGCCATCAATAAGGAGATTGCGCGGCGAAGAAGAGCTAAAGAAGAGCAGCTGGCGGCTGAGCAGCAGCGGATGCGGGAGGCCGCGCTCCGTGCTGCCGAGGAGGAGGGGATTGATGTTGAGCTCTCTCTCGAGGAGCGGGCACGGCTGGAGTTGCAGGAAAATGCTATTGCCCTGGCGCGGGAGCGACCTGATGACGTTGCTGCGCTCCTGCGAACATGGTTAGCTGAAGAATAGAGGAGATGGACTATTTTTTCATTTTGATTTGACCTTTTGTGGTGTGTCGGTGTAAATTAGTAGAGTGAGCGGTTTTAAGCATATATAATCATTGAAGGAAGCGAGAGGGGAATAATGCTTCAATCGAAGAAATCACAGTTAACCGGGAGGCAGAAAGCTGCTATTTTTCTCGTTTCTCTTGGTTCGGACGTCTCTTCAGAGATTTTCAAGCACCTTCGCGAGGATGAGATTGAACAGCTGACCTTTGAGATTGCGCGACTTGATAAGATAGAACCGGAAGACAAGGATCGGGTTCTCCAGGAGTTCCAGGAGCTCATGATGGCGCAGGAGTTTATCTCTACCGGCGGCATCGATTATGCACGGGAGGTCCTTGAGCGTGCACTGGGGACGCAGAAAGCGATAGATATTGTCAACCGGTTGACATCATCATTACAGGTGCGTCCCTTTGATTTTATACGACGAACCGATCCGAGTCATCTCCTGAACTTCATCCAGGGAGAGCATCCCCAGACGATTGCGTTGATTCTCGCCTATCTCGATCCCAATAAAGCATCTACTATCCTTTCGGGGCTCAGCCATCAGATACAGGCTGATGTGGCAAAACGGATTGCAACAATGGACAGGACCTCGCCGGATGTTCTCAGGGAAGTAGAGCGGGTCCTGGAGCGGAAGCTCTCTACCCTTGCCAGTGAGGATTACACGTCGGCGGGTGGAGTCGATGCCATTGTTGAAATACTCAATCAGGTTGACCGGGGAACGGAAAAGATTATCATTGAGGCGCTTGAAGAAGAGGATCCCGAGCTCGCTGAGGAGATCAAGAAGCGGATGTTTGTCTTTGAAGATATTGTCCTCCTCGATGACCGGTCAATTCAGAAGGTTCTTCGGGAAGTTGATACGCAGGATCTCGCCAAGGCGCTCAAGGGTGTTGATACCGAGGTTCAGGAGAAGATTTTCCGTAATATGTCGAAGAGAGCGTCATCCCTCCTGCGTGAGGATATGGATTTCATGGGGCCGATTCGCCTTCGAGATGTGGAAGAAGCACAGCAGAAGATTGTTAATATTATTAGAAAACTTGAAGATGCCGGCGATATTATTGTCGCACGTGCCGGCGAGGAGGAATTAGTTGTCTAAGCTTGTTTTTAAACCCAACGAGATCAAGGTTACCGATTCTTTTAAACAGGTTGAGCTTCCCGACAAATATAAGAAAAATGTTATGACCGATGAGGAGTTCAAGGAGTTTGAGGTCGATGAAGACGGTAATCCCATTGATGTCTATCAGGGGCCGTCCATTGAGGAGATGGAGGCTGAGCTTGAGCGCTATCGGCGTGAAACGGAAGAAGAAGTAAACCGGATGCTCGAAGAGGCCAAGGGTCGGGCAAAGCAGATAGAGGAGGATGGGAAGAAGGCAGCTTTTAAAGAGCTGCAGGATGCGCGGGAACAGATAAAGGAAGAGATGGAGAAATTTCGCGCTGACTCAGAGCGTGAGATAGAGCGAGGCAAATTCGAAGCTGAGAAGATGATCAAGGAAGCCGAGCTCAAGGTTTCGGAGATCGAGCATGAAGCATATAAGAAGGGATATGAGGCAGGCCGCGAGGAGGGCTATAAGGAAGGGCAGGCCGAGGTAATGCGGCTTATCGACAGGCTGGGGACCATTGTATCGACTGCCGTTGATATTCGTGATGACATCATCCGATCGTCTGAGAGGTTGATGACGGAGATGATCCTGATGATTGCCCGCAAGGTTATCAAAGATGAAATCGTCGAGCGGCGTGAGGTTGTCATCAACAATATCAAGGAGGCGATAAAGCGCGTGAAGGATCGGGATCGAATTGATGTACGGGTGAACTTCGCCGATCTCGACATGACCACCGCGCATAAGGATGAGCTCATCAAGATGATGGAGTCTCTGAAAAAGGTTAATATCTATGAGGATTCGCGCGTTGAGCGGGGCGGATGTATCATCGAAACTGATGTGGGAGCGATTGATGCGCGAATATCAACACAGCTTGACACAATAGAGGAAGCCATACGGAACACCAGTACCCTTTAGCGGGTTCTCTTTACGCAGCAGGATATGAAGCATCTGACCAGGAGTTTATGAATGATAAGAATTCTACCCTACGATAGAGTTGATATTCTCTCGAAGTATAAGAAGCTCATTGATGAGGTCGAGGTTATCAGGTTTACCGGCAGGGTTGAGCGGATTGTCGGACTGACCATCGAATCTGTGGGGCCGGCTGTTCAGCAGGGTGAGATATGCCGGATACGGCGTGACAATGGAGAGTCTCTTTATGCAGAGGTTGTCGGATTCAATAAGAATCGGGTGATGCTCATGCCAATCGGTGATATGCGGGGCATTGTGCCGGGCGCCGAAGTCGTTGCTGCAGGTACCGCCCTGATGGTTCAGGTTGGCGAGGAGTTGCTTGGCCGTGTTATCTCAGGGGTCGGCGAACCCCTTGACGGGCGAGGCCCCCTGTTCACCAAAGAGCTCTATCCCGTTGACAGCAAACCGATGAATCCGCTGGAACGGATAGTCATTGACCAGCCGCTGTCGGTCGGAATACGTGCCATTGATGGTCTCCTCACTATCGGCAAGGGACAGCGTATCGGAATTTTCTCAGGTTCAGGTGTCGGCAAATCGACGCTCCTTGCCATGATAGCACGGAATACGGCCGCCGATGTGAATGTTATTGCACTCATCGGCGAGCGGGGGAGAGAGGTAAAGGACTTTGTCGAGAAAGAGCTCGGTGCCGAAGGTTTGAAGCGCTCCGTGGTCATTGCAGCGGCATCCAATCAGCCGCCGATGATGAGACTGCGGGGAGCATTTCTGGCCCACGCCATTGCCGAATATTTCAGAGACCAGGGGCTCGATGTTAACATCCTCATGGATTCGGTAACCCGTTTTGCAATGGCGCAGCGTGAGGTTGGGCTCGCCAGGGGAGAGCCCGCTGCAACGAGAGGATATCCCCCCTCTGTTTTTTCTCTGCTGCCGATTCTTCTGGAGCGGTCGGGGACGCGCGAAGGTGGTGGAAGCATAACCGGTTTTTACAATGTCCTGGTTGAGGCGGATGATATGAACGAACCGATTTCTGATGCGGTCAGAGGAGTGCTGGACGGTCATATCGTTCTCAATCGGAGCCTCGCACACCGAAACCATTATCCGGCAATCGATGTTTTGGAATCGATCTCGCGGTGCATGAAAGATGTTATTGATGATGAACACAAGGGTGCGGCTGAGCGGTTTCGTGAGCTGCTGGCAGCATATAGGGATAAGGAGGATCTGATACTCCTGAACGCCTATCCGCGGGGATCGGATCCCATTGTAGACAAGGCGATTGATATGATGGATCAGATCAACGCTTTCCTTCGTCAGGGAATATACGAGAAGGATTCTTTTGAGAATATCAGAACAAGGCTTATTTCTTTGTTCCATGAGGGCGATAAAAATTTTGGCCCTCCTCAGGATTATGTCGCACAGCCCTTCTATTCGCCGAATCGTGGTGAGAGATAGTGAATACGTATAGCAGGTGAATATGCGCCGATTCCGTTTTCAACTGCAGACACTCCTGGAGTTGCGGGAGGTTAAGGAGAAGGAGATACAGAATGAGCTCTCTCGGTTAGTTAATATTCAGAATCGCGAGAGAATAAAACAGGAGGATTACCGGAAGAGAATTGTCGATGAGAGCGAGAAATTTAACCGGAAGATGAGAGAGGGCCAGTATTCCTACTCTGAGGCGGTGATGTTTGAGCGGTTTGTCGATTTTGCAAATCGTGTCATTGTCAACGCTCAGGCAAAGATCGACAGTATGGAGCCTGAGATTCAGCGAGTCAGAGAACGGCTCATTGAGGCGACCAAGGAACGGCGCGTAATCGAGCGTCTGAAAGAAAAGCGGTGGAATGAGTATCTCTATGAGTTGAATCGAGAGATACAGAAGGAGCAGGACGATTTGAATCAGCGGATGTATCTCATGAGGAAGATCGGCTCATCAGCACTCCCTGAGAGCGGGGGAACACAGTACGGAGCAGAGTGAAGGATCCCATGATTGAAGATATGTATGCGGTTATGCAGCGCATCAGTGAAATAAAGAAGCGGTTCGGTTTACAGCGAAGAGAAGTTCTCCCCGGCCCCGAACGGTCCTTTCAACAAGAGACCGAGCAACGCCTCCGGGAGACGAAGTCTCAGGAAACCAAACAGATCGAACCGAAACCGGCTGCTGAGAAATACTCGGTTGGCCAGATAAAGGATCTGGTCCAGATCTATGCAAAAAAGATGGGTGTTCCGGTTTCACTGATCAATGCAGTGATTGAGAAAGAATCCGGGTTCAATCAGTACGCCGTATCCGTAAAAGGTGCAAAGGGACTTATGCAGCTCATGCCGGAGGTGATGCGTCAGGTGAATGTATCAAATCCCTTTGTGCCCGAGGAGAATATTCGCGGTGGAATCGCGCATTTAAAACGATTGCTTGTAAAATACGACTGGGATTATAAAAAGGCGCTCGCCGCCTATAATGCCGGTGAAGGTGTTGTTGACAGCAGAGGAATACCACCCTATCGGGAAACGAGAGAATATATCAGGAAGGTCATTGATGCATATGTTCAGAATAGTGAATAGCTGCACCTCCCGTCCTGGCGCGCTCTCTTCTGAGAGATACTGAATCACTGCCTTTGGAGTACAGTCATGAGAAGGATAGCCGAGAAAACAAAGATCATTTACTTATTATTGCTAATAGTTTTTGTCCTTGTTGTTGGATTCCTCTGGCTTGATTATATCGGCTTTATCAACCTCGCCAGGATCACGGGCAAATACTATACCGAGGAAGCTCCTTCAGTGCTTGATGCGGCTGATGATGAGCCCTCCCTCATCGAACGGGAAGAATTCGAGAAAGAGAAGCAGAAATTTCTTGAGCGTGTTGAGGATCTCGACAAGCGGGAGATGCAGATAGTCGCTGCTGAAAAAGATCTCGATGCAGAACGGGAGAAGCTTGAAGAGGTAAAGAAGGGATTGGACCTCGAGAAGCGGAAATTGGAAAATGAGAAGAAGAGATATTCGGGATATAAGAAGAATGTGGTTACGCTGGCACAGAAGATCGAGAGCATGAGACCCGAGGAAGCGGTGGAGATCATGGTCAAATGGGAGGAGCCGCTCATTATTGATGTGCTGCGGCAGATCGATGCGAATGCTGAAGAGGCCGGGAGGACCAGTATCACCTCATATCTTATATCACTCATGCCACGCGAGAAGGCGAGCAGAATCATGTATCTGATGACACAGCTCTAAAACGTCTCCACCCTGCTGTGAAATATTCCCCATAGATGAAATCACTTCGCAGGTCGAATTATTATTGACCTGTGTACGTATGAGCGTTATGCTTCACTCTGCTGGGCGTCAGTTCCAGTATGTCTTGAGATGATTACATTTCAGAGGTCTGAAAATTCGAAGGAGCTCAAATGAAAAGGGTGACCATGAGAATATACTCCCGGGGCGCAGTGATGCTATTATTCGCTGCGATGCTTCTGTGCTCCTGTGCATACAAGGCACAGGAGGTTGGTGGCACCAGAAAGTATTATGACAAGGAATCGACCAGCGAGTACAAAACAAAAAAACTCGAGGAAAAAAAGGAATCTCTCAGAGATGAAGGATATCCGCGTGAGCCTGAAGCAGAACGCGAAGAGGAAAAGCCGAAGGAGCGATTGGTTATATATGTCGCCGAATACTCTCTGCACGTGGAGAGTGTTCGGCAGGCCATGCGTGAGTTCACAGCCCTTGTTGCCCGATGTAACGGTTTCATTGAATCGGCGGTAACCTCCGATTCCTATCGATATGCAAAGGTCGTGCTCCGGGTGCCGGTGAAGAGCTTCGAGGATACCCTCAGGATGATTGAACGGATGGGAACCGTAACCGAAAGAAAGGTAACAGCGTCGGATGTTACCATGGAGTACAGTGATATCTCTCTGCGGTTGGAGAGCGCAAAGAAAGTACGGCAACGATTATACGATCTCCTGAAGCGCGTAAAGAAGGTTAAGGAGCGGGTGGAGATCCTCAAGGAGATTGAACGGTTGACAACTGTCATTGACTCGCTCTCTTCTCGAATGAAATACCTCGAGAACCGATCACGATATTCTACCATAGTTATTCATATGAGAGCCAAGGTGAAGGACGTGGTGAGGCAGTTTATTCCATCACCTTTTCCCTGGATAGCTGCACTGGACCCCTCTCGGCGCTCTCTTTTCGATGATGGTAGTGACCTCTCCTTTGAAAGACCGTTAGGCTTTTTCTTTCTTGAAAAAGAGTTCTACCGGGAGAAAAGCAGCGCCTTCCTCTTTGTCACGCCGGATCAATCAACGGGCATTCGTATCGGCATTGTCGAGAATTACCCTCCTGCGGATCTGAAATTCTGGCACGAGGCATTTGCCATTGATTTACAGAATAGGATGTACAAGGTCCTCGCTGCGGATGAGCTCTCCGGAAAACACCGATTGAAGTTCAAGCGGTATAGTGTTCAGCTCAGCAGTGGGGAACGCTCTGTTGTTGCCTTTGCTGTCAGCGGGGATAGGATTATCGTCATCGAGGCTCGTTTTGCTGACGAGAAGAACTATGCGAGCTACAATAGTGCCCTTGAAAAATTTATCCTGTCGACGGAGTTGAAGAAATGAGATATGTGATCGGTATTGTTCTTTTCATCGTATTTTCATGTACCCTTCTTGCAGGGGGAGAGAACTTTATCCTTACGTATACGTACTCGGTGATGTCAAGCGATTCGGAGGCAATGATTGACATGTTGCGGAAGATAGCACGGTATCAGGGTGGATATGTAAAGTTCTTCTCTCGTAATAAGGTTATCATCCGGCTCCCCCGTGAACATGTTGAGCGCATACGAGGTTATCTCTCTCAGGCGGGATTTATCGCTGATGAGAGACGTGCACAGAGTGATGTTTCGGAGACACTGCTTGACTTACAGACGAAATTGACAGTGAAGAAGCAGTTCTTGAAAAAGCTGTATGCCATCTTCGAGAGCGCTCAGTTCACGCAGACCCTTGCAGTTGAACGCGAGGTGGGAAAGGCTATTATGGAGATAGAAAAAATAAAGGGGCAGATCGCTTACTATCAGGATCGGGTTTCACTGACTGAAGTAACGGTCATTATCAATGAGCGGAGCGGTTTAAAGAAGAGGAAAATGAGCACGCAGTGGGACTGGATCAGAAAGCTTGGCATAGAGAAACTGATTGCTGATTTTTAACATGACGGTAATGAGAGTTCTCAGATTGTATTGCAGCGCAGGAATGTATAAGCTCGATTCCGCGGATTTTAATTGTCAGAGAGGAAGCCATGCGTTTTCTTGAGAAATGCCTTTTTCTTCTTATAGCCATAGTCGTCGCGGGTGGTTGTGAAACGAGTTATACCTATCGTGTAAAAACACCGGAGGGCTTCGCAGCGTATACGAGGGAGAAGACCTATTACAAGGCAATCTCAGCTGACGGCGTCAGGATCCGCGTTTATACGGTACAGAACGATCCGCCCGGCGACCTGAAGATGTGGCAGGGAGCGATCGCTCATTACCTGAAGGGTATCGGGTATCATCTTCAGGATCAGAAGGAAGTGACAGCTTCTGATGGCCTGAAAGGGGATTATACGGAGTATCTCTACAGATACAATAGTCGTAACTATATCTATTCGCTCACCCTCTTCATCAGCGGTGATACGATCTATGTCCTCGAAGCCGGTGGAATTGAAAAGGAGTATCGCGAGCGAAAGAGCGTTCTTGAGAAGATGATTGCAGGATTCTCAACGAAGTAGATTATTGCCCTCCTTCGGCGGGGGTGTCTCGAAAAGTGAGAGGAGTTCTATTCTCCCTTCCCCCGTTTTTGCCGAGGTCATAAAGAGAGAGTCGGTATCTATCAGAAGCGCTTGTGCGATATCCCGGATCCTTGCATGCCGCTGGTTCTTGGAAAGCTTATCAGATTTCGTTACTGTAATGACGGTGGGGATGCCCTTTTCCGAGAGAAGGGTAATAATATCCCGCTCGAACTCATCGGGTATTCTGCGGATATCGACAAGCAGGAATACGATCCGAAGATTATCACGGCTGTTTATGTATTCACGGATAAGCGGCAGGAAGGTTCTTCTGAGCTCCCGCGGGAGTTTTGCATACCCGAATCCCGGGAGATCGGCTACGGAAAGGGAATCATTGATAAGCAGAAAATTGATGGTGCGTGTTACGCCGGGCTTGGAACCGACCTTGACGAGAGCCTTTCTGTTGAGCATCATATTTATCAGCGAGGATTTACCCACATTTGATCTTCCCATAAAGGCGAATTCGGGGAAGGTATAGTCGGGAAACTCCTTTGCCTGGGTACAGCTCTTCAGGAATTCTGCCTTTTTTATTCTCATCATCTTGGCGGTATTTCCTTCTTCATGAGAATAGCATCTTCACGGAGATAGTAGTTTTCTCTCCTGCCGATTTCAACGAAACCGTTTTTCCGGTAAAAGGTAAGAGCACTGCTATTGTGCTCGCGTACCTCAAGGTGTATTTCCTGTGCCTCAGGCGGTACCTTTGCAATGAGGAATTGCAGTAATGCCGTGCCTATACCGTGCAATCGGAATTCAGGTTTCACTGCTATTTTATTGAGCTGTATTTCGCTTTTCACATTCCACGCGATAATATAGGCGATGATTTCCCTTTTGCTTTCAGCAACGTAGAAGAGCGAGAAGGGCAATTGCAGTTCTCTGAGAAAGCTTATCTGTTTCCACGGTTTCGTAAAAGACCGATTTTCAATCAGATATATCGGTGCGAGATCCCTTTTCCGGGCACGACGGATACGGTACATAAGAGTGCTCTTGATCATATAGCGCTACTGCCACATCTATCAACAGAATGGCGCATTGTAAATCAATAAAAAAAATCGGTTTTCATACGATTTTCCGAAAATGATAAATTCGCTTGCAATGTGGGTGAATAAATGCAAATATATATGTCGATAAAAGTATATATTTTTTTCGAATAATTCTGTACCCTTCCGCTTTGCGGAACAGCGGGTGGGAGGGCATGCATTCTCCGGCTCTTATATTTCATTCACGCTGCAAGTTTAATTGCATTCCTGTTATGAGGAGGGGCGATGACAGTATTAAAAAAGGTATTAACGCTGCGAACTGTTGTTTCTGCTTCTGCCGGGTTGGCGATGGCAACTTCATGCTATCTCGCAGGTCTCCAGGTGGCGATTATCCTCGTGGGAGAGCTCGCATGGATATCGATTCTGGTTGCCGGGGTGCTCTGCTTCCTCTCGGCAATGTGTTTTGCTGAACTCATATCACTGTATCCGACGGCAGCGGGCATTAAGCTCTTTATTGAGAATGCCTTCAATGAAAAGGCTGCTATCAGCATCGCTCTGTTCTATGTCATTCTTGGTATTTCTATAGTCGGTGTTGAGAGCTATGTCCTCACCAGCGTTCTCGCTGATTCCTTGACTATTTTCAGTCCGGCTGTTGATAAATATATGTGGATGCTGTTCTTTATATTTTTAGTTGGATATATCAATTACCGGGGAGTGAAGCTCACCGGCTGGGTTCAGGATGTGCTCACGTATGGCATGCTCGCCTTTCTTATTCTGGTGGCACTGTATACTATAACGAGCAGGGGAGTGAATGTCAGCGCAGCTCTGGCGAGTCCGCGCTTTACTTTTGAGAATGTTCTCATGGCTGCCGCAGTGGGAGTATTCCTCTATGTGGCTTTCGAGTGGGTAACACCCCTCGCAGAGGAGACAACCGATTATCGAATGGTGGGGAAGGGGATGATGCTGGCCATCGGGTTACTGGCGATAACCTATTCCCTTTTTGTCGTTGCCATGTATGTCGGCCTGACCGAGGAACAGCTGAAAAGCGGTACTCCTATACCACACATCGTTTTCGCCCGGAATATATTTGGAACCGCGGGCGGTGTTTTTTTCGTCATAATGAGTATTCTCGCCTCGGTAACATCCTTCAACTCCGGGCTCCTGAACAACTCCCGCTATGCCTATGCGATGGCGCGGGATAATGTCTTTCCGCGGTTTTTCAGCAAGCTGCACCCGGTGTATGCGACCCCCTGGGCGTCGATTCTCGCTTTGATGATATTCGCGATTGTGGTCAGCTCCCTCATTCTCATGACGGGAGAGTACCTCTTTATCATTGTCATGGCAGCTGCTCTGGAGTGTTTCATCTATGTGGTGATGGCTTACTGCGTCATTCGACTGCGAAAAAAGAAGCCGGATGCGGAGCGGGCCTATCGTGTTCCCTTCGGGAAGCTCATTCCCGTAATTGTTATCGTCGTCTTTGCCGGGCTCATGATCGGCGTCCTGACTGATACGAGCAGAGATTATCAGGGGAACGTTCTTCTTGAGAACTACTGGGTTGCACTGCTCATGGTACTCTTTGCCATGCTGATGGTGCTCTATACTCTGACCGTTGTACCCCGTCTGCGGGGAAAGGCGGCCGCGCGGGCAGCAACCCGTAAACGACGGCGTCCCGGAAAACGCGAAGAGGGTTCATCCTCTGCTTAATACAATTTCTCCGGTGTATCGAAAATGCGGTAAAATGTTTATAGGAGCAGGAAGTATGATTATGACAAAGAGCTTTTTCCAGCCGGAACCGAGGGTGCTGGCGCATCGCGGCCTTTCAATCGAGTATCCTGAAAATACGATCCTCTCCTTCAGGAAGGCTGCGGAACTTGATGTTGACGTCATTGAAACGGATGTTCACTTGACGAATGACAATCAGTTCGTGGTTATCCATGATGATCGGCTGGAACGGTTGTCCGATGGGGGCGGTCGGGTTTCAGATTATACACTGGCAGCACTGCAACAGTTTGACGCTGCATATCATTTTACCCTCGACGGAGGGAAAACATTTCCCTACCGGGGGAGCGGTATTACCTTTCTGTCACTCGATGAGTTGCTTGAGGAATTCCCGGAGCAACGCTTCAATATCGATCTGAAGATAAAAAATCCCGATCTGGTGGACAACTATGCTGCAATCATTCGCAAGCATCATGCAGAGACCAGAGTGCTCACCGCATCTGAGCATCGGATAAATCTTATGAAGATGCGTTCACAAATTCCTGAGATGGCGACGTCTTTTTCCATGGGGGAGGTTATTGCCTTTTTCGCTCTCTTCAAGACGGGATTTCTCTTTTGCAAAAAGAGTTTTGTGGGTGATGCTTTACAGATCCCGGAATTCATCGGTCCATCTCGTATTGTTACCCCTTCATTTGTGAGGGAAGCACATGAGAGGATGATTCGCGTTCATGTATGGACAGTCAACGAAGAGCATGATATGAGGCGATTGCTCGATGCCGGGGTGGATGGTATCTTTACCGATGATGCGCGGCGATTGCAGCGGGTTCTCGAAGACTATTCTCGATGAGAAATAAACGGGGAAAAGAATGCTATCATCAAGGAGGCGATAATGAGCAGACTCTTTGAATATTACGGGATAACGAAGAAGCAGGGAGAGGTGCTCTTCAGAGAAGGCGAGATGGCGGATTATCTCTATCTGATTCATCAGGGAAAAGTACAGATCAGCAAAAAGGTGGGAGAAGCGCTGGAGGAGATACAGACGCTCGGTGAAGGAGAGTTCGTCGGCGAGATGGCAGTGATAAATGAGGCACCCCGCTCCGCGACAGCAGTTGCAGTCGAGGACTGCGAACTGATCAGTATGGATAGAGAGTCGTTTAACGGTGGTATTCGTGAGAATCACAAGTTTGCGGTCAGCGTTATTGAAATGCTCTCTGAACGGTTGCGTGAAACCGATGAAGTCATTACCGACCTCGTCTCAAAATATCGTCGTGAAAAGCTCTTATCAGAGATTGCCATGGAGCTTATCAGAAATGGGAAGAGAGACGCAACCGGACAGTGGTTGCTCATTCCATTCGATTCATTCTGGAAGAGGGTGGTTTCAGCGCTTCCATGGGGGGAGGATTTCATACAGAAGCTTCTCGATGAGATTGTCAATGAGGGAACGGTAACAATAAAAAAGGGTGCAAATGGGAACAGATGGATAGGGTTCCGACGTGAATAGGGAATAAAAGAGAATGTACTCCCCTGCTGTTGAGCGGGATACTGCACTCTATGAGCACGGAACGACGCTTTATCTCGATCATTAAAGAAGCATTCCGGTATGTATCTCAACTGAGACCGGAATCGTCTCCATCGTCCATTGAGAATTTATCTGCGGAAGCCAGCCTGCTTTTATACATCTTGAGATCACCGCCACAACTGGGGCAACGCTCGATTCCTTCCCTGACCGGATAGTCGTTTCCGCAATAGGGACACTTTTTAAAAACGATTTCGAGCTGAAAATCCGGGAATGAGTATAACCGTCGGTTATCGCGAATTATCTCCTGTGCGATGCCCCCTGATATTAATTTCTGGATTTCTGTCCTTACATCGTCGGAATCGCCCAGCTCCCCAATAATCGCCTCTCTGGAAACCTCGCCGTGGTTCTTGCGGGCGAGCGTGAGGAGCCTTTTCCTGATACCCGCAGGACTGGAACGAATGGACTTTCTAAATATGCGAATACCGACAACGAGCAGGGCACAGCCAGCGAAGATGAAAAGTGCTCCCGCTCTGAGTCGTGAGCTCTCTCCCTTTGCGGCTATAAGGAAAAGGATACCGAGGAAAAAGGAGAGAAATCCTATTACCGAGAGAAGCGCTCCGAAAATAATTCCAAGTGTCATCCCCACTGCTCCTTTGTTGTTCTGTTGAGCTCATCACCCATTGTAACAAAGAATTTCTCAATTCCCGACTCGGTGAATATCGTATCGGAATACTTATCCAGTGAAGTGGAAAACTCGGCAGGATGGAGATTATAGAAGGGAACATCGATATCTTTGCTCAGCTCACCGATTCTCTCTGAGAATTCCATTGAGATATCGGGTATGTCAATGTCGAGTTTCGGCAGCGCGCTGTATTGATCCTGAGATTCTTTCACCGATTCAACACTCTTCTGAAACTCTTCAATTCCCTTTCGTATGCCCCCGACAAGCGCGAGAAATGATACCGATTGCTTCAAGCCCTCCTGAAGGGAATGGTATACGCTGTTGAGCTCGCTGATTTCAGCGAGGCTGTCGACAATTTCCTTCCGGTCACTGCTCAACCGCTCGCCGCAGTACTGACAGAAGAATTTGTTTTTCCGGTTTTCTGATTTGCACCGTGGACAGGAATCCGGAATCGCTCCTTCGACTTTGGAAAGGAACGGTTCATTGCCGTTGAGGGAATCAAGGACGTTGATGAAGGCGGCCTTGCCAACCAGCTCTGCCCGGTTCTCAATGAGATGGTCAAGCTTTTCAGATATGATGGAGAGCTCAACCTGCGCCGTATTCCATTCTTCCTGAATTGTATCCTCCTCGGTGGAATAGGCCTCCATCTTTTCCTGCCATTTCTGTCGGATATCCTCGATGTCCTCTGCAAGTGTATTACGATCGAGAAGAAGCAGCTCCTTCTTCTCCTGAAGTTTCCTCATTCTGAAGAGGTTGGTAACAATACCGAAACCGGTATTGAGTTCGTCAATTTTCTGATTGTAAGCGTGTATTTCCTGCTCGAGCGCCTCCACTTTTGTCTTAATCTTTTCCTCACGGTTGTCGAGCTTCCGGTTGTTTATTCGAATGTTCTTCTGAAGTGCACGTCGCTTCTCATCGGCGGTTGCATGCTTCTGTTCAAGGCTCTTTTTCTCTTTCTGGAGTTCACGTATCTTTTCATCGAAGATCTTCTCCTGCTTCTTGTACTCATCCTCATAGCGTTGTGCAATCTCTTTCGGCAGGGCGTCGGGATCATGAAAGAAAGTATCCTGCAATACTTTGATCTCATCGAGTCGAATCTGTTTGACATTGCTGAAATTGTTGTTAAAGAATTCCTGGATGGTATCGAGCTTCTTTCGAATCTCTTCAAGTTTATCGGCTGTCTTCTTCAGGAATGATATCATGGTTGTGAGATCACCCATCAGTTGCCTCCTGTGATGTATTGATCTGTGCGTTCGATTCTTCTGAAGGAATGCCGTCTGCTTCGGAACCGAAACCCATCACCCCCCGTGTCTTGACCCGCAGGAATTTTTCCAGGCTCCAGAATGCATTTTTGAGCTTCGGTTTTTTCTTTAGTACCGTTTCGATCTCCTCGAAAGAACCGGCGGTTTCCCAGTACAGCGGGCATGCGCCGCCGCAGAGAATTTCGTACTCGCACCCTCGGCATACCGGGGGAACGTATTTGCGTTCCCTCCAGTAGAGGGCTTCATCGGAGTTCCAGATATACTCGAATGAATGTTTGAGAAGGTTGCCGATTCCACGGTCAAAACTGGAACAGGGGATGATATCTCCCGCGGGATTCACCGAAAGAAGCCCCGAGACGCAGGCACATGACTTTGAACCGAGATTGTGGTCAACGGGATTAAAGATACAGTACGGTGTCGGGGAGTACCAGACAAAGGTTATGCCAACGGTCTCACAGAAGTTGATAACCGGTTTGATTAGTGCTCCGATGGACGAGTAAGTAATGTCCCGGTCATGTATCTTTGCCATGCCGGTCTTTATGATCATGTTCATTGATAAATAGGGTGGATCGAATTCCTTCTTGATGAATTCAACAAAAGGAATGAGCGTGTCTCGATTCTTATGGCAGATGGTTGTGTTCGTATGCGTATGAATCCCGGCCTCTTTCAGGGAGTGCACTCCCTGCAGGGTCCTGCGGTAGGCATGCCGGTTGCCAACGATGCTGTTGTGTATCGATTCACGGTGAGACTCAAGGCTGACCTGTGCGGATTTAAGGCCGGCATCAGCGAGGGCAGCGCAGTATTCCTTATCGGCGCAGCGAATTCCGTTGGTGATGAGATTGGTTCTCATCCCGATACTCTGTGCATAGCGGATAAGCTCGGGGAGATCATCCCTGAGTGTTGGTTCTCCACCGGTAAAGGAGACGGTGGGGACATGAGCCTCGTGAAAGATTTTATCAATGATAATCTTAACCTGGCTGGTGCTCATCTCCGCAACCGATTGGCCGCGATAGGGACTCGAGGCGTAGCAGAAATCGCATCGGTTCTGGCATCGATAGGTGAGTGCAATCTCCGAGAGCACGGGGAACGAGATGCTGTCCGGATCGAAGTCGATGGTATCGATCATCGGGGCGGAGTAATCATCGTTCATAATGGCACGAATGCTCTGGAGGAGTGCGAGGAGATCGTTTTCCAGCTGCGCAGCGGATACCCGGTATTTTTTTGCGAGGGTGCCGATAACTGTTCCCGCAGGATGCTTCTTGTTGTATAGTGCATCGAGCATCTCGAAAGCTGATTCGTTGAGATGCTGAATTTTGTTCGGTCTGATAATGAGGATTCGATCAATCTCCCGGAGATGAATGACCTCCTTCGTGGCACTGAGAAAATCCTGAATGTATGATTCCAGAATAGTCATTTCTTTCTCCTAGAAGCTCGAGACGCAGGCCGAGTGGCACGCAGAATGGCAGGCCGAATGGCACACGCATGCCGAGTGGCAGGCCGAGTGGCATGCCGAGTGAACGCAGGCTGAGTGGCATGCCGAGTGGCAGGCCGAATGACAGGCGTCGTAATTGAATGAGGAGATGTTCTCGGGCAGGTTGACCGCATTCTCCACTGCGGTTTTGACGTCCGGGGATGTGAAGAGATTCTCGATATTATCCACGACCCTGCTCGATATATCCTCGACGTTCTCGACAATGCCCTCGGAGAAATCCTGTATGCTGTCACCAAGAGAGGTCGTTGTATCCGAGAGCTTATCAAAAAAGGTAAATGTCTCACCTCGTTCAGGATCGCTCTTTGCCTGCTCCATGAAAGTGGAAGTTCCCCGCTCGAAGTTGTCATGAAGGACAATCCAGGGATGATACTCCTCGAAGTAGCGCTTCTGTTTCCCGTAGTCGGGTGCCGAATCGAAATCGCTCCAGTGGCCGGTGATCTTTCTGGTATAGGTTTCAGCTGTTTTCTCAACATCCGCCTTCCAGACCTTCCCCTGCAGGGACTTTGAGATTGATTTCAGAATAACCGGAATTCTGTTCTTGCTCAGCGTTCCGTCTTCGGCAATTGATTGCAGGAAGAGGATCTCATAGGGCTGTAATCCCTCCTCGGATCGGTTCAGTATGTTCACCTGAAGGGGATTGCGGTTCAGAATGTCGATGTATCCCCGCCTGAAGAGATCCATGATGAGAAGGTTAATCGCTTTTGAGGGCTTGTTCAGAAGAACTGCCGCTTCAATGGGCTCAAGGTTCTCCACTGTTTCTGTTGTCTTGAATGTCTCTATCTGGATCTCGGGAGCGATGTATTCCGGCTTCTTTTCAAAGATCTTTTTTATGGCGGGGTGGAATGAGGCGAGCTTCAGGAGCAGGGTGACTATTCCCGCAGCGAGGTAAAAGAGAATGCGAAAGGGAACCAGGATGCAGTTGAGGCTGAATATGTATCCCGAGGTTATGCTGAATTTCTTCCGTCCCCGTGGAAAGAAAACCTTACTGAAGAGATCGAACTTGATGATTTTTCCGATCAGATAGAGCGGCAGGCCGAATATCGCTATCTGAATCCCGAGATAGAGAAAGTTGAGGAAATAAGCCATGAGAAGATGCGCAATGAGCGTTCCGATAATTGTTTTCAGGAAGTCGAAGTCTGTCTCTGAGAAGGTGCCTTTGAGGAGGTCATTGAAAAGGGTCCGTAGCGCAAAACTGTCCGTCATTTCGAATTCTGCTGGAAGCACCTCGAAGAAGAGAGGAATGGCGGGAATGTGATTGCTGCTTTTAAGCGAAGCGACAATATTCACATAGGGATAGTATCTCTTCTTTTTCGTTTTATCAAGATAGGACTCTCCCGTGGTCTCGTATCGCTTGACGAGACGCATGGCTGAAAAGTTTTCCGCAATTGCAGGATCGATTATGAGAGGGAGCCTTTTGTCATCCATGGGAAAGTCGGCAGTTTCAGTATCAAAGGTTGACTGGAAGGGGGTCGTGATCCTCATTCTGATGATTTCGGGGGGCGAGGTGAAGGTCAGAGCAGGCCAGGTATATGTCGCTCTGAATGTATTGTCAAAGAGCTCGGGAATTACCTCTGCGACGATGTTTCTGTTGAGCTGTATACTGACCTTGACCGTGCTCGCGTCAATAACCTGTTTCAGTATGAGATCGAAAGCAGCGGTATCATACCGTTTCGCTTCGGTGATGGTTTCTCTGAGCTTTGCCTGTATCTCGTTGCCGTCGACGGTGACAGTGATTTTCTCGGGGGTGATGCTCCCCTTCTGAACGCCGAGGTGAATTATTTCTCTGAAGATATTTCTTGTGCCGCTGTTGTTGATAATGAGCTCAATGGCGCTCGTCTCGGTGAGAGAGCGTAAATCCTTTCCCGGTCTGAGAAGTGTAACGCTCAGAAGTGCGCTCTTTATCGTATAGGTTCCCTCATCGATGAGTTTGCCCACGGTGAATTCACTTGAGGCATATGTGCCGCCCGGCGCGCCAACGGAGACAGAGGTGGCAGGTATGTAAAAGCCGAGTGATTCTTTTTCGTTAGGAACCAGGTTCTCCTTCTCGGCGTGAATGGAGAGGTAGTTTTTCCCCTTCCACAGTGACGGATAGTATATCCATCGGCTATGGCTGCTGACTGTACCTTCGCCCGTTATCAGACCATGCTTGTTCACCAGATCGTCCTTAATCATTTCAGCCTTCCGGTAGCGGCGGGGTATCTCAATGGGGAGTATGATCTCGACAATCTGTTTTTTTATCGGGAGGCTCCACTGCAGTGGTGACCACCAGAAGAAGGCGTATTCCTGCCCCTGATAGGTCGTGCTGTCGAATACCGGCTTTTCCATTTTAAATCGGAGATGTACGGTGTACAGATTATTTTTCTGCGTGTTGATGTTGAACAGCGCGGCGTAGTAGCCGTTTCCCGCACTCTTCATGGTAACCTTGAATCGCTTTCCCTTCGCCGTACCGTAGGTTTCGAGAAAGGTTACGGGTTCGATAAACTGTCCGATAGCTTTAATTCGATCTCGCGATTCGAGCTCCCTGAAAGTGAGCTGATAGAATATCTCACTCTTGCCGTCTTTGAGAATCGTGATATGATATTTGGCCTGTTCAATGCTCACCGGATAAGAGAAAAGCTCTTCCGTGGTAAAGAAACAAACAGCCATGAGGGTAAGAAGACAGGCAAGGAGAAGTGATCGTATCTTCATGAAGATAGCCCTTCTGTTTATAGATTATCGGGGATCGTTTTCTGCGGGATAGGCGCGAACATTTGCCGCGACGCCCCCCTGCGGTATATCTACATAATTTCAGATAAAATTCAAATCTTTTTTCTCGGGAGAGAGCTCTTTTGAGCCTCCCGGTGAACGGGTTATCTGAATGTATTGTGGTGCTGTTGGAAATGTATTTTTGTGCACTGTCGGTTCGGAAAATTATTGAAAGCGCCTGTCGGTACGCTATGATATTCACATAATCGTTTTGCTATACGAAAAGAGATATCATACCTGTCACGAAGAACCGGAGGGGGGATTCTGTGATGAGTGATACGGGGAATAACTCGGGGAGAATCCATTTCCTCAAGAGGATTTCAGTACGGGTGACAATCATCATACCGGTTATTCTTTCCCTGGGAATTGGCGTTACCATTTACTATTACCTCGAATCGCAGAATACGACAATTATCGAATCCAGAGAAAATGCCATTATGGGAGAGAGCACTGTTCTGTATATTGCCGTGAAGAACAACATGCTTGCAGGAGAAGCGGAGCAATGATCCGAATGCGAGGAACGGATGGCTCTACTATATAAAGGAGGGTGATAAGGCGAGCATGCGAATCGACGGCAGGATGTGTATCGGCTGTCATGAAGCTGCCAATGAACAGCATCCTTATTTTGATAGAAACCCCAGGAGCATCTTTCGCGATTATCTCTTTGCTCCCTTTGCCAATTAGGGAGTATGTCTGCTTTCGATAACAGGACGTGCAGAGATTTAGACTTTCACGGGGAACCGAAGGGTGAATTTCGTGCCGGCAGTTCTGTCGAGCTCAATGGTCCCCCCGAGCTGTGTCGCCAGCATATTCACCAGTTGTAACCCCAGTGTCTCTGCACTGTTTAGATCGATCTCATCCGGAATTCCAATCCCGTTATCACCTATCACCATGATATACTCATCTTCTGATTTTTTTAAATCGATTTCAATAATCCCTTCTCTCTTATCGGGGAAGGCGTACTTCATCGCATTTGTTACAATTTCATTGATGATCAGTGCACAGGGTATGGCGGTATCAACACCGAGAAATATCTTTTTTGCCTTTATGTCCAGTTTTATATTCGTTTCGTCGAGTGGATAGGAGTGGAAAAGCTCCCTCGTGAGAGTAGATATATATCCGCCGAAGTCTATTTTTGCCAGGTCCTCCGATTGATAGAGTTTCTCATGAACCATCGCCATCGAGCGAACGCGATTCTGGCTCTCCCGCAGCAGCTCTCTGTCATGGCCATCCCGTATGTACCGGGATTGCAGGTTGAGGAGACTTGATATGATCTGCATATTGTTCTTCACCCGATGGTGTATCTCCTTGAGCATAACCTCCTTCTCCCTGAGAGAATTTTTGATCTGCTCATCTGCCTGTTTGCGATCGGTTATATCGAGGGTTACCTCTATTCCGCTTGTCATTTTGTTATCGGCATCTCTCACCGGATATCCGCGTATAAACCAGGTCCTCCCGTCAGGCGTTGTCTTCTCGATTTCCGTGGGCTGGCCGGTGTTCATCGCGGTAAAGACGGGACAGTCCGGGCAGCGCTCGGTGCGCTTCGGCCAGATCTCATAGCAGTGGCGACCGATGAGCTCTTCGCGGCTCATTGATGCTGAGTCGCACGCTGCTCTGTTGGGCCACTGTATTCTCATGTCAGAATCGGTATGGATGACATGCTCAACGAGGCTGTCCAGTATCATCCGCTTTTCGTGCTCGGCGTCTCTGAGCGCCTCTTCGGCTTGTTTCCGTTCGGTGATATCCCGGACAACTCCCCTGAAGCCTGTTGGCATGCCGGCTGGATCTGTTATCAGGCTAATTGATGTCTCGATGCTTCTCAACATTCCGTCCTTTGTCGGTATCTCCCAGATGAATGATCTTTCGGGTTTTCCCGTTCGATACACTTTGTTAAACGTGCGAAATATATTCTCGGCTCTCTCGCGATCCAGCATGCGGCGAAAATTCATTCCGGTGAGCTCTTCGTGTGAGAATCCGGAGATTCTGCACAGGGAGTCATTGAAGAAAGTAAAGCTTCCGGCGAGGTCGACCTCGTAGTATCCCTCTTCGATGTTTTCGATGATGGTGCGGTACTTCTCTTCGCTCTCACGGAGTGCTTCCTGGGCTCGCTTCTGCTCTGTTATATCCTCGGCGACTCCTTCGTTCCACCCCGCCTTATAATTGGGCTTTGAGGAAAAGCGCACCCAGAAGGTGGAGCCGTCCTTCCGCCTGAATTCCGCTTCATAGCCCCTGACCTCGCCATCTCTCTGAACTATCCCGAGCATAGCATCGCGGGCGTTCGGATCAACGTAGTGATCCTTCGCGATGAACTGCTGAATGAACTCTTCCCTGTTTGCATAGCCGAACATCCTCGCATTCTGTTCATTGCTCTCGAAGGCTTTACCGTCTTCCATTCTCGTTCTGAAGAGTCCGACCTGTGCGTTCTGGAATATATTCCGATAGTTCTCTTCGCTCTGCTTCAGATTTCTGTTGAGCTCGATGTTCTTCTGCACCTCGGCATGTGCTCTGTCGAGCGCCTGCTTGCTGATGTTGAATACCTGATAGGATATTAATCCGACAAAGATAAAGGCAATGGTATTGTCCATGAGGTATTCAAACAGGGTCTTTTCGGAGATACCGAAGTCAACCTCTATCTTTATTATGAAAATGAAGAAGATGATCAGGTTGATAGTGAAATAAGCAATTATCCACTCCTTCCGTTTCGTGAATATCAGAGGAGTGAAGGTGAGGAGGGCCAGGACAAGTACGATGGTGTCCATCGCCTCTATGGGACTTCGAGTGAAATCGTCGGTAAAGATGACTGCCCAGAGTGGGATAAGCAGGGCCATGAAAAGCGAGTGGGCCGCCGTGGCGAAGTAACCCTTTATCAGAATGATGATAACCAGCACGGTGATGAAGCACCCTATGAGAATCGCTGAAAAGGCCACCACATCCCTTCGGTGCAGTATCACCGAGAGAAAAAGGGTCGGCATCACGACAAAGAGAATCGACAGGCATATCACCAAAAAGGTCTTTGCCTTCTGCTGCAGAACGAAATCGGCACTTTCGTACCTTGCAAGGGAAAATCTGAACAATCTCTCAATCATGTGTACCCTCTTTTTCAGGTGCAACGATGAAGCCACTCTGAGAAATTTCGCATCCCTTTTATTAAAGGATGAATGGCTCTATTGTGCAACAATATTTTCCGCGATTGAGGGATGAACCACTCAATTGCTGCCTCGAATTTTGTGCAGGAAGTCTTGACGTATGAGTATGGTAACGTATGGTATACGTTGTAATCAGATTTCAGCGATATCAGGAGGAAGCATGAGCTATAGCACGATACTGTATCAGGAAGAAGAGGGGATTGGGCTGCTCACCCTGAACAGGCCTGAGCGTATAAATGCGCTCAATCAGGTTATGCTTGAAGAGCTTGACGGGCTCCTCGATGCACTTGCTTGCAGTGAGAGCTGTCGGGTGCTCATTATTACCGGAGGAGGTGACCGGGGATTCTGTTCGGGTATGGACATGAAAGAATCGGCAACACTGCTCTTCGAGCAGGTGCCGGCGATGATTTATCGGTACCAGTCCCGTGCCTCCCGTCTGGTGTACAAACTGAGGACGATCCCCCAGCCGGTCATTGCGGCGGTTCACGGGGCAGCATCGGGTGTCGGATTCAGTTTTGCCATGGCCGCCGATGTTCGCATTATCACTCCGGAAGCCCGGTTCAATGCGGCTTATATCAACATCGGTCTCGGAGGAGCAGACCTGGCGAGCAGCTATTTCCTCCCGAAGCTCATCGGTTCAGGAAGGGCAAATGAATTTCTCCTCACCGGTGATTTCATGAGCGGGGAGGAGGCGATGGCACTCGGTTTTGCGAGCCGGATGGTTCCGCGAGAGGAACTCATGCAGGTCGCGCAGACCGTTGCGCTGAAGATGGTTGAGAAAAACCCTTTCGGTCTCTTTTTAACCAAAGAGGCGATCAACCAGAACCTCGGCGTTTCTTCGCTGGAGCAGGCGCTGCATCTTGAAAATCGGAACCAGTCTCTTCTCATAACGGCGATGAAAATCGGTGTACAGGGTGAGTAGTGTGAGCAACACTGCGAGATGCATTTTTCTTGACTTTTACCGGGTTCACATAATCATTATGGCATGTGAATACTGTTTCCCCGGTCTCTTTTCCCTCATGGCGCTGATGGAGACATTCAGTGTTAAGGAGAATGGCGATACTGGGTTCAATTATTTCAGGAGGAATATATGATAAAGACGCGTATTACTGAGATGCTCGGGATACAATACCCGATTATTGGCGGAACCATGATGAATATCTCCAGGCCGGATTTCGTCGCAGCTTGTTCGAATGCGGGCGGATTGGGAATAATCGCTTCGGCTATCTACAAGGATTCAATCGACCAGCTTCGCGAGGCGATACGGGAAACCATATCCCTGACCGACAAGCCCTTTGCCGTAAATATTAATCTCTTTCCGATGCTCCAACCGGTTGATCCGAAAGAATTTCTCAAGGCGGTGCTCGAGGAGGGAGTGAAGGTTATCGAGACATCGGGACACAGCGCTCCCGAGGATTTCGTTCCGATGTTCCGAGAGGCAGGGGTGACCTGGATTCATAAATGTGCAGGTGTTCGATATGCTCGCAAGGCTGCCAGTCTCGGTGCCGATATCATCGAAGTGGTCGGCTATGAGAACGGCGGTGCTGTTGGCATGCTCGAAATTGGGACACTCGTTATGGTTCCCAGTGTCGTCGACGCTGTGGGTGATATTCCGGTCATCGGCGGTGGCGGCGTCATGGATGGCCGGGGACTTCTGGCAGTTCTCTCGCTGGGAGCGGAAGGCATTATCATCGGGACAAGGATCATGGCGACGAAGGAGTGCCCTATTCATGATAATTTGAAACAGGTGCTTCTCAATGCTGCTGAGACGGATACGGAAGTTATCATGAAAACGATTCGAGCCTCTCACCGCGTATGGAATAACGCCGCAGCGAAGAAGGTGCTGGAACTTGAGGTTTCGCAGAGCGACCCTGAGGAGATGTTCTCCGTGAGTGCCGGCGCCAAGGTTCGTGCGATGTATACTGACGGTGAAGTGGATAAGGGTGTTCTCTACTGCGGTCAGGGGGTCGGTCTCGTTCATGATATCCCGACGGTTGCTGAGCTCTTCCAGCGATTGATCAAAGAAGCTGAATCGAATATATCAGCACTGAGGAAGCGGTTTAGTTAAAACCTTCTGCCGGAGAATAATAGGGGTGCTCCTAAGAGCTATTGATATGATGCCCCCCTGATCGGCTTTTTTTCGCACATCCTGAGCACGCTGATATGCGTGACGTCGTGTCGCTGTGAGCACAATGCCTGATGCAACCGGTATTTACAATCTGTGGATCGATGTAAATACCGGTTTTTAGAGGTTTCAATACATAAGACAGAATGACAGGGTTATCCTGACAATCCTGTCTCGGTACTATATACAACGTTTTCTCGCCTGGCAGCATTTTATTAGTTACTTCATATTCAATACTTTGAGGAGGGAGCATGGAAACGAATGAGGTACGGCAGGCAGTTGTTGTCGGTGCCGGTGTGATGGGGCATTCCATCGCACAGGTATTTGCTCAGTACGGTATAGAGGTTGGCCTCGTCGACCTCAGCGATAAAGAGTTGAAGCGGGCGATGCATCTGATACGGAATAACCTCCAGGTGCTGGCCGACTTCGGCAGGGTCCCGCGAGATGAGATACCGTCAATTATTGGGCGCATTCATCCATCAACAGATCTTGCCGCCGCTTCGAAAGGGGTCGACTTTGCCCTCGAGGCGGTTTCTGAGGTTGCCGAAGTGAAGAAGCGTGTTTTCGCGCAGCTTGATGAGTGTTGTCCCGATACCGTTCTCGCCAGCAATACTTCCGGGCTGGACATCTTCAACTTCGTTGAGGTAAAGAATCCTCAGAAGCTGCTGATAACACACTGGTTCGCTCCGCCGCATATCATCCCCCTCGTCGAGATTGCATCGGGTCCGGAGACAGCCGATACCACTGTTGATTTTGCCGCTGCTCTGATGGAGCGGCTCGGGAAGAAAGTAATCGTTATGCAGAAGTATATTCCATCCTTTATCGTCAACAAGATACAGGGCGCTATTGGCATGGCCATCTATGAGCTCATCACGGGTGAATATGCAACCCCGGAGGAGATTGATCTGGCGGTGAAGTACAGCCTCGGCATACGATTGCCTATTGTGGGGGTTGTCCAGACGCTCGATTTTACCGGCCTCGATCTCATATATGACGTTGTCAAAGCCGCGGGAGTGAGCTATCCCTATCTCGAGGAGAAGGTGAGAATGGGTCATCTCGGTGCGAAGACCGCCCGGGGTATATACGATTATGGCGGGAGGAGCGAGGAGGAGATTCTCCGCAAGCGGGATGAGCGGTATCTCAAACTGCTCGATTTCCTTCAGGAGATAAACGCCTTTGAGCCGGTGTAGTCTGTGATAAAACCACTTACTAGTTATCATATACATTTCAGTGGATCCGTGCTTCATTATTTTGACTCAGCAAAATCCATGAGTGGATTCTTGCAGGAATCCCATTAATAGGATGTAAGGAGGTAGGCGAAATGGGAGATCGTTCAAAGCGTGGAGGACTCAGGTTAGTGTTCTTTGCAGCTGCTGGTTTAATAATCCTTATCGGTATCGCTCTCTTCGCCGTGATGAGGGCAATGAAGCCTGCACGAGCGGCGGACCTCCCCTGTCGGAATACAGCGGGAAGAGCCCGATGCGTCGCGGTGAATAGCTTTGATCTCTGGTGTCGGGAAACCGGCAACAGGTCGGGGAAGACGGTTATCGTTCTTCATGGCGGCCCCGGCATGTCCTGTCACTACTTTCAGGATGCCTTCGATTTCCTGGAGCGGGAGTATCGACTTATTTTGTATGATCAGCGTGGCTCCGGATTTTCACAGATAAAACCTGATCTCCGTAACTACAGCTTCAATGCCCTTGTTCAGGAACTTGAGGCGGTGCGGCGAGAGTTTGTCGGCAATGAGAAGATAATCATCATCGGACACTCATTTGGGGGACTCATCGCGCAGCGATATGCCGTTGAGTACCCTGATCGTGTTGATCGGATGGTGCTGATATCCTCCGCCTATGCGCGCTTAAACCGACAGAGCATCGTGCGGCACTTCCGGCTGGTATTGAAGTACGGACTTCCTCCCTCTGATCCGGAGAAGGCAAATGAATTTTTCATGAAGATGTTTCCGGTTATTTTTGAGGATACCTTCTACGATATGAAAAACTTTCAGAACCTTAAACCGGGGTATGCCTCGTTTGCAAGCACCATGGCGGTGCGGTACTCGCTTGGGAATTACGATTTTCGGGACGATCTGCAACATATTAAGGCGAAAACGCTCATTCTCTATGGTGAAGCGGAGGTGGCAACCACTGCTGAGGAGTTTCAGAAAAAGATTCACGAATTAATTCCCGGATCCGAGATGGTAAAATTCGAGAAGAGCGGCCACTGGTTATTTCTGGAGGAGCCCGAGAGATTTCAGAAAATCGTTTTCGATTTCCTCAGGGGGAGTCCGCAGAGGTGATGTGCGGACAGATGAAACCGCTATTCATATTAATATTGAGCAGACATATACTTTTACCTTGACTTTTTGAGTAAAGGGGAGTATCGTAATTCTCGCCTCGGGGATATTGTTTCAGAACAAAAAATAAATATTTGCATCGCCATTATGAGATGATGCATACCATTAATACTGGGAGGGTTTGTCATGGAGGAGGAAAAAAATTTTAAGTACTGGCCGAAGGGAAGGCCGAAGTCTCTGAAATACCCTGAAATACCTGTCTATGAGTTTCTCAACTCAACCGCCACGCGCTATCCTGATACTGTGGCCATGCGGTTCGGCGGGATGGAGATAACCTATAAGGAGTTCCTGGACCTGAGCCACAAATGCGCTCATGCTCTCAAGGCGAGAGGAGTGAAGAAGGGGGACAGGGTTGCCATTCATCTGCCCAATTGCCCGCAGTTTGCAATCGCGTACTACGGATTGCTCAAGCTGGGGGCCATATTTGTTCCCTGTTCCCCCCTTGCGGGTGAGCGTGAGCTTGAATATCAGTTGAACGATTGCGGGGCGGAGACCTTTATCACCCTCGATCTCATCTTCGGTTCCGTAGCGAATATTCTCGACAAGACGAAGGTTAAGAATCTGTTTGTCGCGAGTCTTGCTGATTGCTATCCGCCGCTTTCAGCCCCGATAAAGCTTCTCACCAAGCAGCCCCTTCCCAGGGGTGAGGACTTTCAGAATCTCGTTACGGAGGGGAGCACTGATCCCATCAATGAACCGATTGACCCGAAGAAGGATATAGCACATCTCGCCTATACCGGGGGGACGACCGGTCTCTCGAAAGGGGTGATGGTATCCCATTACAATGCCGTTGTCAACGTTGTACAGGCCAATCTCTGGTTCGCCGGCGGTGAGGTTGAATACAAGGATGGTATTCTCACCAGGGATTACTCATTCTATAAGAAGGAGATGGGTGATGCGGAGCCCCCCATTCAGGATCGGGAAACAGCGCTCGTCGTCGTCCCCTGGTTCCACGCCATGGGTACCATCGGCTATCTGAACAATATGGTTTTCGGGGCAACGACCATGATAGTATTTCCTCGCTTCGATGCAACCGAATACCTCAGGGCGGTCGATAAGTACAAGGCGGAAATGCTGGGAGGGGCGCCGCAGCTCTACATACCGCTGGTACAGCATCCGGAGTTCAAGGATGTCGATATGTCACGGATCAAGCTTGCCGTCTCGGGTGCTGCGCCTCTGCCCGTCCAGGTTCTGGAGCAGATGCTCGATGCCTTCACCGGCGTGGTCTGCGAGGCGTACGGTATGACAGAAGTGGTGATGATCGGTATTGGGAATCCGCCCTTCCGGGAGGGCTTGAAAGCCGGCTCGGTGGGAATACCGATTTTCGACACCTATGTCAAAGTTATTGACCTGAACACCGGTGAGCCGCTTCCTCCCGGGAAGGAGGGTGAGATCTGCATGAAGGGTCCGCAGGTTACCATGGGCTACTGGCAGAAGCCGGAAGAAACCGCACAGGTGTACATCGATGGCTGGGTGCATTCCGGTGACATCGGCTACTACGATGAGGATGGCTACTTCTACATCACCGACCGAAAAAAGGATATGATAATCTACAAGGGGCACAATGTTTATCCGAGAGAGCTTGAGGAGATTATTTTCGAGCATCCGAAGGTAGGCCACTGTGCCGTGGTCGGAAAGAGGGACGAGAAGGGTGGCGAAATACCGGTGGCATTCGTGCAGCTCAAGCAGGACACGGAAGCAAAAGCAGAAGAGATAATGGACTTCGTTAATGAGAAGATGGCTAAGTACAAGCACATTCGCGAGGTGCACTTTATCGATGAGATACCGGTCAGTGCGGCCGGTAAAGTCCTCAAACGAGAGCTCAGGGATAAACTGAATGAATAGTTGATTGTGCACAGGTGATTTATTGTGATGGGGGCTTCGGAATGGGTGCCCCCTTCTTTTCAGATATACCGATGTGATGCTCCATGCCGGTTATGCAAATTTCCTCTCGAGGATGCCCTGAAGAATGAAAAAATGAATAGACATACAAAAAAAAGATTTTATACCGGTAAGGGCGATCGTATTTACACCGCTGTTTGTTGATGTTTTCGTTGTGATGCAGAATAAAGAGTTTTCGCAATCTCTGCGTAGATTGTGAAGCGAGTTTAATAGCAATGAGGAGGTTCGTATGATTCCTGAGACTATGACGCCATTAGAGAGAATGGAAGCGGCCATTGCACTTGAACCGGTTGATCGGCATCCGGTTTTTCCCATACTGGTGACATCGGCGCCGAGATTATATGGCATCAAACAGGCGGAGGCGTGGCGCGATCACAATGTCGCCCGCGAAGCGCTGCTCCGATGTTATAAGGACTTCGGGTATGATATAGGGAGCAAGCCCAATTACTACTATCCCATGCTCCCCGGAAAGCTCATGGGCGCTCCCGTCAGAAATCTCATTCCCGGCAAGCAGCTTGCTGAGGATGATCTCTATCAGATTGACGAGCGTGTTCTCTTCAGCCGTGAGGATTATGATGCGATAGCGTCCCTCGGCTGGAACAGCTTCTGGGATCAGCATTATGAAAAGATGAGCGGTAAATCATTTGAAAAGTTCATTACCATGCAAACCTTCTCCAATCAGCTGTATGTTGAGGACACAAAGATATGCGAGGAGCAGGGGATGCCGATATTTCTCGGTGCAGCCGTCGATTCGGTATTGATGGCTTTTTCACTCAGCCGCACCCTGACCGAGTTCACCAAGGATCTCTACCAGGTGCCTGACAAGGTTGAGGCGGCGATGAAGGCATCGTGCGATGATATCATTGCCAATACGATTCAGTGCTGCAGGAATAACGACAAAAACGTCGCCTTTATTGTTCTGGAGCGTGGTTCGGGGTATTATTACCGGCTGGAGATATTCGAGCGCTTTGAATGGCCGTTTCTCCAGCGCTACGTCGATGCCTTTGTTTCTGAGGGGATTCTGCCCTGGCTACACTTTGATACCGACTGGGGAATCAATCTCCCCTATCTCAAGCAGCTTCCCCGGGGAAAGTGCGTTTGCGATCTCGATGGAACCACTGACATCTTTCAGGCCAAGGAGGTTCTGCGTGATCACATGTGCATCAGCGGGGATGTGCCGGCGGCATTGCTGTCGCTGGGAAAACCCGAGGAGATTGTCGAATACTGCAAAAGGGTCATCGACGAGGTGGGAGACGGAGGCGGCTTCATGCTGACCACGGGATGCGAGTGCCCTGTTGATGTCAAACCTGAGAATCTCAGGGCGATGGTTGAAACGGGGAAGAGCTATCGAGGAAAGAAGGTGAGCAGGAAGGTCCATCCGGCAGCGGTGGTTGAGAAGGAAGCGGTGAAAGAAGTACAGCCGATGGGAGATATTGCTGCTGCCTTCGGCAATCTGGTGTATGATGACGTTGAGCGCCTGGTTCAAGAAGCGCTTTCAAGTGGTGTTGAACCACTTGCTGTTCTTGATGAGTGTAAGTCGGGTATGGACATCGTTGGTGAGCTCTACAGCAGCGGTGAGTACTTCCTCTCGGAGCTCATCCTCTCGGGTGAGCTATTCAAGCAGGTCGTCAATACCCTCAAGCCGCTCATCGAACGGAAAGGGGAGGTTGCTTCAATAGGATCGGTTGTCATCGGGACGCCGAAGGGTGATATTCACGATCTGGGGAAGAATATTGTTGCAACGCTCTTCGATGCGAGTGGATTCACGGTAACCGATCTCGGTGTTGATACTCCCCCCGAGAAGTTCGTCGATGAGGTTGCCAGAACGGATGCGCGGATTATTGCCATGTCGTCGCTAATTACTCCGGCTTTTGAGTCGATGAAAAAAGTAGTCGATCTGTTGGAGGAACGCGGATTGCGGAAGGGGAGATATGTTATCATCGGCGGTGGTCCCACCACTGAAGCCGTTCGGGATTATGTCGGTGCGGATGACTGGTCCTTAAATCCGGTTGTCGGGATTCACCGGTGCAAGGACTTTCTCGCGTAGATGAAGCGCCGCTATCGCAGAGTGCCCAAATTATAATACATCAAACTGATGTGCGTCGATGAGAATTGATCATCATCACTCCCCGTTATCGAATAGAGGTGATGGAACGCGCTCCTTTTATGAATGAGCTCAGATCTGCTGTTGAATAAGTAAGGATATACAGAGGAGTTTTCAAAATGTCTGAATATGAAGATCTCTCTCCAGACTTCAAAGATATGTTAATGAATAAGATGAACACGGATACTCCCTTCTGGTCGCTCCTTGACATGGAGCTCGTTGATATCAGGAAGGGATGGGCAAAGGTGAAACTTCCCTTTGCAGAGAAGCTTCTTCATCCGATGGGTGTTGTCCACGGAGGAGCCATATTCTCTGTTGCTGACTCGGCTGTTGCCATGGCCCTGGTTGGCATGACTCGGAAAGGTGAGACCATCGCCACTGTTGAGATGAAGATTAATTACCTGAAGCCCATCAACGGCGGTGAAATCGTGGCAGAGGCGAAAATCGTTAATAAGGGAAGCAGAATCGCACTTGGTGAAGTTGAGGTAACCAATGGGAAGGGGGATCTCGTTGCGAAGGCCCTGGCGACGTACATGATCATTGCCAAATAGATGTTGAGACGAGGAGCCGGAGAGTGCGGCCGGTTGTCATTGCAGGAGCATCCTCTGCTCACCAGGCTGTTGTGCTCGTGGAGGAGGAGAGCGCTCTCTCTTCCGGTGCATCTTCAGATGAGCTTCGAAATGCATACCGTGAAGACGCACAGATTCCGCCCGACCATTGATTCCGTTCCGGCCGGTGCAGTAGAGATTGTGAGTTATACTATCATATATGAAAATCCGGCGCGCGGTCAGTACAATGATCCATGGATTCTCTGCACGGGAGCACCGATGAGGGACAGTTCATTGCAAATCTCGAAGGCAGAGAACCCGGTCGTCTGGCACAGATGAAACCGGACGAAGTCATTGGACAATCCTGTACTATCAATACCGATGATAAGTGCCACATTATCATACACTGAGGGTGAGCACCGGTTTTCCCTTGACATCTTTCCTTTATACCTGAACATTTTGCAGAGGCGTGGGAGCGATTATTGAGATAATAAGGAGATTACATGGAGTATCAAACGCTTTCCTATGACGTTGATGGCAGTATCGGCATCCTGACCTATAACCGCCCGGAAGTGGTCAATGCCATAAATCGGGAGATGCTTGATGAACTCAATCACTTCTGGAATGAACGGCAGAACGATTTAGGAGTGCGGGTTCTCATTCTCCGGGGGGCCGGTGATAAGGGGTTCTGTTCCGGTGTCGATCTGAAGGATGCTTTCGAGGAGGGCGGCGGATTCAGGAAGCAGGGCGTCAGCTCCGAGGCGATTTACTATTCGCAGAAGGGATTCTCGAAAATCATCAGGTTGATGAGGACCTGTCCGCAGCCCATTATTGCCGCGGTTCATGGCTATGCCCTCGGTGGTGGTCTCTCTTTCGCGATTGCTTCAGATATACGGCTGGCGAGCCGCGATGCCGTCTTCTGCGCGCAGTACATTAACATCGGTCTTGGCGGTGCCGATGTCGGTTCGAGCTATTTCCTCTGGCGGATCGTCGGATGGGGACATGCCGCTGAGATGTGCATGACCGGCAACAGGGTTCCTGCTGATGAGGCATACCGTATCGGTCTGGTAAACAGGCTGTGTGAGCCTGGAGAGCTGTTTCTTTCTGCGCGGGCAATGGCAGAGGAGATGATCGGCAAATCGCCGATGGGACTTCGGATGACCAAGGAGGCGCTGAATGCCGGAATCAACCTCTCGTCACTTGATGATGCGACGAAGGTTGAGGATCGGAATCAGGCATATCTCATGGCGAGCATGCTTATCAAGCAGCAGGGAGAGGATTCCTGAGTCGATGGAAGTCATCACCCCCTGCATCCGACGACTGCAGATGCCGCCTTTCGGTCCGGCTGAATGGGAGGTGAGTAATGTCTACTTTCTCGGAACCGCTGAGATGCTCATCATCGATGCGGGGTATCCCACACCGGAATCCATCGATAGCATTCTCAATGCCTGGCGGGATCTCGGGAAGCCCAATCTGAAAGCGATTCTCATAACCCATGCGCATCTTGATCATGTCGGTGCGCTTGCCGCAATAATCCGAGAGACCGGGGCACCCGTATACGCGCATCGGTATGAGGCGACTTTTTTCAGGGAGATGTTTCCACAGGAGTCAATTGACCATACAATTGATGAAGGAGATATCATTGATGTCCCCGGAATACGAATACGGGTTTTTCACATGCCCGGTCATACGGCAGGTCATCTCTGTTTTCTTGAGGAATTGAGCGGATCCCTCTTTACCGGTGATCAGGTCATCGGGAGCACCTTTGCTATCATTGTTCCCCCCAGCGGAGACATGATTCAGTATATGGAGAGTCTGCACCGCATGGCGGCTCTCCCGCTGAAGAGAATATTACCCGGTCACGGATCACCCATTAATGATCCCTATGCCAAAATTGATGAATATATTGCCCATCGGGTCTTACGTGAGATACAGATCCTCAAGCAGCTTGAATCCGGTAACCGTTCTATTCCGGATATGGCGGAGGAGATTTATGCTGATATGCACCCCATACTGCGCCAGGCAGGCCGTTTGCAGATTCTTGCTCACCTTCTGAAGATGGAAGCGGACGGGCTGGTGAAGGTCGTTTCAGGGGAGAGCACCGAAGCGGTTTACCGGAGTCTCGTCGGCACGTTGCCGTTCTAAGTGCCGGACTTGTTGGAGTCATCCGGTTTTAGCATGACCCGGTAGTTTCAGGAAACTGATGAGATGAAAAGGGTTTTACAATACTGCTCACAGCGACACGATGTCGCGCATGCCAGTGGGCACAGGATGTGCAAAACAACGCTGGCCAAGGAGCACGACAAAAACGTTGTTTTTGGAAGTGTCCTTATGAGCACAAAAAAACTCTTTTCAACCTGTGAAACTGATGAGATGAAAAGGGTTTTACAATACTGCTCACAAGGAGCACGACAAAAACGTTGTTTTTGGAAGTGTCCTTATAAACACCTATCTCAAGGGTATTATATGAATGTGCGTGTATATGACCGCCTGATGCCGTGCGAACGGTAGGAGATGCAATCAGACGATTACTCTTTCAAGGATAAGAGCTGAATAATTCAATCGTTAATGAGGAGGTAGTTCACATGAAGGTAGTAGCTTTTAATAGTAGTCCCAGGAAGGACGGCAATACGACGATACTCATCAAGCTTGTGCTCGACGAGCTGGAAAATCAGGGCATTGAAACTGAATTTGTAGACCTCGCCGGCAAGAAGATAACCGGTTGCCGCGCCTGTTTCAAATGCGTTGAGAACAAGAATCAGCGATGTTCGGTGACGAACGATATCGTGAATGAGTGCATCGAGAAGATGCTCGCCGCGGAGGGGATTATTCTCGGATCTCCCACTTACTTTGCAGATATAAATGCAGATATGAAAGCGCTCATTGATAGAGCCGGCATGGTGGCAAAAGCGAATGGTGATATGTTTAGAAGGAAGCTGGGAGCAGCGGTGATACCCATGCGTCGTGCAGGTTCTGTTCATGCTTTCGATTCAATTAATCACTTTTTTACGATCAATCAGATGATTATACCCGGTTCGAGCTATTGGAATGTCGGTGTTGGGAGGCAGATTGGCGACGTCAATTCCGATACCGAGGGTCTGGATACCATGAAAACACTGGGTGAAAATTTTGCATGGCTGTTGAAGAAAATCTACACCTCTGAGGATTCAGGTGGATAAAGGGACAACGAGAAGAGGATTTTTTAAGAAATCTGCACTTGCCGCTGGTGGTGTGGCTGTGGGAGTCGTGGCAATGGAAATCGCTTCACCGCTGATGTTCAAAGAGGTGTTGGAGTTCGATTCCAATAACAGCCTCTGGGCACATTATCGGCCGCCGAAGAATTCACCTCTTACGGAAGATATTGAGCTGGATGTCGCAGTTATCGGTGGAGGATATACCGGTCTCTCATCGGCCTATCACATTAAGAAGATGTTTCCCGGCCGTTCTGTTGCCGTATTTGAGGCAAAGCATGTGGGTTACGGGGGTTCGGGAAGAAACGGGGGACTGGTCGGGCCACAGCCGGCTAAGGATCATATGAAAATTTTCTCCGATATTAAAACACATAAGCGTATGGATGATATGACCATTGAGAGCCTTCACGAGCTCAAGCAGCTGGCCAGGAGTGAAGGATTTGGGTCCGAGATTTGCCATCGGGGAAAGCTCTCTGTTGCTGTCAATGAGAATCAGTTAGCGGAGATGAAATCGTATGCAGAAACCGAGCGTTCCCTCGGTATTCCCATTGAGTGGTGGGATCGGGAGAAAACAGTTCATTCGCTGGGGACCGATGTGTATTACGGGGCTCTTTACGATCCTCGTGTCTGGGAGATTAATCCCATGAAGCTGGTTCACGCTCTCAAGAAAGCTGCAGAGCGATACGGAGCCGTGATATACGAGGAGAGCCCTGTCTCTGCGATAGAGGAAGGTGAAGTAATAACGCTCACCGTCGGCGAACAGAAGCACACCGTAAAAGCGAAGGCAGTGGTGCTGGCAACGAACGGTTATACGACAAAGCTCGGGTATTTTAAGAACAGTGTGCTTGCCATTCATACACAGATGGCGGTAACGCCACCGCTCTCCGAATCGATATTCTCTGAGCTGGGATGGCGGAACAGGATACCCTTTGCGGACAGGAGGAATTATCTCTACCATATCGGGAATACCACCGATAACCGTATCTTCGTCGCCGGGGGGAAAGCCTACTATTTCTTCAATAATGGCATTATCTATCGGGTAGATCGCGATGAAGCCTTTCTTGATATGAAGCAAGAATTGATCAGGGTGTATCCGAAGCTCTCGCATATTCAATTCGAATACAGCTGGAACGGTGTTCTGGGGATGTCTCTTGATTTCAGCGCATCAGTGGGGGTTACCGGCGGGCTGAATAATATTTTTTACGGGTTATCCTATAATGCTCATGGTGTTAATCTGGCATTCTTCTTCGGGAAGGTCATTGCAGATCTCTATGCCAATGATAGTGATCGGTGGAAGGAACTCCCCCTTCTGAATGCCTCGCTCCCCTTTGTTCCGCCCGAACCGCTCAAATGGGTGGGCATTCGGGGTGCCTTCGCTTATTACAGGATGCTGGATGAGCTCAGCGTATGAATGCTGCTCAGTTGAAAGGATTTTTCCTTTTACCACAGGATACCAATGCACTGAAGTTGATGGGGAGAGCAACTATTCGTAAAACCCTTTTCATTGCTGTCCCCTGTAAGAGTCTTTCCCCTAACGGTTTGTTTGTACGATGATGGCTGTTCCTGTTTATGTTTTCTTCCTTTTATTACAATCGAATTACTTTGCACGTCGCCATTGATCTTTGAGATACTCTTTGAGCTTCTCGTCATTGATGTATCCCAGACCAACGAGTATTTCTCCCAGCAACCCGCCATTTTCTTTCTGAAATTGAAGAGCTTCCAGGAGCTGTTCGTTTGATATCTCGCCTGATTCAACCAGTATTTCACCGAGCAAGAGGGACATTCCATGTACCGTTTGACATGAAGATGCTAACGCTATCTATGTAAAAAGAGCATTACGGAGAATGCAATTCATTCTAACAGTAATCGTTTCTTCAGATACTGCTCTCTTATTTTTGGATAATCTCCTTCTTTCTCTTTTGAGTAGATGCAGTATCGATTTTTACCGAGATACTTTGCCTCATACAGGGCATCATCAGCCTCACTCTGAAGCTTTTTGAATGAGTCTTCTATTTCAATGTTATCTATCTGAATACTGTCCCCGAATTGAAAGATAAAACTTGAAACGCCACCGCTGACAGTGATCAGAAGTTTTTCTTTCTGGAAATTAAAACGAGATTTGTTTATTCTATCATATATCTTCTCATCTACTAAATTAGAGTAATCAAAGAACGTATCA
>CAZZCF010000007.1:0-74279 GCA_964652955.1 uncultured Leptospirales bacterium
CAACGGGAACGGCATTTGAGACCTGCCAGACGACATTATCCCCGAGCCGCAGGCCGCCGCTCTGTTTATCGAGGTATGAAATTCCCGTGCTTATCATGGAGGTCGCCTTTCAGTGACATTCTCCCTTCCAGCGAAAAAACTATGTATGATTACGTGTAACAAGTAACAGGTAACAGGTGATCGGTGGTATGCTGTCATCAACTTCTTCTTCAATCATCCGTTACCCGTCACCTGTTGCCTGTCACGCGTTACCTGTTACATCATTAACCGCTCATCAAATCCTGTAACTCCTGTCAATAGCTCTATGCTCTTTCACTCTTAATGAATATGCACATACGTAATCCATTCTCCTACTTCAGCATGTAGGATTCGAAATCGGGATATCCCTCCATGCCGTGCTCGGAGATGTCCAGGCCGCGGAGCTCCTCCTCGCGGGATACGCGGATTCCCATTATTGCGTTGATAATGACCCAGGCAACCCAGCTGAGGATGAAGGTGAAGGCACCGACTGTCACCACGCCCACAACCTGATTCGCGAAAGAGCTGATACCGCCGCCGTAGAAGAGCCCGATGGGAGGCTGTCCCTCTCTGCCGGCATAGGGTGCAGCGGCGAAGAGGCCCACGGCGAGCGTTCCCCAGATGCCGTTGACCAGGTGTACTGACGTTGCGCCGACGGGATCGTCGATTCCCCATCGGTCAAAGGCGATGACAAAGACGACAACCAGTATGCCGCCGATGAATCCGATGATGATTGCCGCTCCCGGTTCTACATAGGCGCAGGGTGCGGTGATAGCGACCAGGCCGGCCAGCGAGCCATTGAGTATCATCGAGAGATCGGGTTTCCCTATGACAACCCATGCGGTAATGGTTGCCGCGAGGGCGCCGGCGGCTGCGGCGAGATTGGTGGTTACGCATATGCGGGCGATATCTTCCGCGATAGCTGCCATGGTTGATCCGGGGTTGAAGCCGAACCATCCCAGCCAGAGAACAAAGACGCCGATGGTTGCGAGTGTCATGCTGTGACCGGGTATCGGATTGACGCTTCCGTCGGGATTGTACTTTCCGATACGCGGACCGAGAACAAGGACGCCGGCCAGCGCGGCCCAGCCGCCGACCGAATGGACCGCCGTGGAACCGGCGAAATCCCAGAAACCGCGCTCCTGCAGCCAGCCCCCACCCCATATCCAGTGGCCGGTTATCGGGTACATGATGCCGACCAGCAGGAATGAGAATATAACAAAGGCGCCGAACTTTATCCGGCCGCCAACGGAGCCCGAGACGATGGTCGCTGCCGTTGCGGCGAAAACGAGTTGGAAGAAGAACTTCGCAAAGAGGGGAACCCCCGCCCAGCTTATCGCCGAGTACACTCCCCGGTACATGTCGCCGGTGGCCGGGCTGTTGTCCATTCCGCCGAGCATCCATATTCCCTTGAGCCCCAGGAATCCGACACCGTCGCCGAACATCAGTCCCCACCCGATGAACCAGAAGGCGATGCTGGCGATGGCGAAAACGATGAAATTCTTGGCGCAGATATTTACCGAGTTCTTTTCCTGCTGAAGGCCGGCCTCAACCATGCCGAAGCCGAGATTCATAAAGAAGACGAGCATGCCGGCAATCAACACCCATACGGTATCTGCAATGACCCTGCCGTTGAGCAGGAGCACCTTGAACGATTCCAGTTGCTCTGTCACATCAGCACTGATCCTCGGTGTCGGTGTTTCATTCATCTCTTCGGCACCGAGCATGCCGGCTCCCAGGACAAGGGCGGCGAGTATGAAAATGGTTACTATACGGGATCGCATTGGTATTCCTCCTGTTAGATTTCGTAGTAGAGTGAGTATTCCCAGGGATGGGGCCGTAATGCTACCTGATCGATCTCATTCTTTCGCTTGTACCGAATGTAGCTTTCAATGAGCTCCTTTGAAAAAACGCTGCCTTTCAGCAGGAAGTCGTTATCATCTTCGAGCCCGTCAATGGATTCCCTGAGACTTCCCGGTGTCAGGCCGATGCTGTGCATCTCCTCCGGATTGAGCTCGTAAATATCCTCGTCGATGGGATCGGGCGGTGCAATCCGGTTCTCAATCCCGTCGATTCCCGCCATGATCATCGCTGCGAAGGCGAGGTGTGGATTGCAGGAGGGGTCGGGGCAGCGGAACTCGATTCGCTTTGCTTTTTCACTTTCGCTGTACATGGGAATCCGCACCGCTGCCGATCGGTTTCGGGCCGAGTAGACGAGATTGATGGGCGCCTCGTAGCCCGGAACCAGCCGTCGGTATGAATTGGTAATCGGTGCGGCGAAAGCGAGCACGGCCTTGATATGGGCAAAGAGCCCCCCGATGAAATACTCGGCGGTTTCACTGATATCCGCATATCGTCCGAATTGGTAGAAGACATTTTTCCCCTCCTGCCAGAGGCTGATATGCGTATGCATGCCGGAGCCGTTGTCCATGAATATCGGTTTGGGCATAAAGGTAACCGTCTTGCCGTAGCGGCGGGCGACATTCTTGATGATATACTTGTACTTCAGGAGGGCGTCTGCCTGTTCGACCAGCTCGTCCACCCTGAGCCCTATCTCGGTCTGGCCTGCCGTGGCGACCTCGTGGTGATGGAGATCGACCGGCACGCCGCAGCTCCTCAGAACCTCCACCATCTTTGACCGGAGATTGTGGTGCTGATCGGAAGGTGCCGCCGGGAAGTATCCCTCCTTGTAGCCGATCTTGTATCCGAGATTTCCCTCGCCCTTTCCGGAGTTCCAGTACGCCTCTGAGGAGTCGACCTCGTACAGAGCGCGATTCTGGGTCTGCTCGTACCGTACGGAGTCGAAGATAAAGAATTCAGGCTCGGGACCAAAGTATGCCGTATCGGCTATCCCGGTGCTTCTCAAATGCTCGACCGCCCGCTGAGCGACGTACCGGGGATCCTTCGTGTACCGCTGTCGCTTCACCGGATCGACGATATCGCAGAAGAAACTCAGGGTGCGATGGTCAAAGAAGGGATCGATAAAAGCGGTGTTCGCATCGGGCCGCATCAGCATATCGCTCTTGTTGATTGACTGAAAGCCCCTGATTGAGGAACCGTCAAATCCCGTTCCGGTGGCAAAGAGATCCTCCTCCGCCCGGTCAGCGGTTACCGTATAGTGGTGCAACCTGCCGAAGAGGTCTGCAAATTTCAGATCAAGGAATTCGATGCGCTTCTCCTTGATGATCTGTAGAATTTCAACAATTGAAGTGAAATCCTTATCCCCGTTAACCGTATAAATCTCTTCAAATACAGCTTCCATTCTTCGCTCCTATTCCAGCTCCTTTTTGATGGGCAGGGAATGCTTTCCGTTTCCATTGACAATACTCGTGAGATCGACGCCGGTGGCATTCTTAATCTGCTCGAGAAAGGTTACGACGCTCGAGGTGACATCGCCGATATGACTGGGTATCCCGCCGTTCCCCATGACCACCAGCTTCTCGACCTTGAGGTTGTCTGCAATGACCTTAGAGATGTTCTCGACGATGTTCGGGAGAAGGTGCAGCATGAAGAGCTCCCTGCTGTCGCCGTTCTCCCATTCCGCTCGCATCTCCTTCACGGCGCTGGCCATTGCCAGTCCCTGCTCTTTGAGATATGCTGCCTGGCCGATGGATTTCATCTCATTGGCTCTCCTGTCGGCCTCCGCCGGGATGATGACCTCGGCGTGATACTTATTTGCATTGACTTCGGTCTTCACCGTTTCGAGGGTTTTTTGCTGATTGAGCTCCTCGATCCTCCGGGCAAACTCCGCCTTCGCCTCAAGCCGGTTGGTCTCCTCGTCCAGTGATGCCTTTCTGTTCCGGTAGCCGGCCTCATATTCCTGAATGGCGACCTGCGATTTGAGCTCAATGTCCGAGGCCTTCTTCTTGGATTCCGCTTCGACGATACGGGCCTCACTCTCTGCCTCGGCTTCCTTGATGCGGGCATCGCGCTGCACGAGGGCATTTCGCTGCCTTCCCACCGCTTCGAGGTATCCCTGTGAGTCCCTAAGATCTTCTATCTTGACTGAATCGAGGGTATATCCCAGATTCCGGAGCTCTTCCCTGGCAATCTCAAAAACCCGTTTCTCAAACTCGAGCCGGTTATAGTTGGCATCCTCGGGAGTGACCGTTGCGATAACGCCGCGGAGAATCCCCTCGAGAGTATTTTTCGCGATGGACTCAATCTCGAGAGCCGATTTTCCGAGGAGGCGCTCGACGGCATTCTCAAGCCCCGCTCCCTCCTGTGAGGCAATTTTTACATGGGTAACGGCAACGATGTTGAGCGGTATCATGCCGTTGCTGAGAGCGCCTTCAATCTCGATGGTCAGCGGTATTGTTGCCAGGGAGAGCCGTGATACGCGCTCGATGATGGGCATCCGCAATCCCCAGCCCCCACGGATAATCCGGTATCCCCTTATCTCTCCCGTTTTGAGCTTTCGCCTTCTGCCGGAGAAGATGAGTATTTCATTCGGTTCGCATATCTTGAGATTGACCTTCAGATAGATTAGCAGTGCGGCAATGCCGAGAACGACCAGCGAGATGAACAGTGCCCAGTCGATATTCCCTGCGTTCATGTCTTCCTCCTCGTATACATTAATGTGGTTTGTAAACAGGTACGATTATCCAATTGCTCGTGTCCCCCGTTCGCTTGTTCGGATTCGGATACACTCCTCGATGGGGATAATGAAGATTTTGCCGTCACCAATGGTTCCGGTTTTGGCCCCTCTCGTGATCGCCTTGATGGTCGGTTCCACATAATCATCATTAATCGCTATCTGGATTTCGACCTTCTTGAGGAGCTTGATCTCATGCTCCACTCCCCGATAGGTCTCGGGGTATCCCTTCTGCCTCCCGGAGCCGATGACATTTACCACGGTCATCAGGTTGACGCTCGCGTCCTTGAGCTCCTTTTTTACATCAGCGAGCTTCTCGGGTCGTATAACTGCAATAACAAGTTTCATCAAAACCTCCTTGCCGGTAATATCCTCTTCACTGTTGCATGTTCGGGTCATCACAATCGCTTGATGTGATGACGGAGCGCATATCATAAAAAAGCGGATCAGTGCTCTCGATGTCAAGAGTATGGGTGAGCAGTGAGGTAAATTGCGGGGTTATTTTACATTTCGGAAATCTGTCCGTAACATGTCTGTAACATTGAGCGAGTTACCATGATGCGAGGGGTTGTACAAGCCTCTGCCGACTTGATATGATTCCGGTATACGGTAAGCAGCTTCGGTATTCTGTCGGAGATGCATGCGGGCGTTACGGAAGAGACCCGGCAGCTCTTCGTTGGCGAGGTTCAGGTACTTTGATGTGAAGGGGCGTTACGTAATCGATCCGGTCGCTTTTCCGCGGGCGTATTCCTGTATCGACTTTACTTCATAGTCGGACCTGATAACGGCCTCGATACCGTTCACCGCTGCCTGGGCACCCTGCAGCGTCGTAATGCAGGGAATGCCGTAGAGCACGGCCGAGCTCCGTATGAGCCAGGAATCGTTCTGCGACTTTTTCCCCGAGGGGATGTTGATGATGAGATCGATTGTATGGTCTCGAATGAGGTCGAGGTTTGTGTACCCGGCGTCACCGATCTTTCGGGCATGGATAACCTCGAGGTTGTTATTCTCCAGAACCCGTTTGGTTCCCCTGGTTGCATAAATGGCAAATCCGAGATCGGCCAGCTTTTTGGCGATGAATATGATGTCCCGCTTGAACTGATTGGCAACGCTGATAAAAACGTTCCCCTCCCGGGGGAGCCCCTGTCCCGTCCCCTCCTGCGACTTGTAAAAAGCGATGCCGAAATTCGAATCAATGCCCATAACCTCACCGGTTGACTTCATCTCGGGGCCGAGGACGATATCGACACCCGAGAACCGCGAGAAGGGGAGCACCGATTCCTTGACGGCAACGTGATTGATGGCGATGTCGGCGGTGCAATCGAGCTCTTCGAGTGATTTCCCGACCATGACGAGGGATGCGATCTTCGCGAGGGGAACCCCCGTTGCCTTGCTCACAAAGGGAACCGTCCGGGAGGCGCGCGGATTCACTTCCAGTACGTATATATCGTCATCCTTCACGGCGAACTGAATATTGAGCAATCCCCGCACCGATAATGCGCGTGCCAGATCCTCTGTCGCTTTTTTAATCTTTTCGATGATCTCCTCGGTGATGGTGTGCGGCGGGATGACGCAGGCGCTGTCACCCGAGTGTATTCCCGCCTCTTCGATGTGCTCCATGATGCCGCCGATGACAGTCGATGACCCGTCGGAGAGTGCATCCACATCGATCTCGATTGCGTCCTCCAGGAATTTATCGATGAGGATGGGGTGACCAGGTGCCGCGTCGAGCGCCTCGGCAATGATCTCTTCAAGTTCCGCCGCGTCATAGACAATGTTCATCGCCCTGCCGCCCAGCACATACGATGGTCTCACCATGACCGGATATCCTATCTCGCCGGCCATTGATCGCGCCTCTTCGACGGTTCTGGCAGAAGCGTTATCGGTCTGTTTCAATCCCACCTGTTTCAGGACCCTGCTGAACCTGTCGCGGTCCTCGGCCATATCGATCGATTCGACACTCGTGCCGATGATGGGAACACCTGCCTGCGACAGCGCGCCGGCAAGGGAGAGGGGCGTCTGTCCGCCGAACTGTACAATAACGCCGGTCGGTTTTTCGTTTTCGACAATGTTCATAACGTCTTCGAAGGTGAGCGGCTCAAAGTAGAGCCGGTCCGAGGTATCGTAATCGGTGGAGACCGTCTCGGGATTGGAATTGACCATGATGGTTTCGAATCCTATCGCTCTGAGGGCAAAAGATGCATGGCAGCAGCAGTAGTCGAACTCGATCCCCTGTCCGATTCTGTTCGGGCCGCCGCCGAGGACGATAATCTTCTTCTTATCCGAAGGGAGCGCCTCGTTCTCCATCTCATAGGTCGAATAGTAGTAGGGGGTGAAAGCCTCGAACTCGGCGCCGCAGGTATCGACCGCTTTATAGGTGGGGATGATACGGTGTTTTTTCCGCAGCTCCCGAACCGTGCCTTCGTCTGAGCCGGTCAATTCGGCAATCTGCATATCGCTGAAGCCGTACTGCTTCGCCTGAAGGAGGAGATCGCGATCGAGGGTATCAGCCGAAATATTCTTCTCAAGCTCTACAATCTCCTGGATGTTCTTTAAAAACCAGGGATCTATTCCTGATGCGGCGGCGACCTCCTTGATGCTCACTCCCTGTAACAGGGCGTGCTTGACGGAAAAGAGCCGCTCCGCAGCAGGACGCCGGACTGCCTCGAGCAGCGCTTCTCTGTCGAGGGATGCGGGAGTTCCCGCGTACCGGTTGTCCAGACCGCTCCTTCCCGTTTCGAGTCCCCTGAAGCCCTTCTGAAGCGCTTCTTTAAAAGTTCTCCCGATGGCCATGGTCTCGCCCACCGATTTCATAGAGACGCCCAGCGTCGAGTCCGCTTCAGGGAACTTCTCGAAGGTGAAGCGGGGTATCTTCACGACGCAATAATCTATTGTCGGCTCAAAGCATGCCAGCGTCTTCCTGGTGATATCGTTGGGAATCTCGTCGAGGGTGTAGCCGACGGCGAGCTTTGCGGCAATCTTCGCGATGGGGAATCCGGTTGCCTTGCTCGCGAGGGCCGAGCTCCGTGACACGCGGGGATTCATCTCGATAACGACCATCCGGCCGTTCTCCGGATTCACGGCAAACTGAACATTGGAGCCGCCGGTTTCGACACCGATCTCCCGCATGATTGCAATGGAAGCATCACGCATCCGCTGATACTCGGCGTCGGTGAGGGTCTGTGCCGGTGCGACGGTTATGCTGTCCCCGGTGTGAACTCCCATCGGGTCGAGATTCTCGATAGAGCAGACGATTACGACGTTGTCCTTGAGGTCCCGCATAACCTCCAGCTCGAACTCCTTCCAGCCGATAATCGACTCCTCGATGAGTATCTCGTGAATCATGCTGACGTCGAGGCCGAATCGGGCAATTCGCTCAAGCTCGGATTCGCCGGACGCCATGCCGCCGCCGGTACCTCCCAGGGTGAAGCTCGGTCTGATAATGACAGGGTATCCTATCTCACAGGCGATGGCCCTGCACTCCTCGATGCTGTAGGCATAGGAGCTGCGGGGGAGGTCGAGGCCGATATGCTCCATTGCCGCTTTGAAGAGCTTCCGATCCTCGGCTTTGGATATAACGTCGCTGTTCGCGCCAATCATCTCAACACGGTACTGATCGAGGACGCCGGATGCTGCGAGCGTTGAGGCGATATTCAGAGCGGTCTGCCCCCCCAGGGTGGGGAGAATCGCATCGGGTCGCTCCTTTATAATTATTTTCTCCAGTACTTCGGGGGTTATCGGTTCTATATAGGTGGCATCGGCGAGCTCGGGATCGGTCATGATGGTGGCGGGATTTGAGTTGATGAGAACAATTTCGTAGCCCTCCTGCCTGAGCGCCTTGCAGGCCTGGGCGCCCGAATAATCGAACTCGCAGGCCTGGCCGATAACGATGGGGCCGGAGCCCACTATCAGTATCTTCTGTATGTCAGTTCTCTTCGGCATGTTTTTTTACCATGCTGACAAATTCGTCAAAGAGGTGCTTCGAGTCGTTGGGGCCGGGGCGCGCTTCCGGATGGAACTGCACCGAGAAGACCGGCAGCCGGCGATGCCGGATCCCTTCGACGGTATTATCGTTGAGATTGATATGGGTTATTTCGACCGCATCCCGATTCAGGGAGTCGGTATCGACACAGAAGTTGTGATTTTGTACGGTAATCGCTATGCTGCCGGTGCGCAGGTCCTTCACGGGATGATTTCCGCCGTGATGGCCGAACGTGAGTTTGTAGGTTCTCCCCCCCAGGGCGATGCCCAGTATCTGATGCCCCAAACAGATGCCGAAGAGGGGAATGCTGCCCATACATTCTCCGGCGATGTTGATGACATTGCTGACCGGCTCCGGATCGCCCGGACCATTGGAGATGAGGACGCCGTCGGGCTTCAGGTCACGGATTTCATCCATACTCACCGTTGCAGGGACAACCGTCACCCGGCAGTCCCGCTGTGCGAGCTCCCGGAGGATGTTCAGTTTTACGCCGCAGTCGATGACCACGATATGGAGAATTCCCGTTTCGTTCCAGATGGTTGTTCGGTCGCACGTTACCTCATCGGCGAGATTTCTCCCCTGCATGTCCGGAATCGCCAGTGCCCGCCGGATGAGCTCCTCGTCGCCGTCTCGTGCTGTCGAAATAATTCCCCTGAGTGAGCCCTTTTCCCGCAGCCGGCGGGTCAGCGCCCTGGTGTCAATCCCCTCAATGCCGGCAATGCCGTGCCTGGTGAGGTACGCTCGAAGTTCTCCCTCGCTCCGGTAATTGCTTGCGATCCTGCTCGCCTCCCTGACGACGAAGCCCTCGACCTGAATTCTATCCGATTCACTGTCATCGCCGTTCACACCGTAGTTGCCGATGAGGGGGTAGGTCATGCAGACAATCTGTCCGCGATAGGAGGGATCGGTGAGTATCTCCTGATAGCCTGTCATGCTGGTGTTGAAGACAACTTCGCCCCTCCCTTCGATATCGGCGCCGAAGGAAGAGCCGTAATAGATTGTGCCATCCTCAAGTATGAGCTTCGCTTTCATTATACGCTGTCATCAACGGTGTAATCGGTGTACTCGTTTGCAGGATATTCCCTATCACTATAGCATCGTTGGAAGTTATTCACATTATTTTTTCATTCCCATCACATATGGTTTCCTGCTTGTTGCAGAATCGCCATACGCTTTTCAACATTAAATGGATAATGAAAGCATTTGCCATTACTTTTTTTGTTCTCCGATATTTTTAACATAACCGTAACATTTTCCGAATGAATAATTTTACCACCCCGTAACATTATTGAAGAATTTATTATTGAATCAGTGATCTGCTGAAGATACCTTTAGTAGTACTAACAGGAGCCTCTTATGAATTTTCGCCGAAAGAGCTTGAAGCGCACTCTTGACCGAGTGATGGATTTCTCCCGGCGATGGGGAGTCGAGCTTGTTCCGAGCGATGTCGATGGATGGTTTTATGCAGGGAAGGGTTTACCGAAAAGGATTATACCGAAGTTATTACGAGCATGATTCCTGTGGTATCGGATTCGTCGCCAGCATTCATGGCGAGCGGTCGTACGATATCATCCGGCGCGGACTCGAGGTGCTCGAGCGGATGGAGCACCGGGGCGCTGAATCGGCTGACAACAGAACCGGCGATGGGGCCGGCATTATGATGCAGGTTCCCCATCTCTTTTACGCCGACGAGATACCCGGCCTCCCCGAACCGGGAGCCTACGGTACGGGAATGGTTTTTCTGCCCCGTGATGACCGGGCAGCCGATTACTGTGTGAGCGCGATTGAGCGCGTTGTTCGGGACGAGGGGTATCGCATTGTTGCCTGGCGGGAGGTGCCGGTTGATAATTCCGATATCGGCGAGATCGCACGGCAGTCGGAGCCCCGCATGCGGCAGGTGTTTCTTTCGGGAAACGGTGAAGCCGGGGACATCCTGGAGAGAAAGCTCTATGTGATACGAAAGAGCATCGAACGCGAAATGCATTCCGCCGATGTCGAAGGAGTGCCTCCCTGTTACCTCCCGTCGCTTTCGAGCAGAACTGTTGTGTACAAAGGGATGCTGATGCCCTCGCAGGTGAAGAGCTACTTTGACGATCTGCAGGATCTGAGACTTTCGAGTGCCATTGCGCTGGTTCATTCCCGCTTCAGCACCAACACGTTCCCCTCCTGGGAGCTGGCGCAGCCCTTCAGGATGATAGCGCACAATGGTGAGATTAATACGATTAAGGGGAACCGATTCTGGATGCAGGCGCGCGAGGCGGATTTTGAATCAGAGCTTTTCGGTGATGATATTGATAAAATATTCCCCGTCATAGAGCCGGGGATGAGCGATTCCGCATCCTTTGACAATGCGCTCGAGATGCTCGTTATGACCGGACGATCGCTCCCGCATGCCCTGATGATGCTCATACCGGAGTCATGGAATGAGAAGAACCCCCTGCCGGATGATCTGAAGCATTTCTACGAATATCATGCCACCTTTATGGAACCGTGGGATGGCCCTGCCTCGATGGTATTCTGTGATGGGCGCTATGTTGGCGGAACGCTCGATCGGAACGGGCTTCGACCGTCCCGGTTTGTGATCACCAGGGATAATATAATAGTTATGGGCTCCGAGGTGGGCGTGCAGACCTTTTCTCCCGAGGAGATCACCGCCAAAGGACGGCTCATGCCGGGTAAGCTGCTCCTCATCGATACGGATGAGGGACGCATCATACCGGATGACGAGGTGAAGGAGACCATTGCGCGTCAGAAACCGTATAAGGAGTGGATTGAGCGCAATCGGATCAGGCTCAGCGATATCCCCGCGAAGGTTGTTCCCGTCGCTCTCGATGATTCCCGGCTGCACTGCCTGCAGCTCCTCCACGGTTATAACAGGGAGGATATTGAGAAGATCCTCATGCCCATGGCCGGCACGGGAACGGAACCGACCAGTTCCATGGGAACCGATACGCCGCTCGCGGTCTTCTCCGATAAGCCGCAGCTCCTCTTCAACTATTTTAAACAGGTATTCGCGCAGGTTACCAATCCTGCAATTGATCCGATTCGGGAGGAGCTGGTCATGACCCTGACGAGCTTTATCGGGAAACAGGGAAATCTCCTTGCCGAGACCGCTGATCACTGCAGGCGGATAAAGTTCAGAAACCCGATATTTACCAATACCGATATTGTGACGGTAGAGCAGCTCGATGCCGATGCCTTCAGGTCGATACGGCTTCACTGTACCTTCCCCGTTCGGGAAGGCGCTGCCGGGCTCGAGGAGGCGCTGGAGCGGCTCTGCCGCGATGCAGAGAAACGCATCGATGAGGGGTATGGCATTATAATACTTTCCGATAAAGCGGTTGATTCGGAACAGGCGCCGATTCCGTCGCTGCTGAGCTGCGCCGGTGTCCATCATCATCTGATCCGGAGGAAAAAGCGGACGAGAGCGGGACTGATTATCGAAACCGCCGAGGCACGGGAGGTAATGCATTTTGCCCTCCTCTTCGGATACGGTGCGGATGCGATTAATCCCTATGGCGCCTTTGCGAGTATATATCATTTGCTGAAAAGGAATAAGCTTGCTCCGGGAATTGATTATCTGAAGGCTGAAGAAAACCTCATAAAGGCAATCAATAAGGGAATCCTCAAAGTCCTCTCGAAGATGGGCATCTCGACGCTGCGGAGCTACCGCGGTTCCCAGATATTTGAAGCGGTCGGTCTGGGCAGGGAGCTCGTTGACCGGTACTTTACCGGGACCGAATCCCGCATCGGCGGCATCGGCCTGGAGGAGATAGCCCGTGAAGCATGCATGCTGCACCGGAGGGCATACATCGAGAAGCCGGAGCTGCTCCCCTCCGACGGTGTGTATTCGTACCGGAGAAGTGGCGAGCGGCATGCCTGGAACCCGGAGACCATTCATCTCCTGCAATGGGCAACCAGTACCGGTGACTATGAACGGTACCGGGAATTTGCGCGTATTGTCAACGAACAGAATGCGGAACCACGGTTTATCCGTGGGCTTTTCGATTTCGTGCCGGGGAGCGAGATTCCTCTCGAAGAGGTCGAGCCGGTTGAGAATATCTGCAGGAGGTTTACCACCGGGGCGATGTCGTTCGGTTCTCTGAGCCTCGAGGCGCATGAGACGATTGCGATTGCCATGAACTCCATTCACGGCAGGAGCAACTCGGGCGAGGGGGGAGAGAACCCTGAGCGATTCGTGCCGCGAAATGATGGAACCCTCTCACGGAGCGCGATTAAGCAGATCGCTTCGGGCCGCTTCGGTGTGACGAGCAACTACCTGGTGAATGCCGATGAGATCCAGATAAAGATTGCGCAGGGAGCAAAGCCCGGCGAGGGGGGGCAGCTCCCCGGCTATAAGGTTGACGGGATCATTGCGCAAACCCGCCATTCCACACCGGGCGTGACCCTGATCTCGCCGCCGCCGCATCACGATATCTACTCCATAGAGGACCTCGCCCAGCTCATCTTCGATCTGAAGAATGCGAATCCCGCCGCTGCCGTCAGCGTGAAACTGGTCTCTGAAACGGGTGTGGGAACCGTTGCCGCAGGCGTCGCGAAAGCCCACGCCGATCTCATTCTGATAAGCGGCTTTGAGGGGGGAACCGGAGCGAGTCCGCAGAGCTCGATAAAACACGCCGGATTGCCCTGGGAGATAGGTCTCGCCGAAACCCATCAGACTCTGGTTCTCAACGATCTGCGCGGCCGGGTCAGGCTGCAGACCGACGGGCAGCTCAAGACGGGCCGTGATATCGTTCTCGCCGGAATGCTCGGTGCAGAGGAGTTCGGCTTCGGAACCGCGGTGCTCATCGTGCTCGGCTGTCTGATGATGCGGAAATGTCACCTGAACACCTGTCCCGTCGGCGTCGCGACCCAGGACCCTGAGCTTCGGAAGCGGTTTGCCGGGAAACCGGAATATCTGATACAGTACCTCACCTTCATTGCCATGGAGGCGCGTGAAATTATGGCTCGCCTCGGCATTCGCACCTTCAACGAGATCATCGGGCGAACAGACCTCCTCTCGATTCGTCGGCTCGAACACGACAAGGCGAAAACCCTCGATCCTGCCGATCTCCTCTATCGGCCCGATAGTATGGAGGGGAGGGCAACCTCCTGTGTTCAGCCGCAGGTCCATCGGATTGAGCGGGTTCTCGACCGGGATCTTATCAAGCGATCGAGGGCCGCCCTCGAGGAAAAGAAGCCGGTCAAGATCGAATTCCCCATTGGGAATGTGGATAGGGCTGCAGGCGCCATGCTCTCCGGTGAGGTTTCGAAGCGCTACGGCGAACAGGGCCTGCCTGACGACACTATTACCTGCGTGTTTCACGGGAGCGCCGGTCAGAGCTTCGGTGCATTTCTCGCGCGGGGGATTACCTTCCGGCTTGAGGGAGATGCGAATGACTATTTCGGCAAAGGGCTTTCCGGGGGGAGATTGATTGCCGTACCGCCCAGAGGGTCTCTCTTCGCACCTGAGGAAAATATCATTGTCGGGAACACCGTGCTCTACGGCGCCACATCGGGTGAAGCATTCGTACGAGGAGTTGCCGGAGAGCGATTCGGTGTTCGCAACAGCGGTGCCGTTGCCGTCGTGGAGGGCACCGGTGATCACTGCGCCGAGTATATGACCGGAGGACGAATTATCGTTCTCGGCAGGGTGGGCCGGAATTTCGCGGCAGGCATGAGCGGCGGCATCGCCTATGTGCTCAACAAGGAGGGGACCTTCGAGTACTTCTGCAACAGGGGGATGGTTGAGTTAACGCCTATCCTCGAGTATGAGGATCAGGAGTTTGTGAAGGAACTGCTCACACGTCATTACGAGTATACGGGGAGCACGGTTGCCCGGGAAATCCTCGACAACTGGCACCTGTACATGCCGAAGTTCATCAAGGTGATGCCGCTCGAATACAAGCGTGCCCTTCAGGAGATGAAACTGCAGCAGATCGAAGAGCAGCTTCGGGCAATTAGAGATGAGGAGCAGCTGGAGGTAATTTACTGATGGGCAATCCGAGAGGGTTTCTGGAGATTGACAGGGAGGAGTCGGGATATCGTCCCGTCGAGGAGCGCCTGCATGATTACAGCGAGGTGGAGAAGCAGCTCCCCGATGAGCGGCGACGACAACAGGCTGCACGATGCATGGACTGCGGTGTTCCCTTCTGCCACTGGGCCTGTCCGCTCGAGAATAGTATGCCCGAATGGCAGGAGATGCTGTATCGGGGTGACTGGAAAGCTGCCTATGATATTCTGCAGGATACCGATAACTTTCCTGAATTTACGGGAAGGGTGTGCCCCGCGCTGTGCGAGGCTTCCTGTGTTCTCGCCGTGAACGGGGATGCCGTCACCATACGCCAGAATGAGCTGGCGGTGATTGAGAAGGCCTTCAGTGAAGGGTATGTGCAGCCCCGCCCGCCCGAGCGGAGGACCGGGAAGCGGGTTGCCGTCATCGGCAGCGGACCCGCCGGTCTCGCCTGCGCCGATATGCTGAACCGGTTCGGCCACACCGTGACGCTCTACGAGGCGGCGGATAGCGTGGGGGGATATCTCCGGTTCGGCATACCGGACTTCAAGCTCGAAAAGAGCATCATTGACCGTCGGGTGAATATTCTCAGGGAAGAGGGATTGATAATCAGAACCGGGGTGCGGGTTGGCACGGACTGCTCGGCTGCCGATGTTCGGAAAGAGAACGATGCGATCTGCATCGCGATTGGAGCACGTGAACCGCGTGACCTGCCGGCGGAGGGAAGAGATCTCACCGGCATACATTTTGCCCTGGAGTACCTTGTGCAGCAGAACAGGATCGTTCGCGGCGATTTGATCCCCGAAGCGGCGCTCATCAAAGCATTCGACAAGGATGTTGTTGTGATAGGCGGTGGTGATACCGGTGCTGATTGTGTCGGCTCATTGAACCGGCAGGGCGCTCGAAGCGTCGTGCAGCTCGAGATCCTGCCGCAGCCGCCGGAGAGGAGGAGTGGGGATGAGCCGTGGCCACTCTGGCCAAAAATTCTGCGGTATTCGAGCTCGCATGAGGAGGGATGCGATCGGATGTGGAGCGTGCTCGTCAAGCGGTTCTTCGGTACGGACGGTGCGGTGACGGGCATCTCCGCCGCGAGCGTTGCCCGGGAAAGCGAGGACGGAAAGATAATCATGCGCGAGATTGCCGGCTCCTCCTTCGACCTGAAGGCCGATCTCGTCATTCTGGCCATGGGATTTATCCATGTGGTTCACGAGGGTCTGGTTGCCGATCTCGGCGTTCATCTCGATTCCCGCGGGAACATTGCTACCGATGAGAACTGCATGACCGGTGTCGAGGGAATCTTCGCCGCCGGCGACTCGGTCCGCGGCGCTTCGCTCGTGGTATGGGCGATTCAGCAGGGGCGGGAAACCGCCCGCGCCATTGACCGGTATCTGAACACATAGGATACTATCGGTTTTTTTCTCCAGCTTCCTTGAATAGTGTCTAAAAAGAGAATTTCTTCATAACCCCTTCATTTATCTTGACATGATGAGCTTCTTCAGTTATCATTATGGCACCCTTTTCCGAATCGGTTTTTGATATGCATTTTTTTTAACGCTTCAAGCGGAAGGACTCGCCTGCTGACATAGATATATCCGAGGGGGAATGTATGGGATCATTAAATAATCTTAAAATCGGGGTTCGTCTGACCATTGCATTTGCGATAATTCTCTTTATTATGTTCGTTCTTGGTGGTGTTTCTCTGTGGGGCATATTGAGAATACAGGGGGTTGCCCGTGATCTTCTTCAGTTGGATGGTGTTATTGCCGAGCATTCAGCGGTGGTGGCTATCGAAGCGCTGCAGTGCCGCCGCTATGAGAAGGATATGTTTTTGAATATCGGAGAGGAGAAGAAGGTACGGGATTATCACGCGAAATGGGAAAAGGCGCACAAAGCCGTTCTTGATCACCTCACTACCGTAGAAAAAGTGGTCGAGTGGGATGACGAAGTTACGGCTGTCAAAACGATGAAGGCTGCAATTCCGGGCTACGTTAAGGGGGTTGACAGCATTTATGCGATGATTCTTTCCGAAAGGGTAACAACGCCTCAGAAAGCAAACGACGTCATGAAGCAGTACAAGAATCCGGTGAGAAATCTCATCTATTCGGCCGAGCAATTTGCCAGAAGGGGAAACGAGCGGCTCAGAGCAATCGACGCTAAGATAGGAGACGTTTCAGCACTTACCGTTGTTCTTATCGTTGTGCTTATTCCGATTTCGCTTATACTGAGCATACTCATCGGATTGTTCATAACGAGGAGCATAACAGGACGCCTCTCCTACATTACGGGCACTTCGGAAATGATTGCCGAGGGGAATCTGACCGCCGATGTTGAGGTTTCAGGGGCCGATGAGATCGGCGTGCTTCTCAGATCACAGGAGCGCATTGTCTTGAAGTTGAGAGATATCATCAACGATGTTCAGAAGGCATCGGGCAACATGGCGGTATCCACCGAGGAGATGTCGAGCACAACGCTGCTCTTCTCGGAGAATGCACAGAGTCAGGCGGCATCGGCAGAAGAGATAACGGCGACCATTGAAGAGATAGCTGCGGGAGTTGATAGTATCACCCGGAATGTTTCACAACAGGTGGAACGACTGGATTCACTCCTCGGGCGCATGGAAGAACTTTCATCCACCATTGTCGGAATGGGTGATCAGGTTCGGGAGGCCGTTCAGATATCCAGCGAGATATCTTCTACGGCGAAGCTTGGCGGGCAATCGCTCGAATCGCTCAACAGCAGCATGACGACTATTACCAGCAGCTCGCAGAAGGTGATGAACATTGTTGCGATTATCAATGAGATTTCCGATCGCATCAATCTGCTCTCGCTGAATGCGGCTATTGAGGCCGCCCGTGCCGGAGAAGCGGGCAAGGGATTTGCCGTGGTCGCCGAAGAGATATCCAAGCTCGCCGATCAGACCGCCCAGAGCATCGGCGAGATAAATACACTCATCAAGGCGAATGAGAGCGAGATAAAAAGGGGTATTGAAAATGCGGCAAGCACTGTCGATACGATTCGCGTGATCATAGAGAGGATCGATTCAGTTGACAGGATGATGGATGCACTCTCTGCGAAGATGCGGGATCAGCTCACCATGAAGGGCACCGTTCATGATGATATTGTTACGGTGAAGCAGCAGCTCGATCAGATACTGCGGGCAACCGAAGAACAAAATGTTGCCACCGGCGAGATGAGCAGATCCATCACCACTATAAACGATCTCAGTCAGTCCTATGCCTCGGGAGCGGAGGAGCTCTCGGTCAACGCCGATCACCTTGCGAAGATGGCGGAGAATTTAAAGGATATGATGTCCTTTTTCACGGTGTAACCGATTTCGGGACCGAGATATCGCTCTTGCCCCTTCTTTATAATTTTTTTATACCTTCTTTATGGTGAATTCACCCATTCGGAATCTTCTGATCATCCAGAGAAGTTAAAATTTAATTCAGGGAGGCTCATGAGTATATGAGATTGACAGGAGAAAAGATTGCACTGCTTTGCCTTGTGATTGCAGTGGGTCTCTCAACGTACGGATGGTCGAAGGTTTACAGCGACAAGGTGGTCATCAAGGGCTCCACCACGGTGTTACCGATAACGATGAAATGTTCCGAGGCATTCAGAAAGAGGAACCAGGTATCGATTTCGATCTCCGGAACTGGTTCAGGTGACGGCATCAAATCGCTTATCGAGGGTACCTGCGATATTGCCAATTCATCGAGGCAGATGAAGAGTAAGGAGCTGGCTTCAGCAAAGAATAACGGCATTGCTGTTAAGGAAATTGCCATTGCCTACGATATGATTATTCCGGTCATTCACCCCTCGAACAGGAATATCAAGAATCTCACTCTGGAGCAGCTGAAGGGGATCTATGATGGCTCGATAACGAGCTGGAAAGAGCTCGGCGGCAGGGATGAGAAGATCGTCGTTATTTCACGAGACAGCAGCTCGGGCACCTACGAGGTCTGGCACGAGAAGGTCATGAAAAAGACAGATGTGCGACCAGACGCATTGCTCCAGGCGTCAAATGGGGCGGTTGTTGCGGTGGTATCAAGAAACCGCAAGGCTATCGGCTATATCGGTGTCGGGTATCTCAACCGGGGATTGCGCTCGGTTACCGTGAACGATATTCAGCCAACCATTGAAAATGGAAAGTCCGGTAAATATCCCGTTGCGAGGAAGCTTTATGTCTACGTAAATGAAAACAAGTTCTCAGAAGGAGCAAAGGCCTTCATTGATTTCATACTCTCGCGCGAGGGTCAAAAGCTTGTCAAGAAGGCCGGATATATTCCTCTTTAATTCCTCCGGGGTATTGCAAATCACGGGGCCGTATCGGAGAAACCTGATACGGCCCTACCTTCTCTATCGGTCTCCTCCTCTCAGTGGCAGCCGGATCGTAAACCGGCTTCCCCTTTCAGGTTCGCTCTCCACTGAAATAGTCCCGCCGTGAAGCTCTATAATCCGCTTTGCCAGGTAGAGCCCGATCCCTACCCCGCTCACCTCATAGGTCAGAGAGCTGTCGACCCGATAGAACTTCTCCCAGATCCGTGAGACCTTTTCCTCGGGAATGCCAATACCTGTATCGATTACGTGAATGCTGATCACGTCATCCATTTCTCCACCATTCGCTTCGGGATCAGCTTCCGCTGTAATAGAAATTGTTCCCTTTCTCTTATTGAAGAGAACGGCGTTTTTTATGATATGGTCAATTGCTTTCTGCATATACCGTTCGTCAACGTGAAGCATACAGTCGGGAAGGGCAACGGTGACCGTTAATCTGTTGTCGGTCGTCAGCTGAGAGAATTTATTCAGGCTCCGCTTGATAAGATCGGCAATACAGGTCTCCGCGAGGTTCAGGGACGGTCGGGACTGAATGTCGGTGATCAGGACGAGGTCCTCTATGTAGGTTTTGAGCTTGTCGATGTTCCCGTATATCTTTTCACCGTACTGTTTGAGGGTGTCAATATCCGTTTCGTCCTCATCCCGCAGAAGCTCTGCATAGCTGTACATTACCTGCAGGGGGGTCTTGAGCTCGTGGGAGAGATTGTTGAGGAATTCGTCCTTGAGCTGATCAGCTCTTTGCAGGGATTCGATGAGCCACTCCTGGTACTTGAGGACCTCGCTCTGGGCATCCTCCTTCTCCCGCGTCAGGAGATTTATCCGATCGCCGAGCGCCAGGGAGAGGAGGACAATCTGAATGAGCGAGCCGAACTGGAATGACCAGACGGTCAGGGTGGTGCTCGGGAGCGCGCCAAACCGGTTCAGCGCCGTGATCAGCACCCCGGCGAGAAAAAATCCGAAGGCGATGAGATAAAAGCGGGTCTGACGGATTCCCCTTTTCAGCGTGATGATGCCCGTCGTGATGGAGAGGGGTACCAGAAAGATCGCGTAGGCTGCTCCGAGCTGAATTCCCGCGGAATAGGGTACGAAGAAGGAGAGGGTAAAGCCGATGACGCTGAGGATGATGTTGAAGATGAGAAACCGATCGAAGGCCGGTATTACCTCCTTTGTCTGCAGGAATGAGCGGGTGAAGACAATTATCCAGATGAAGCATAAAAAGAGTGTCGCGGGGACCATATCGTTCATCCAGGTGCTGTTCCTCCAGAGATATTGAAAGCCCATGCCGCTCAGTGAGAGCGAAACCAGGATGAAGGTGATGATGTACATGACGTAGGAGTAATAGGAGCGATCCCGGGTATAGAGCGCCAGGAGAAGGTTGAAGAGCGCCATGATGATGAGCGCTCCGAAGTAGATGCCGTAGAGCATCTGCTGTGTGTTCACCTCGGAGATCAGCTCGGCATATGAGAAGAGAGCAAGAGGAACATTGAGCGAGCTGGTCGTTTCCACACGAAGATAATAGGTATGAAGGCCGGGAGTGTTCAGAAGCGGGAAAACGAATTTCTGATATTCGATCTCCCGCCGATCGAAGGGAAGGATGTCCCCTGCTCGCTTTATCACATAGGAGCCATCACCCCGCGGCTGATAGAGCGCAATGGTATCGAGGAGCGGATAGCCGATCTCCAGGAACCAATTTGTTCTGTTCCCCTCGGGAACGATGGTGGCAAAGCGCACCCACAGCACGGAGGTGGTGAATCCGAAATTGGGTGATACCGTGTCCGATGGGACGAAGGGTGCTGTATTGACGGTATCTATGGTATAGATAGTGTCCCGTTCCTCCAGATACTCTATGTGTGCTTCAGTAAGCGGTCTGTTTTCACCCTCTTCCAGGACTATCGGTACTGCGAATATCGGAACCTCTTTAAGAGCGGCGATGAGGATGAGGATGATGATGATTTTGATGCACCGGTGGCGATGCTCAACCGGAGTGCGACCAACATGGGATTGAATAGCAGTCATAGAAGAATCTCCAGACAGTCCGCATAATAATCGGTGCCACTCCCCTGAACCGGATCGGCTCACGGTGTCTCCCGGAGCATGGGGTTTCAGTAGCATATGCGTTCATTCCCGGGAGCGGTTTTACACCATACCATATGGTGATCTCTTGTCCAACACTTTCCGTGTTGCATCTCCGGGAGAGGGGGGGTATACTGTCATTGCGCCCCGGTCGGACACAATGTGAATTGCCGTTTCTGTGTGATCGGCGGGCGAAGTATCGGTTGTGACTGCGTGTGCAGATATCCCAAATAGTCTTGAAAATTTCTGGAGCTGTTAGACGCTGCGTCAGCTGCTACGGGATTTTCGTGTACATGGTGTTGTTATGATTTCAGTGGAGAGCGAGATACTCGAAACGGTAAAGGCAATGGCTGATCTGCTCATTGATGAGATGCGAGAGGAGGATGGTGCCGTCTTCTGTTCCCAGTGCGGCATCGCTCACGGGAGATCACCCGAATCAATTTTCCCCTTCGCATTTCTCTATCGGGAAACAGGTAAGCAGAACTATCGAGACGCAGCGCTCGCCTGCGGGGGATGGCTTGTCAGAAATCAGATGCCCGATGGCTCATGGCACAACGAGCAATCGGTGAAATGGCCGGGAATTACCGTTTTTAATCTCCTTGCGCTGCTGGGAGCGATTGATCTTTTACAGGAATGCGTTGACTGTTCACCGCTCAGATCGGCATCACTGAAGGCGGCACGCTGGGTTGAAGGGGCAATTGATCGGGGATATGCCAATATCAATTATCCGATAACAGCCATGGCCGTGCTGGCGCTGGCGGCTCAGATACTGGGGGTCCCGTCATTCTCTCATTCCGCAGGGAGGCTCCGTGACGACTGCATCGAGATATTTACCGGAGAAGGCTTTATTCACGGTGAGGGGAATGCGTACCCGTCGGTAGATATCGGGTATAATTTTGATATGTCTCTCGGAATGCTCGCTCTCTTCGCACGATTGACCGATGATGAACGGGTGCTTGCTTTGGCCCTGCGGTCAACAGGAACCCATCTGGAATTCCTCTATCCGGATGGCTCCCTTGACAACTCCTTTGGCACCCGCTCGTACAAGTGGACTCTCTTTGGTTCGAAGACAGCTCACGCGATGCAGATACCGCTGCTTCTCCTCGCCGATAGGGATCAGCGATTCTCGCTGGCAGCGGTGCGAAATCTCCGGTACTTGAACCGGATACGGCAGGGCGGTTTCATCCCGACCGGTCCTGCACGGTATGATAACCGGGTATGCATTCATGCAAGCTTTACCAGGATGACTGCGCTTTCGCAGGCGCTCTACTTTGCACGAAGGTTCAATATTGATATCACGGTTCATGAAGGTGCGCAACTGCCTTCCGAGCAGCACACGTCCCGCTTCTACGAAAATATCAATACCCTTCTCTACCGTGGGAGAGATTTTGTTGCCACGGTGGCCGGATACGGTGTTTCCTACTGGAACGGTCCTCTCAATCATCCCTCCGGTGGTTCCCTCTCCTACCTGTATCATCGACGAACCGGCCCCCTTCAGATCGGCAGCGTAAACGAATATATTCGGGAGGAGCCCTTCAACATGACAGAGATGCCACAGCGCGAGTCGATAACACCTCGCATTGAGCTCGTCAGTGATCCGCGCTGTTCCAATGTGTATTGCTCTGATTCAGCAATAACGCTGAAGGATAATACGGTGCATGTCGGAGGAGTGCTGCAGCGAGTTGAAGCCTCGTTCGCCTATTCCATAGAGTATCGCTTTGCTCGTGATATGCTCATAAAACGGTATAGGGTAGCGGGAGGTACGGGCATGTTTCGCATCATTGAGCCGATCTTTGCTTATGATGATGATAGTGTCGAGAGGGGGGAGGGGATCATTCTAATAATGCAGCCGGAGAGAGTCGTCGAGGTGAAATGCGCGTCGGAGAACCGCCTGTTGCTCTCGGAGGGAAAAATCTGGTGCCCCTTCCCCGGTGTCTGGGCACATCGAATCGTTGTTGAGCCCCGGTCGGACGAGGTTTCAGTGGCTATTACGGTGCGCCTGAAAGATAAGTTTTAATACTTCAGTACCCGAAGAGACGCGGCAGGATGAGGCTGATGGCGGGCATGGCGGTTACGAGCAGCAGCGCGGCGATCATCCCGATGAAGAGGGGCATCAGAGGCCGAATCACGCTGAGAATCGATATCCCTGAGATGCTGCAGCCGACGAAGAGGACGCTCCCCACCGGCGGCGTGCACAATCCGATGCAGAGATTGAGTACCATTATAATGCCGAAGTGAATGGGATCAATCCCCAGCGTCACCACCACCGGGAGAAAGATAGGGGTGAAGATGAGCACTGCCGGCGTCATATCCATGAAGGTTCCCACCACGAGCAGGATGCAATTAATGATCAGGAGGATGAGTATTCTGTTTTCGGTGAGCGCGATGAGCGCGGTGCTAATGCTCTGCGGTATATTCGCATAGGCCATAATCCAGGACATGCCCATCGATGTTCCCACCAGGAGCATGACGATGGAGGTGGTAACCGCGCTTTCCAGGAGGATGTCGGGTATCTCCCTGAACCGCACCTCGCGGTAAACGAGGACGGAGAGGACGAAGGTATACAGCACCGCGATGGCGGATGCCTCGGTTGCGGTGAAGTATCCTGCGACGATGCCGCCGATGACCACGATCAGAAGGAAGAGACTGGGAATGGCATCGAGGAATCGAATGAGTCCCGTCCGGAGCGGTATGGCGTCGCCTACCGGATAGCGGCGCCGTTTTGCGTAGATGCACGATATGATCATGAGGAAGAGCCCCACGAGTATACCCGGCAGATAGCCGGCGAGGAAAAGGGCAGCGATGGAGATTCCACCGCTCGCCAGCGAGAAGACGATGAGAATATTGCTCGGTGGTATTATAAGTCCCGTTGTTGCCGAGGAGATGGTAACCGCCGCGCTGAACTCGCGGTCGTATCCCTCGGCCACCATCACCGGGACCATGAAACCGCCGATGGCCGAAACGGCAGCGACCGCTGATCCGGAAATTGCCCCGAAGAGCATGCACGCCAGAATGTTGACAAGGGCAAGCCCACCGGGAAGCCGACCGAAGAGAAATATAGCCAGATCGATGAGCCGGCGTGCAATGCCGCCGCGATTCATGAACTGCCCTGACAGTATGAAGAGCGGGATGGCCAGGAGCGCAAAGCTGTCGAGACCGGTTGCGATTCGCTGGGCGACCGTTGTTGCCGCGGGGAGATAGCTGATGCTCATGAGCATCGTGCCGAGCGTCGCGATCCCCATGCAGAAGGATATCGGTACGCCGGCGAGCAGCAGCACGATGAATATTCCCATAAGAAAAAAGGCTTCTCCTTCCATATCCTATTCCCGATTTTCGTTATCGACGTTCCGCGCTCGATTCCTCCCCTCGACGGGTGAATGCATGCCTGCGCGAGCGCAAAGGAATGGCTGTTCTCAGTGAGTCGAGGGCGTACAGGATGATGAGGAATCCGCTCACGGGGATGACCAGGTAGACGATCCCGAGCGGGATCTGAAGCGCGGCGGAGCTTTGCCGCAGGGAGAGGGTCAAGTACACAAGTCGAGCGCCGCCGATCACCATGACCAGCAGGGCGAAGGCGAGCAGCGAGAGATCGATGAATATCCCGAGATATTCACGTGCCCCTTCGCGGAGCCGGGTGCCCAGTATATCAATGGCGAGATGCTTTTTCGCTCCGGCAGTATAGCTGGCCCCGAGGAGCCCTACCCAGATGAGGAGGAAACGGGCGATCTCCTCAGTATATGAGCTCGGATCCCCCAGGATAAAGCGGGTGAAGATCTGCCACAGGACGTTCACCGTCATGAGTGCCATGATCGCCATGAGCACTCCCTCCAGTATTCTATTGACGATCACTATCATTCTTGTCATTTTAGCGCACCGCCGTAATCTGTTCGATGAGCAATTTCATCTCCGGGTTTCTGCTGTACCGCTCGTAGAGCGGCTGAACCCGCTCGCGAAAGGGTTTTTTGTCGGGATACGAAACCAGCACCCCTGCGCGGCGAACCGCAGCGAGCGCCTCCACGGTTGCCTTGCGCCATATCTTCTTCTGATACTGCGCCGATTCGTCGGCGGCTTCCTGAAGCCAATCCCGCTGCCGGGTAGTGAGCGCCCTCCAGATGGTCGTGCTCACCAGCAGAACATCCGGCACCGCCGTGTGCTCATCAAGGGAATAGAATGTGCAGATTTCGTAATGTCGCGAGGTATAGAAGGATGGCGGATTATTCTCCGCCCCGTCGACAATTCCCTGCTGCAGCGCCGTGTACAACTCTCCCCATGAGATCGGCGTTGCCGATCCGCCGAGCGCATTCACGATTCTGATGGCGCAGGCGCTCTCCTGTGTTCGAATCTTGAGGCCGATGAGATCCTCCGGCCGTCGTATGTTTTGTTCCTTCGTGTAAAAGCTCCTGCTCCCGGCATCATAATAGCAGAGGCCGCGAAGTCGGTATTTCTCCAGTTCGTGGAGGAGATCCCTTCCGATGGCGCCTTCAAAGACCGAGAACTTGTGGGACTCGTCTCGGAAGAGGAAGGGGAGACCGAAGACCTGAAAGATCGGCGCAAAGCATTCGAGAACGCTCGAGGATACCTTGGTCATCCCCAGACTGCCGATCTGCAGGAGCTCGAGACACTCCCGCTCGGTACCAAGCTGCTGGCCGGGATAGATGTCAATTCTCATGGTTCCTCCCGATTTTTCCTTCAGGAGGCGTGCCATAAAGGTCATGGCTTGGTGAACCGGGTGCGTGGTGTCCAGACCGTGGCCGAGCTTGATTACCGTGACATTTTTCCGCGGGCTGCAGGCCTGGATGAGGACAAGGTGCATCAGCAGCGTGAGGAATATCATACCCCGCTGCCTGATAGGCGATCGCGGCATCATCACTCTCCCCTGCTCACCGCTCATCTGTACCGATGAGGATGCCCTTTAACTCCTTCTCCTCGTCAATCATCTCTGTCGTAGATTCACCGCCCCTCTTTCGGGAGAGGAGCGTGCGCAGCCGCTCGTGGAGCATCGGGGAGAGGGGATAGCGAATACAGTTTATGAGCGCAACGGCAAGGAAGATCATCGGCGCCAGGGCGAAGATCAGCCGGAGGATGATGATGAAGGTATCGGACTGCTCCTGCGGTATCATCTTCACGGCACCGGCCACCTTCTGCTCGACGGGAGGGAGATAGCCGGCAAGATGAATTGCACCGGAGATCAGGAAGAGGGCGATGGCCGAGCTCGCCTTCCTCATGAAGGTGAAGAGGCCGGAGTAGATCCCCTCTCGCCGCTCGCCGGTCTTGAGCTCATCGATATCCGGTATGTCGGGAAACATGGCGAAGATGGTGACGTTGTTGCCCGCCGATGCGATGCCGAGGACGGCGCCGAAGAGGTAGAGAAAGAGGAGCGGGGAATCGGGCCCTACGATAAAGCTGTATATCAGCGCGAGCATCCAGAGTATCACCGATCCCATAAAAACAGTCCGCTTGCTCGTCTTCTTGCTCAGGATGTCGGAGATGGGAAGGAAGACAATTTGCATGATGAAGAGGGTTGCGAGGAGCGGAGTCAGCTGATCCGGCCTGCCGATGTAATAGGTCATGAAGTAGATGACGATTGCCATCACCGAGTCTATGGTGAGGAAGGAGAAGATGTACATCATCATAACATGCCGAAAGGATCGCACCTTGAAGGGCTCGATGAAGGTGAAGGTGATCGTTTCCGAGAACCGCCTGTGCGCTATCTCGCGCTGGAATTCCTTCCGCTCGAAAGTCGTGAAAAAGGTGCCGATGTAGGGGAGCGCGAAGAAGAGGCCGAAGCAGACCGCCATCACCATATAGCCGGTCCGCACATCGTCGAATCCCCTGACCACCTCGAGGGGGACCGTCGCGCAGAGAATGCCCGAGATGCCGGAGAAGACCATGCGAAAGGTGGCGAGCGATGTTCGCTCGTTGTAGTCGACGGTGAGCTCCGAAGCCAGCGCGTTGTAGGGAACCATCACCATGGTGATGACCGTCGAGAAGAAGATGTAGGCGCAGCAGACGTAGATGAAGCGGTGCATCTCGCGCGAGAAGTCGACGGGGAACCACATCAGGAAGAAGGAGAGGAAGATCAGAATGATACCCGCGAGAAAGTAGGGCCTCCTCCTGCCGAAGCGGGTCCGGGTTTGGTCCGAGATCATCCCCATCAGGGGATCGCTCACCGCGTCCCATATCTTGCTGATGAGGAAGGCGAGTCCCGCAAGCGCCGGGCTTATCTTGACGATATCGGTGAGAAAGTAGAGGTAGTAGAAGCCGATGATGGTCATGGCGCCGCCGCCGAAGATGTCGCCGGCGCCATAGCCCAGCTTGGTCGACAGGCTGAGCTTCTCCGAGGAATTGTTCATGGCAATCGCCTCCCGATGGTGTGAACAGGAATTGTAATTCTGTTTCGGCAACAGATAACCGTACCACAAAAGTTCACAAATGCAAGCACTAATTCGACAGGGGCACGCGCGTTTTCATAGAAATTGCAACGGGGAAAATAAATTATTGAATCGTCGATAAATTATATATAGTATTTCTTTAAAAAGTAAATTTTCCCGTTCAGCACAAAACGTCATTGAGAGAGAACTATGGAAAATAAGAAAATACTCGTTGTCGAAAATGAAATACCTATCGCGCTGCATATCGGCGAAGCACTCAGCAGCAGGGGCGGCTATACCGCGCAAATAGCCGCAAACGGTGCCGAAGCGCTTGAAATGATATCAGCGGACATGCCTGACCTGGTCATTATGGACATTTTACTCGATGATCAGATGGATGGAATCGAAGCCTCAGAAATCATAAAAGCACGATACGACATTCCTGTTATTTATATCACCGCAAGCACCGATTACAGCCATTTAAAGCGAGCAATAGAAACAGAACCGTATGGATATATTATTAAACCGATTGATGAGCTGGAGCTCTCCTGTGCAGTACAGCTGACCCTTCAGAAGCACGAGTCGGAGAAGAAGATAGGTGAGAGCGAGGAGCGCTACCGATCTCTGTTCGAAGGCGCGAGTGATCATGTCTTCCTGGTAAACAAAGATCTGCAGTATTTCGCCGTAAACCCGAGCGCCCTTCAAGCGGGAGGTTTTCAACTGGAAGATATAAAAGATAAAGGGCCCCATGAAGTTTTCCACGAGGATGGTGAGTTCTATCTGGCAAAATACCGTAAGGTGTTACAGACAGGAAAGCCTGATAGATTTGAGCGAGAACTTCGTCTTTCCGACGGCTTTCACTGGTTCTCGGTTATATTAAGTCCCATTCGAGATAAAAAAGGAGACGTTGTCGGATTGACCGGCATAAGCAGAGACATCACTGAACGGAAAAATGCAGAAGCAATGCTCAGGAGGGGAGAACAGGAAATCCGTATAATCGCCGACAGCGTTCCCGGCCTGTTTTCATATCTCGATGCAGAAGGCCGGTATCGCTTTGTGAGCAAGCGGTACGAAGAGTGGTTCGGCGTCTCCCGCGAGGAGACAATTGGGAAGCATTATCGGGAGGTTCTGGGTGAGAACACCTATGAGATAATCAGGGATCACGTCAATGCGGCCCTCTCGGGTAAGCTGGTCCGATACGAGAATGAGCTCCCCTACAGTAATGGCGGCACGAAGTGGGTAATCGCCGAGTATGTTCCGGATCTCGATGAACAGGGAAACGTCGATGGCTTCTTCGCCCTGGTTATCGACATCACCGAACGGAAGCGGGCGGAAGAGCTGGCTATTGCCCAGCGAGACCTGGGGCTGGCGCTCGGAGAGATGCATGGACTCGACGAGGCGCTGGGGCTCTGCCTGGAGACAGCCATTCGCATTTCAGGCATGGACAGCGGCGGCATCTACCTCCTTGACGAGCCGTCCGGTGCGTTTGATCTTGTCATTCATCAGGGGCTGTCGAACTATTTCGTCAGCAGTGCGTCTCACTATGCGCCAGATTCGCCCAATGTGCAGCTCATCATGGCGGGCCGGCCGGTCTACAGTGAACATCAGCAGTTAAGCGTGCCTCTTAAGACTTTTGAAATGCGCGAGAATTTGAGAGCCATCGCCATACTGCCGGTGCGCCACGAAGATCAAATGACAGCCTGTCTCAATGTCGCTTCCCATGCCGTAGACGTGGTTCCCAATTGGTCCCGCATCGCGCTTGAAGCGATAGCAGCTCAAATAGGAAGCACCCTTGCCAGCAAGCGTGCGGAGGAGGCGAAGCGGGAGAGCGAAATGCGGGAGCGGGAGTATATACAAAACCTCGAGTTTCTCTCCCGGACGGCATTTGAGCTTCTTGAATACCCCGCCGATGGGAACCACTATGAATTCATCGGAGGGAAACTCAACGAGATAATAAAAAACGCCGTAATCATTATCAATTCATACGATGAAAGCTCCAATACACTCTGCTGCAGGGACATCAGGGGACTCGGCGGTTTAACCGAAAAGGTTACAGCACTCCTCGGGAAATCACTCGTCGGAATGGTGGTACCGCTCACCATTGATGAGGCATGGGAGCGATTGCACACCGGGAGGATAATGGATGGACCCGCGGGCCTTCACGATCTGAGCTTTGGCAAGATACCGAAGCGGACAGCCCGCGCGATTGAGAAGCTCCTCGGCATTGATCACATTTACGCGATCGGTTTTGTCAGCGAGGGGAAACTGTTCGGTACCGCCATTTTTGTACTGCTCGGAGGTGCAGATCGGATATCCTGGAACCCGGTGGAAACCTTCATACACCAGGCGGCCATTGCGCTGCAGCGAAGGCAGGCAGTCTATGCGCTTTCCGAGAGCGAGCGGAAGTACCGCGATCTGGTCGAGAACATCAGCGATGTCATCTACACGCTCGACGGGAAGGGCATCATAACCTACATAAGTCCCGTTGTGAAGCGTCTGTACGGATACGATCCGGACGATATTATAGGGAAGCACTTTACAGACCTTGTATACCCAGAGGATGTGGAGCTCATTGTCGAGGGATTCGAGCGATCGCTGCAGGATATCCATTTGCCCAATGAATACCGGCTGATAACCCGATCGGGTGAAGTGAGATGGTTTCGCGTATCCGAGAGAACCATCCATGAAGGAGATATGCCAGCAGGTGTTCGGGGCATTCTGACTGATATCACCGAGAAGAAGCTGGCGGAGGAAAAATTACGCGAGAGCGAGGAGCGTTTTCGTGATATTGTCGAAAATGCCGAGGCCGGTTACTTTTTCATTGATACGGAAGGATATTACCAATCGGTGAATAAAGCATGGCTGCGCATGTACGGTTACTCCTCTGCCGAAGAGGTCATCGGCAAGCACTTTTCTATCACCCAGGTAGAGACAGATCTGGAAGAGGCTTTCCAGCTGGGGGAACAGGTATTGCGGGGCGAACCGCTCAATACGAATGAGTTCACCCGGCGTTGCAAGGATGGATCTGTCGGCTATCACTCCTTCGCATCCCGGCCCGTGGTCAGAGAAGGCAAGGTGGTGGGTATCGAGGGATTCATGACCGATATCACCGAACGTAAGCGTATGGAGCAACGGCAGTGCGAGAGCGAGGAGAAAGCAAGGGTTCTGCTCAATGCGCCGATCGGTGCGGTGCTCCTTATTGACAGTGACGGGAATATTCTCGACGCCAATGAAACCGTGCTCAGGCGAACCAACCGGACCATGGATGAGGTAATCGGCATGTCGGTCTCGGATCTGGTGCCTGAGGAAGTGGCGCTGTCAAGGAGAGCGCACATTCAACAGGTTATAGATAGCGCAAAGCCTGCGCGTTTTGTGGATTTCCACGACGGCATATGGAACGATATTATGTTGTATCCAATCTTCGATGCAGACGGGAAGGTAGACAAGATTGCAGCCTTTGGATATGACATCACCGAGAAGAAAACTCTGGAGAAAGAGATTTTGAACATCAGCGAAAAGGAGCGAAGGCGCATCGGCCAGGAGCTCCACGACGGCCTCGGGCAGCTCCTCACCGGGATAGCATACATCACCGAGGTGCTGAAAGATAAGCTCGCTGAAAAGGGGTATTCCGAGGTATCGGATGTGAAAAAGATATCAGCGCTCATCGAGGATGCCATCGAGCAGACGCGCGGCCTGGCGCGCGGCCTCTATCCGGTGATCTCTGAGCCCTCGGGGATTATCACCGCACTGGAGAGCATGGCGCTGCGAGTTGAGCGGATTTTCGGGATAAGCTGCCGGGTGGAGAGAAGTGGGAAGATTCGGATTTCCGATAACGCTGTTGCAACAAATCTCTTTTTCATAGCCCAGGAGGCGGTCAACAATGCCATAAAGCACGGGAAGGCTAAGAAAATCCGGCTCTGTCTGAACACCGGTAAATCGAAGATCACCATCGCCATTCACGACGACGGAACCGGGTACACACAGGAGAAAAAGGAGGACGCCGGGATGGGATTGAGGATTATGCGGTACCGGGCAGAACAGATTGGCGCTGAATTTTCCGGCGTTCCCGGTGAAAATGGCGGCTTTACCGTTACGGTTGCCCTGAAAGCTTGATTCGGGTCAGGATTATTAAACATTAAATATGATGTTTTCCATGATAATAAAACAACCAGTTTCGGTTATTGAAATATTCTATCATTTGCAATATTTATTTAATAGTATACTTCATATAGTTATGAGGGATGATTACCGCGACGATGGCCGAACAGTTCGATAATAACACGGTCAATTACGTAATAAGTACATCTTGCTGTAAAGAGATTCTTTTTCGTCTGTTCGATAAACATGGCCTCACGTTTTATAACACGTACGGAGGTTTCATACTGCAATAGCAAAAAAAATGAAGACAGTTAATGAAAATGAGAGGGACAATAGAACGGTCAGGATTGTCATTGTCGATGATCATCCCATCGTTCGACAGGGATTAAAAGAACTGATTGAACGTGATAAGGATATTCTCGTCTGTGACGATGTCGGGGATACCAAGAGCGCCATCCGGGCTATCGCGAAGCATGAGCCTGACCTCGCTCTCGTCGACATCTCGCTCAACGGGACCAGCAGCGGCATCGATCTCGTTCGGGCGATTCGAGAGCGATATCCGAAAATCAAAACGCTCGTTCTCTCCATGCACGATGAATCGATATACGCCGAGCGGGCGATCCGGGCGGGCGCCCGGGGATACATCATGAAAAAGGAGGCGACCAGGAACATCATACAGGCGATCCGGAAGGTGATGGAGGGGGATATATATCTCAGCGAGGAGATGTCGGGACGGATTATCGACAAGCTCCTCCATGCAGGTCCTGAGGATGTCGATACGCACATAGAAAAACTGAGCAACAAGCAGCTCGAGGTGTTTCGCCTCATCGGAAGGGGATTCAAGACGGGCGTCATAGCGAAAAAGCTCAATATCAGCGTCAACACGGTTGAATCACATCGACGATATATAAAGGAGAAGCTGGGACTGAAGAGCTCGGCGGAGCTTACGAGGCTTGCCGTTCAATGGTCGCTCGAAAGTACCGCCGAGTGATGCTGAACGAAGAGCCGTGATGAACAAACCTGCCTGAAAACATTCAATTATTCCAGAAACCTTACCCCTGAAAGCCCCCTGAGAATTATTACTAACAAGAAATTGACATGTTCCCCGCCCGCCGGAGGCGGGCGGGGAACAATGATTTCATACTTTCTGGACGCCGGTTAGGCCGGCATGTCGAACTAAACAAAAAAAAAAATATAAACATAATTGAATCCATCATAACAATATCACTACTATCGGCCATTGACATGATGGAAACAAACAATTATTCATTATATATGTATCAAGGTAACAGGTGAGGTGATCTACCGTTTCGACACAGGGGAGAAGAGCTCTGATAAGAATGCGGATAGTGAGTTCTCTGTGTCAAGGAGTGCTCATATAAATAAACGCGGTGAACCTCCGAATTTTATGAGCTTACCTATGACAACGGAATTGTACAGAAAACGAAAATCATCTAATGGTCATGCATACCTGTGGTGTTGCATCCGTTAAATATAAAGCACATCCGGTCATTGCAGAGAGCGGTACCGGAAAATTTAAGGGAGGATTATAATCGCATGAATGAAAGCAAAGAGCATCTGAAAAAGAAAGTAGCAGTACTCGATGCTGTCAACAGGGTTTTCAGGGAGGCGCTCCTCTGCGAAACGGAGGAGGAGGTTGCCAAGCAGTGCCTCGCGGTCGCCGAGGAGCTGACCGGGAGCAGGTTCGGTTATATCGGAGAGCTGAACGCTGCCGGTCTCTTCGACACCATCGCATTGAGCGATCCGGGATGGGGAGCGTGCAGAATGTCAGAAACAAATAAAGTTACTCTCATCTATAACATGGAGATACGGGGCATATGGGGCCGGGTTCTACAAGATGGAAAATCGCTCATCGTCAACGAGCCGGCTTCACATCCCGACAGCACCGGCGTCCCCGAAGGACATCCGCCCCTGACAGCTTTTCTGGGAGTGCCATTGAAGCAGGTCGATAAGACGACCGGGATGATAGCCCTGGCGAACCGTGAGGGGGGCTATACTGATGCCGATCGCGAGGCAATCGAGGCTCTCTCGGTCGCCTTTGTGGAGGCCATACGAAGCAAACGGACCGAGCTCACCGTAAAGCAGCTCGCCCAAGAGATACTGGAGCTCTCCACACCGGTGATGCAGATATGGGATGGGGTGGTGGTGGCGCCGCTCATCGGCACCCTGGACATCGAGCGGACGCAGCAGTTCATGGAGCGACTCCTGAATGCCATTGTGGAGACGAAGTCTCCGGTCGCACTGATCGACATCACCGGTGTGCCGACCATCGACACGCAGACCGGGCAGCATCTCATCGAAGCGATATCGGCTGCAAAGCTTCTGGGAACCGAAGTGGTGCTCACCGGCGTGAGTCCTGTTATTGCGCAGACGCTAGTGCACCTGGGCATCGATCTCTCGGACTTCATCACCAGGTCGTCCCTCTCGGCGGGGGTGCGCGTGGCGCTGGATGCTTTGAATCTGCGTGTGGTCAGTAAATGAAGATATTACCTCTCGTGAGGTATACCTATCCGGAAACCATTTAAGGAGAATGAAATGGCACAGAGGAAAAAAGATGACGGGAGAGCGCCGGGAAGCGAGTTCCTGTACCGCACGCTTATAAACAACCTCCCCCAGAAGATATTCTACAAGGACAAGAATTCAGGGTACGTATCCTGCAACGAGAGCTTTGCAAAGGATTTAGGGATTACCCCGAGTGAGTTCGCCGGGAAGACCGATTTCGACTTCTTCCCGAAGGAACTGGCGGAGAAGTACCGCACCGACGACCTGCGTATCATGGAGGCCGGTAAAATAGAAGAGATTGACGAGAGCTATTTGAAGGATGGAGAGGAGTTCTTCGTCCATACGGTCAAAGTGCCCATCAGAGACGTGGATGGTGAGATCGCGGGCATTCTCGGCATCTTCTGGGATGCCACCGCTAAAAAGCGTGATGAGGAGGAGCTGCAGCGGTACAAGGAACAGCTCGAGGAGATGGTGAAGGAGCGAACTGCAGAATTGCATCAAGCGAACGAGCGCCTCGAGGGGGAGATTGCCGAGGGGAAGCGGCGCGAGGAGATAATCGCGCAGCAGTCGCAGGAGATACTGGAGCTCTCAACGCCGGTACTGAAGATATGGGAGGGAGTTGTGGCGGCGCCGCTCATCGGCACCCTGGACAGCAATCGGACGCAGCAGTTCATGGACGTCTTTCTCAACTCAATTGTGGCAAACAATGCACCGGTCGCACTCATCGACATCACCGGGGTGCCCACCATCGATACGCAGACCGGGCAGCACCTCATCGAGGCGATATCGGCGGCACGCCTCCTTGGCACCGAGGTGATTCTCACCGGGGTGCGGCCCGCCATCGCACAGACGCTGGTGCATCTGGGAATCGATCTCTCCGAGTTCAGAACCTGCTCGTCCCTCTCCTCGGGCCTGAGCATGGCGCTGGAGACGCTCAACCGGGAGGTCATATCAAGAGATGACATACAAGGAGATCTGTAATGGGAGCTGAAAATATATCGGTCATTAAGATGGGAGATACGCTCATGGTTACGGTTCCGGCCGATCCGGACGACGAGACGGTATTCGCGCTGCAGGAGCGGATTCTCGCGGCAATGGAGAAGCAAGAGGTGAAGGAGCTTGAGGATTGCATTGTTGAAGATCTTCATTGAGGTAAATGATTCAACTGTAATTTGATAATAATATTCGAAGATGTATTAAATTATAGGAGTATGGCATGAGCAATGAGAGGAAAACAAAAAAAAAGCTTATCGAAGAACTGGAGGGACTGCGCGGCAAAATAACTGAACTCGAAGGGGCTATGTCTGAAGAAGAACCGATGTTACGTCGCGAACAGGATTTGATAGAGCTGAACAGGATGATGATATCGGCTTCAACGTTCGGTATTATCGTGTATAAGGCTTCCGGACAATGTGTTATTGCAAACGAAACGGCAGCCAAATCCATCGGTGCAACCAGAGAACAGGTGTTGCAGCAAAACTTTTACCATATAGAATCATGGGAAAAGAGCGGTTTGCTTGAGGCAGCGAAAGGAGCACTCAAAGATGGATCGGATAAGAAGATTGAAATACATACTATTTCAACATTTGGGAAGGATATCTGGTTGGGATGCCGTTTTACTCCGTTTGTATACCTTGATGAACAATACCTCATGCTCATTTTTGAAAATATTACCGACCGGATTATCGTTTCACAGGAGCTGCAAAGAACCCGTGACGAACTGAAGGAGAAAAACGAGAAACTCGAGAAGGAGATATCAGAGGGCAGAAAACGAGAGGAGATAATAAGACGGCAGCATCAGGAAATACTGGAGCTCTCAACACCTGTCATGAAAATCTGTGAGGGCGTGGTGGCGGCGCCTCTCATCGGCACACTGGACAGCCAGCGGACGCAGCAGTTCATGGATGTCTTTCTCAATGCCATTGTTGATAACAACGCGCCGGTTGCTCTGGTGGATATCACCGGAGTTCCCACCATCGATACGCAGACCGGCCAGCATCTCATCGAGGCCATATCGGCGGCGCGCCTCCTGGGAACCGAGGTGATTCTCACCGGAGTGCGGCCCGCCATCGCGCAGACCCTGGTGCATCTCGGAATCGATCTCTCAGATCTCAGGACCTGCTCCTCCCTATCGGCAGGGCTGAGCATGGCGCTGAGGACGCTCAACCGGGAGGTCATATCAAGAGATGACATACAAGGAGATCTGTAATGGGAGCTGAAAATATATCGGTCATTAAGATGGGAGATACGCTCATGGTTACGGTTCCGGCCGATCCGGACGACGAGACGGTATCCGCGCTGCAGGAGCGGATTCTCGCGGCAATGGAGAAGCACGAGGCCAAGGGATTGATACTTGACTTATCCACCGTCGAGACGATGGATTCCTTTTTCGCGCGGATTGTGGCCGAGACCGCACAGATGGTTCAGCTCATGGGCGGCCGGACGGTGATCGCGGGGATGCGGGCGAGCGTTGCCATCACCACCACGCAGCTGGGGCTGACCCTGGGGAATGCCATGACCGCCCTCGACGTGGACTGGGCGCTCCTGATGCTCGTCAGGAAACCGGCCGGAGGCATTGGGGATGAATGACAACGAAAATCCGATTGGCGAGGTTCCAATTCAGAACGAGGGCGATATCGTATCGGCCCGTAAGGTCGCGAGAGAGGTGTCGCAAAAGCTCGGATTCGGCGTCACCGATGTCACCCGAATCGTGACTGCGGTCTCGGAGCTGGCGCGAAATATCTACCGCTTTGCCGGAACGGGGATAATGCGCTGGAGTGTCATGAACGAGGGTATTGTCGGTATTGAGCTCATATTCGAGGACAAGGGACCCGGCATCACCGATATTGAACAGGCTATGGGCTTGGGATTCACCAGCGGGCAGGGACTGGGGATGGGGCTTCCCGGAGCCAGGCGGCTCATGGATGAGCTGGAGATCGAGTCGCGGGTGGGAGTCGGCACCACGGTGACGGTGCGAAAGTGGCTCAAGAGAAAATAACGTGATTGATTCGGAACATTCCATACCGGTAACGCACACAGGCGATGTGAACAGAGCGCGCACGGCAGCAAGGGAAGCAGCCGTGAATATCGGTTTTGCCGAGAAGGAGGGGGAGGAGATCGCCCTGGTGACAAGCGAGCTCGCCACCAACCTCTGCAAGCATGCGAGGGGCGGCGTTCTGATCATCTCGGCAATCGGGGAAGGAACGAAGCGGGGGATTCAGGTTGAAACGTCCGACCGGGGGCCGGGAATAGCCGATGTCGACGATGCAATGACCAACGGCTTTTCCACAACGGGGAGCCTCGGGTACGGGATTGGAACGGTTATCAGGCTCATGGATGAGGTTGCTGTCAGTTCCCTGGAGAAGGATGCCGGCACGAGGGTGATCTGCAAAAGATGGGTTCGCGATATGAGTGACGGGGTAAAGAGATGTCCGCTCGATTTCGGCGTTGCAATCCGTCCCCGTCCGGGGAGCAGCCTTAACGGCGATGCGTATGTAATCAGGAAGTGGAACGATTGTGCACTGGTCGGACTCATCGACGGTCTCGGGCACGGACAGTTTGCTCATCGTGCATCGCAGACGGCAAAGAAGTACATCGAGAGGCATTTCGAACAGCCGCTGCAGAATCTCTTTCTCGGGACGGCGCGGCAGTGCCGGTCAACGCGGGGAGTGGTGATGGCGCTTGCCCGTTTCGACTGGGAAGCAAAGCGGCTCACCTTCGCGAGCGTGGGGAATGTCGAGGTGCGGGTAGTAAATAGCCACGAGAAGTTTTCTTTTATTCAGCGGCGTGGCGTCATCGGTCTCAATGCGCCCGCTCCGGCGGTTACCGAGCACCGGTGGGAGGAGCACTATATTATGATTATGCATACGGATGGATTGAGAACGCGATGGCAGTGGAAGGATTTTCCGGAGCTCGTCGAGCAATCGGCAACCGAAGCAGCGCGTTTGTTTCTCCATAAGCTTGCAAAGGATATTGACGACGCAGCGGTTCTGGTGGTGAAGAGGAGAATATGAAACAGGAGGAATTGCAGAAAAAGCTTGATAAGGCCTTGAGAACAATTCAGTCGCTTCAAGGTGAGCTCAGAGAGACCAATCAGGGCGTCATAGCACTCAACCTTGAGCTGGAGCAGCGGGTTGAGGAGAAGGAGAGGGCGGAGGAAGCGCTCCAGGATGCAAACAAGGAGCTCGAAGCCTTCAGCTACTCGGTATCGCATGACCTCCGGGCGCCGCTGCGTGCCATTGACGGCTTCGCCAATATACTCCTCGAGGAGTACAATGATGTGCTCGATGATGAGGGGAAACGATTAATCGGTATAATTATGAAAAACGTCAATTCGATGGGGCAGCTCATCGACGATCTCCTGGCTTTCTCCCGGTTGAGCCGTCAGCAGATGCAGCGTTTGGTGATAGACGTGCGACCGCTGGTTCAGGAGGTTGTCGACAATCTCATGCAGAGTGAAAATAACCGAAATATCGAATGGAAGATCGACGCGCTCCCCCCGGTGATCGGCGATCGCTCCATGATCCGGCAGGTCTACGCCAATCTCCTCTCCAACGCGATCAAGTTCACCCGGAAGCGGGATATCGCCCGCATCGAGGTGGGAGCACGTAAATGTGATGAGGAGATTGTCTATTTTGTACGGGATAACGGTGCGGGATTCGATATGCAGTATCAAGAGAAGCTCTTTGTCGTTTTCCAGCGGCTGCACAGCGAGAAGGATTTCGAGGGGACCGGTGTCGGTATGGCCAACGTCAGGCGCATCGTTCACCGGCACGGGGGACGGATCTGGGCGGAGGGGAAGGTCGGCGAGGGCGCGACTTTTTATTTTACCATTCCACCCGAGGAGGGAACCGATGAAATATCCCGATGAAGTTGGGAGTCTCCCCGTCGAAGTCCTGACCGGCGAGGTCAAAGTCGCCGCTGTTGGAGTCCTCCGCGCCAGCGCGTTGGGTTCATGCGTTGCGGTTGCGATGCTCGATGTTGAGGCCGGGATCGGCGGTCTTGCGCACGTGATGCTGCCGGGGTCCTCACCCGGTTACCGGGATGCAAAAGGAACGAAGTACGCCGAGGACGGGATACGCGAATTGATTCACTCCATGACGGCGCAGGGTGCGCGGCTCGAAAGTCTCGTGGCCTGTGTGTTGTCGGCGGCGGCAACATCCTCGAGCGTTATGACGACACGATCTGCGAGGCGAATATCAGGTCGGTTACCAAGGTTCTCGCAGGGATGGGCATTCGGATAATGGCCTGCGAGGTGGGTGGCTCCCAACGAAGGAGCGTTTCCCTCGACGTGGAGTCCGCTCGTGTTTCCTGCACGGTCGGGGACTCGGCCTCGAAGCTGCTATGGCAAGGCCGGGGCGAGCGAGAGGAGGATGTCAACTCATGAAGCGAAGGACAAAAGCGGATATACAACGAGAGAAGGGAGAGTTCCGCCAGCGCAGCACCGAACTGGAGTGCTCGGAGGACGGTACGTCGGAGAGCGGCAAGCTGGCGGCGGAGGTGAAAATCAAGGAAGCCCAGTATCGCGGGGTATTCGAGGCATCGAAAGACACTATCCTCATTTTCGATCTCGACGGCGTGATCAAAGAGGTCAATCCCGCCGCCTGCGACATGTATGGCTACTCGCACGGGGAGATGGTCGGACTCACCGGGAGGGACATTGTGCATCACGACTATCACCACTTGTTCAAGGAATTCGTTGCGAAAGCAGGGGCGGGCGAGCTGTTTGCCGCCGAGTCGGTTGATCTTCGGAAAGACGGTTCACAATTTGACATAGAGGTCAGAGGAAGTGGTTTCGAGTATATGGGCCGCCCTCATCTTCTCGCCATCGTTCGTGACATCACTGAGCGCAAGCAGATGGCGAAGGGCCTCCGGCGCATGGCGACGGTGGTGAGAGACTCCAACGACGCGATCACGATCCAGGACTTCGAGGGTAGGATCACGGACTGGAACCACGGCGCCGAGCTGATGTACGGCTATTCTGAGGAAGAGGCGTTCCAGTCGAACATCGATCGTCTGACGATTCCCGCCAAGGTTGCAGAGCAGAATGCTTTCATCCAACGGTTGGCGGCGGGCGAAGACGTCACGTCGTTCGAGACCCAGCGGGTGACCAAGGACGGGCGCGTCCTCGATGTCTGGATGACCGTCACCAAGCTGATGGACGATGCCGGCAAGCCGATTGGCCTGGCCTCCACCGAGCGCGACATCACCGAGCGCAAGCGGGCCGAGGCGGCGCGCGACGCTGCCTACCAGCAGCTCCTTAAGGCGGAACGAGATCTCTCAATCAGAAACAAGATCAACGAGATATGCCTGACCATATCCGACGAGGAGATGTACGGCGAGATTCTGAAGGTCGTCTTGGAGCAGTTGAAGAGCAAGTACGGGACCTTTGGATGCCTCGAAGAGGACGGCTCACTGGTCGTCCCTTCCATGACCAGGGACGTCTGGGATCAATGCCGAGTTCCGCAAAAGGACATTATCTTCCCAAGAGACAAATGGGGAAACAGCATCTGGTGCCGGGCGATCCTGGAGAAGAAGACCCTTCATTCAAATGAGCCGTCATACGTTCCAGAAGGGCACATCCCCATCCTTCGCAACATATCTGTACCCATCACATATGAGGGCAAAGCAATCGGCCTGTTCCAGGTCGCCAACAAGGATGCGGATTACGACGAAAACGACATCCAGATTCTCGAAACTATCGCCGGATTCGTAGCGCCGGTTCTAAATGCCAGGCTGCAAAGAGACAGGGAACTGCGGGAGCGCGAAAGAGCCGAAGAAGCGCTCAAGGCGTCAAACCAACAACTGGTGGCCAGCGAGCAGCAGCTCCGAGCAGCAAATCAGCAATTAGATGCCGGCAACCAGCAGCTCAGGGCCACCGAGCAGCAGCTTCGCGCGTCGAATCAGCAACTGGAGGCGAGCAATCAGCAGCTCCGGGCAACCGAGCGAGAGCTTCGGCAAAGCGAGCAGTTCATCAGGGCGGTGTTGGACAACCTTCCTGTCGGCGTCGCTGTGAACTCGGTAGATCCCGCCGTGGCGTTCAGCTATATGAACGACAGCTTCCCAAGGATATACCGCACCACCAGAGAGGCGCTCGCCGACCGGGATGCCTTCTGGGAGGCGGTATATGAAGACCCCGTGTTCCGGGCGGAGATCAGGAAGAGGGTGCTGGAGGACTGCGCAAGCGGAGACCCGGGAAGCATGAGATGGGAAGACGTCCCGATAACGCGCGAGGGGCAGGAGACTTCCTTCATTTTCGCGCGCAACATACCGGTTGCCGGAAAGGACCTGGCGATATCCATGGTATGGGATGTGACCGAGCGCAAGCGCGCGGAGGAAGAGCTCAGAAGACACCGCGATAATCTCGAAGAGCTGGTCGCGGAGCGCACCGTAGAGCTCGAGGCCTTCAGCTACTCGGTATCGCATGATCTCCGGACGCCGCTGCGGGCCATCGACGGCTTCGCAAATATTCTCCTCGAGGAGCACAACGATGCGCTCGAAGAAGAGGGAAAACGGCTGCTCGGCATTATAATGAAGAATGTCAATTCAATGGGACAGCTCATCGACGATCTCCTGTCCTTCTCCCGGCTGGGCCGGCAGGAGATGAAGCGTATGGAGATTGACGTGCGGGCGCTGGTTCGGGAGGTTATCGACAATCTCATGCAGAGTGAGAATAATCGTAATATCGAATGGAAGATCGACACGCTCCCTTCAATGATCGGCGATCGCTCGATGATACGGCAGGTCTACGCCAATCTCCTCTCCAACGCGATCAAGTTCACCCGGAAGCGGGATGCCGCGCGCGTCGAGGTAAGTTCCCGGGAGATCGACGAAGCAATTGTCTATTTCGTGCGGGATAACGGCGCTGGCTTCGATATGCAGTACGCGGAGAAGCTCTTCGGCGTCTTCCAGCGGCTGCACAGCGAGAAGGAGTTCGAGGGGACCGGGGTCGGCCTTGCCAATGTCAGGCGCATCGTTCACCGGCACGGGGGCAGGATCTGGGCCGAGGGGAAGGTCGGCGAGGGCGCGACTTTTTATTTTACCATTATGCATGAGGAGGGAACCGATGAAATATCCCGATGAAGTCGAGATTCTTCTCGTCGAGGACAAGGAGGAGGACGTGGAGCTCACTCTGCGGGCGCTGCGAAAGAACAACCTGGCGAACCGGGTGCACGTGGTTTCGGACGGCCAGGAGGCGATTGATTTCATCTTTGGGAAGGGAGCATACAGTGGGAGAGATATCAACCATACACCGAGGGTTATTCTCCTCGACCTGAAGCTTCCCAGGGTGAGCGGCCTTGAGGTGCTTCAGAGGATCAAGTCTGATGAACGGACAAAGGTGATACCGGTGGTGATGCTCACCTCCTCCAAAGAAGAGCAGGATATCGTCGAGAGCTACCGGCTGGGGGTGAACAGCTACATCGTCAAGCCGGTGAGCTTCAACGATTTCGTGAAGGCGGTTACCGACCTGGGCCTGTACTGGATGCTGCTCAATAAGCCGGCATTCTAGGAATGTAAATATGATGAGCGAAGCAGCAAGAGATCTGCATATACTGATGCTCGAGGACAGCGAGGCCGACGCCGAGCTCATAATCAATGAGATGCGAAAGGGCGCTCTCGCCTTTACGTACCAAAGGGTGGAGACGCGGGAGAAGTATCTCGCGGCAATTGAAAAGTATATGCCCGACATGATTCTCTCGGACAACAGCCTTCCCGCTTTCGACGGCCTGTCGGCGCTCAGTATTGCGCAGGAAAAATGCCCCGAGGTCCCCTTCATCTTCGTCTCCGGGACCATCGGCGAGGAGGTGGCCATAGAAACGCTGAAAGCCGGCGCGACCGATTACGTCATCAAGGACAGGCTCTCGCGGCTTGTTCCGGTAATAGAACGAGCACTGAGGGAGGTGGAGGAGCGGCGGGAGAAGAGGCGGGCCGAGCAGCTCCTTTTGGAGAGCGAAAAGCGGTACCGGAGCCTCTACGAGGATGCGCCCATCGCCTACTTCACCATCGGCAGTGATCGCTCCATACGGCAGGCGAACAGCGCGGCAACTAGGCTTCTCGGCTATTCGAAGGACGAGCTTCTCCGTATGGAATTATTTGATCTCTATTCCGACAATCCCGAGGGATTGTCCCGGGCGCGGAGCCACTTCGAGCGGTTTCTCCGGGGAGAGAATATCGACGACGAGGAGCTCATGATGCGGAAAAGCGACGGCGAGCCGGTCTGGGTGAGCCTCGCCGTCCGTCCCGTCAGGGACGATCGGGGAGCCGTCGTGGAATCCCGATCCATGGCCATCGATATCACCGATCGGAAGCTGGCGCAGGAAGAGCTGGCAAAGAGCTTTGTCAAGCTCCGGAAGACCCTGAACGACACCATTTACGCCATGGCGCTCACCATCGAGTCGCGGGACGCCTACACCGCCGGGCATCAGCAGAGGGTGGCCCATCTCGCGTGCGCCATTGCGGAGGAGCTGGGCATGCCGGCCGAGCAGATTGAGGGACTGCACATGGGCGCCATTGTCCACGATATCGGCAAGATCTCCATTCCCGCGCAGATTCTGAGCAAGCCGGGGAAGCTTCTCAAGGAGGAGTTCGAGATAATTATCACCCACCCGCAGCAGGGATATGACATTCTCAAGGGGATTGATTTCCCCTGGCCGGTTGCGGAGATGGTGCTTCAGCATCACGAGCGGATAAACGGCACCGGTTATCCCGGCGGGCTCAGGGATGGGGAAATACTCATTGAATCGAAGATACTCGCCGTCGCCGATGTGGTCGAGGCGATGTCCTCTCATCGTCCGTATCGTCCCAGCGTGGGTATCGTGAACGCCCTCGGGTACATTCAGATGAACAGCGGCGTTCTCTTTGATGCAGGAGTGGTCGGAGCCTGTGAGACTGTTTTCGAAAAGGGATTTGAATTTGAGGAGGGATAAAGCGAATGCGACAGGATTTACAGGATAACGTGATATTAAGATATGGATTTTCAGAGATAATGGTAATATTTGGTAATATTGACGATAAACAGGGACGAATGGAGATAGTTATCGGTTATTTTTTACCTGTTACCCGTTACTCGTAACACATAATAATCGGCGTTAATCTGCAGTTATATTTTAAAAGTGTTACAAAAACTGATGCTGGGGTCTGGAGATGACTGAAAAACTGAAGATTCTGATCCTTGAAGACAGTCCCGACGACTGCGAGCTGATGGAGCGCGAGCTCAGGAAGGGGAAAATTTCCTTTGCCGCCACGCGCGTCGAGACGGAAGAGGATTATATCAGGGAGATCGAGAATAGTACCCCCGATATTTTACTCGTTGATTACGCCCTTCCGAGCTTCGACGGGCTCTCGGCGTTGCGCATCTCGATGGAAAAGCGCCCCGGCGTGCCCTTCATCTTCGTCTCGGGAGTCATCGAGGAGGAGACAGCCATCGAGAGCCTGAAGGCGGGAGCCACCGACTACGTCTTTAAGCACCGGCTCTCCCGGCTGGTCCCCGTGGTGAAACGGGCGCTGCGGGAGGTCGAGGAGCGCGGGGAGCTGGAGCGTGCCGAGCGGGCGCTCAGGGATTCCGAGAGACGATACCGTGAGCTGGTGGAGAACATCAACGACGTGATATTCTCCCAGGACGCCGAGGGTCGCATTGTCTATATCAGCCCCGCCCTGGAGCGGATGAGCCAGTACAAAACCGAAGATATCATCGGCAAATCCTTTATAGAGCTTGTTCACCCGGAGGATCTCCCCGGACTGATGGAGAGCTATACCCGAACCATGGAAGGGAGCCGGGAGCCGTGGGAATTCCGGATGTTCGACAAGGACGGCTCCGTTCGCTGGGTGCGGACATCGAGCAGGCCCCTGGTCAGGGATGGTGAGATTGCTGGTTTGCTGGGGATTTTGACCGACATCACCGAGCGTAAATTAGATGAAGAACGGATACGGCATCTCAACCTGGTGATTCGCTCGATCCGGAATGTCAATCAGCTCATCACCAAGGAGAAGGATCGGGATAGACTGCTCCAGGGGGCCTGCGACAACCTGGTAGAGAACCGCGGGTATTATAAATGCTGGATTGCCCTTCTGGGCAGCGACGGACGGCTTCTGAAGCATAAGGAGGCCGGATGGGGGGATGCGCTTTCCCAGAAGATCGATATGGCCGAAAAGGGCAAACACGCCCTAATGGTCAGAAGGACGCTGGAGCAACCGGGCGTCGCCGTTGTCATGGATCCCGCACGGGAGTGTTTCGACTGTCCCCTGTCAAGTTACTACGAAGAGGGAATGGCGGCGATGACCTCGCGACTTGAGTACGAGGGGACGGTGTACGGTCTCATCAGCGTTACCATTCCTGCAGCGATTGCCGTTGACGAAGAGGAACAGAGCCTTTTTCAGGAGGCTGCAGATGACATCGCCTTCGCCCTCCATAACATCGAGATGGAGAAGGAGCGTGACGCCTCTCAACGGGATCTTGCCGAGCGTATCAAGGAGATGAGCTGTCTCTATCGGATAAACGAGATAGGCCGGCGGGAAGATTACTCCATTGACGATTTTCTCCGGGAGACCGTCAGGATAATGCCGGACGGATGGCAGTTTCCGGAGTTGACCGGCTGCCGCATCGTCTTTGAGGGGAAAGAATATAGAACAGATAATTTCAGGGAAACCGAGTGGAAGCAGGAAGACGATATAATCATCAACAGGGAGCGGGCGGGGAAGATCGAGGTGTGTCTCCTGGAGCCTCCTCACGCGGACGAGGAGCCCTTTCTCCATGGTGAAGAAGAGCTCATCGGGGCAATCGCCTTCACCCATGCCGTCATCATCCATCAGTGGCAGACGGTGGAAGCCCTCCGGAAGAGCGAGGAGAAATATCGGACCATTCTCGAGCAGATGGTGGAGGGATATTTTGAGAGCGATTTGAAAGGAAACATTACCTTTGTCAACAAATCGGTATGTGAAGCAATGGGATATGAGAAGGATGAGTTTATAGGCATGAATTACCGGCAGATCACGGGCGAGACGAACGCGCAGAAGGTCTGGCAAGTGTACAACGACGTTTATCGCAGCGGGGAGCCTAAAAAGAACGCAGAGCACGATTTAATAAGAAAAAACGGGAGCAGGATATCCGTTGAGGGATCCGTCGACTTGATTAGAGACCGGTCGTCGAATCCCATTGGTTTCAGAAGCGTCGTGCACGATGTCACCGATAGAAAGAAGGCCGAGGAGCAGATACGCCAGTCGCTGCGGGAGAAGGAGATCATGCTGCAGGAGATTCATCACCGGGTGAAGAACAACATGCAGATTATCTCCAGCATGCTGGGGCTTCAGAAGAAATACATCCGGGACGAACGGGATATCGAGCTCTTCAGAGACAGCCAGAGCCGCATTCGCTCCATGGCCCTGGTTCACGAGAAGCTCTATCGATCGAGGAATCTGGCGCGGATCGACTTTGCCGAATACACGAGGGATCTCGTCGATCAGCTGTTGCAGTTCTATAACGTAAAGAAGATGGACATAGACTTCAAAATTGAATTTGAGAGCATATATTTCGGCGTTGACATCGCCATTCCCTGCGCCCTCATCATCAACGAGCTCGTCTCGAATTCGCTGAAACACGCTTTCCCCGATGGTATGAAGGGGATACTATACGTTCATCTCACCAAAGATGGAGACATGTACCTTCTGACCGTGAGCGACAACGGTATCGGCTTCCCCAAAGGGATCGACTTTCAAAAAACCGAATCGCTCGGCCTGCAGCTCGTCGACGCCTTTGTCAGGCAGATCAAGGGGAGCATATCGCTTGAGCGGAAGGGAGGAACCTCTTTCAACATCGCGTTCAAGGATAAAAAAGCAGGAAAAGGTATTACATGAGAGGAGACGCTCGCAACGCGAAGAAAATACTGATTGTCGAGGACGTCATCATCGTTGCGATGGACATGAAGGATAAGCTCGAGCGGATGGGATTCGAAGTCGTCGGTATGGCAGCCTCCGGGGAGGAGGCGATAGAGAAGGCCCATCAGATCGAGCCGGATCTCATCCTCATGGACATCATGCTCGACGGCGACATCAACGGCATCGAGGCGGCACAGGAGATTCGGGATACGCTCTCCATACCGGTCATCTACACGACCGCGCTCTCCGGAGAAGAGGTGATCGAGCGCGCCCAGATCACCGATCCCTACGGCTACCTGATCAAGCCCATTGAGGAGAAGGATCTACTCATTTCGATCGAGATAGCCCTCAGGAGGCATGAGTTCGAAAAGAAGCTGGAGGAGAGCGAGAAGCGCTTTCGCACGCTCTTCGAGGAATCGAAGGACGCCATCTATATAAGGGACAGCGAAGGGAATTATGTCGATCTCAACCGATCGATGCTCGAGCTCTTTGGCTATGAGCGGGGGGACATGGCGGACCTCACCGTGAATGGCCTCTTTGCTGATCGGGATGATATTGCTTCATTTGAGCATACCCTGCGGGAAGTGGGATTCGTAAAGAACCTCGAAGTGAATATGCAGCGAAAGGACGGCACCGGGCTCATCTGCGTGTTGACGGAGAATGCGCTGCGGGAGAACGGAGCGATAACCGGCTATCAGGGTGTTATTCGCGATATTACCGATAGAAAGCGCTCCGAGGAGGAGATACGGAGAGGGTACGAAAAGCTGCGTAAAACCATCGACGGCATTGTGCAGGCGATGTCGCTCACCGTCGAGGCGCGTGACCCTTACACGGCGGGCCATCAGAGGCGGGTGGCGGAGCTCGCCGCGGCAATTGCCGACGAGATGGGGCTCGACGAACAACAGATAGAGGGGATCAGGATGGCAGGGGTAATACACGATCTCGGGAAGATATACGTTCCCTCGGAGATACTGAGCAAGCCGGGGAAGATTACCGATGCCGAGTTCAACATCATCAAGATGCACCCGCTGGTGGGGTACGATATACTGAAGACCATAGACTTCCCCTGGCCCATTGCGCAGATTGTACATCAGCATCACGAACGAATGGACGGCTCCGGGTATCCGCAGGGACTTACGGGAGACGATATTCTCATCGAGGCGCGGATCATGGCCGTTGCGGACGTGGTCGAGGCCATGGCATCGCACCGTCCCTACCGGCCCGCTCTCGGCATCGATGTTGCTCTCGACGAGATCCGGAAGAACAGGGGCCGCTACTATGATCCCGATGTGGCCGACGCCTGCCTTCGGCTCTTTGATGAGAAGGGATACCGCATAGAGACAAAAGCAGACACGCTGCTTTTTTGAATGGAATTGATGCTATGAAATCGAAGCGTATACTTATTGTCGAGGACGAGATACCAACCGCCATGTACCTTCGGGGTATTCTGGAGGGGAGGGGATACAGTGTCGCCGGTGCAGTCGCCACCGGCGAGGAGGCGCTTGCACGCTTCAAAGCCGAGCAGATAGACCTCGTCCTCATGGACATCATCCTGGAGGGGGAGATGGACGGGATTGAGACGTCGCGTCGCATCAAGAAGCTGCGGGATGTTCCGATTATCTACCTCACCGCGAGCACCGACGAGAGGAACCTCAGCCGCGCGATGGAAACCGAGCCGCACGGCTATCTTATCAAGCCGATAGACGAATACGAGCTCTATTCGACGGTGGAAACGACTCTCATACGGGATTCCCTGGAGAAGAAGATCAGGGAGAGCGAGGAGAAATACCGAACCCTCGTTGGGAATCTCAACGATGTGCTCCTTACCGTTGATACCGCGGGAACGATTACCTACATCAGTCCGGTGATCGAGCGGATGAGCGGATATATGGTGGATGAAATTTCCGGGAGAAATTTCACCGATTTCATTCATCCCGATGACCTTCATGCGCTCCTCGAGAGCTTCACTTCAACGCTGAAGGGAGATCTTGCGCCATCCGAGTTCAGGATGCTTGACAGGGATGGAACGGTGCGTCACATGCGGTCCTCGAGCAGGCCTATTGTTGAGAAGGGAGAAGTGGTCGGCCTCTCGACGCTCATGACCGACATCACCGATCGGAAGATGCTCGAAGCGGAAAAGGATCGCTTCCTTGCGGACCTTGCAGAGCGAACGAAGGAGCTGGGATGTCTCTACAACATATCGAAAATTTTCGAGAACCGGGAACTTCCCCTCAACGCAATATTGAAAGAAATGACAAAGGCCATCCCCGAGGCGTGGCAATATCCGGACATGGTGCAGGCGAGAATCGTCTACGACGGCAGGGAGTACCGTCCGAGGAATTTCTCCCAAAAAGCGCATGCGATAACGGCGGATATTGTCGTCAGGGGCGAGAAGGCCGGTTATGTTCAGGTTTCCTATCGCGAGAAACGTACGACTCAGAGTGAGGAACCCTTTCTGGCGGAGGAACAGAAGCTCCTCGACGTTATCGTCGAACGGCTCGGAACCATAATTGAGCATAAACAGGCGGATGAGGAGCTCCGCATCGCCCGACGCGAGATTGAGAGCCTCCTTGCCGCAATAACCTCGATTCTCATTCAGGTCTCGACAAAGGACCAGGTGATTCGCTGGAACAGGATTGCCGAGATCACCTTCGGCATACCGGCTTCCGCGGTGCTGAACCGTAAGTTCTCCCAGTGCTCAATTAAATGGGAATGGGATAATATCTATGAGGGGATATTCTACTGCATTGCCGAGGATAAACCCGTTCGGCTCGATGAAATCGTCTATGTTCGACCGGATGGGAAGAAGCGTTTTCTCGGCATCACGGTCAATCCTATAAAGGATGTTGACGACACGCTCATGGGTTTTCTCCTCTTCGGAACCGATATCACCGAACGGAAGAACATGGAGAGCCAGCTTCTCCAGGCGCAGAAGCTTGAATCGATAGGGCAGCTCGCTGCCGGCATCGCCCACGAGATTAATACGCCCACGCAGTACGTGAACGATAACGTACACTTTCTGCAGGGCGCCTTCGCCGATTACCAGAGGCTTCATGAGCGATGCGATCTGCTCGTTGCCGCCGTACGGGAGGAAGGCACCACAGTTGAGATGGCGAAGCAGATAGAATCAATCAAGGGAGAGATAGATTTCCCCTTCATCAACGAGGAGATCCCGAAGGCAATCGAACAATCGATAGACGGCCTGGGTCGCATCTCGCGGATTGTGCAGTCGATGAAGCAGTTCTCACATCCGGGAACCGACAATAAAGTCGACGAGGATATCAATAAAGCGCTGGAAAATACGGTTGCCATTTCACGAAACGAATGGAAATACGTTGCCGATGTGGAAACAGACTACGATCCGGACATCCCCCGCGTTCCCTGCTTTCCCGGCGAGCTGAACCAGGTCTTTCTCAACATACTGGTGAACGCCGCACAGGCCATCGAGGAGAAAAACAGGGGGAGCGATGAAAAAGGGGTGATACGCATCAGCACCAGTCAGGTTGAAAGCTCCGTAGAGATACGCATCAGTGATACCGGAAAGGGGGTTCCGCCGGACATACAGTCGAAGGTTTTTGATCCCTTTTTCACCACGAAGGCGGTGGGAAAGGGAACGGGGCAGGGACTCGCTATATCGCACGCTGTTATCGTTGAGAAGCACGGCGGCACCATTTCGCTCGAGTCGGAGATGGGGAAGGGGACAATATTTACTATTCGATTACCGCTGGAGGGATAATCGGGAAGATGCCACAGGATAAAATGGGAATACTCTTTGTCGATGACGATCCGAAACTGCTCGAAGGCCTGCGGAGAATGCTCAGGGGAAAGCGAGAGGTCTGGGAGATGGCCTTTGTGGTAAGCGGAAGGGAAGCGCTCGCGGTGCTTGCCGGATCTCATATCGATATAATTGTCGCAGACTACAAAATGCCGGGGATGAACGGCTTCGAGCTTCTGGAAAAGGTGAAGGATGAGTATCCGCATATCAGGCGGATTCTCCTCACCGGGCAGTCCGATGAGGAGGTCTTCGCGCGATCCGGGGAGATCGTACACCGCTACCTCTCCAAGCCCTGTGAGCCGGGAGTGCTCATCGAAACGCTCGAACATATTTCTACATAAGGACACATTATGAAACCTGATGCTGTTAGCATACTCATCGTTGAGGATTCGGTAACAACGGCGATGTATATCGACAGAATGCTCAATGATCGGGGATATGAAAAAATACGGAGAGCGGTTTCGGGTACCGAGGCGCTGACGATGGTACGGGAAGAGCCGCCGGATCTTGTACTGATGGATATTATGCTGGAAGAGGATATGGACGGTATCGAGACGACACACACCATAAAGGAGTACCTCGATGTTCCGGTCATTTATATAACCGCCAATACAGACGAGCGGAATCTTCAGCGAGCGCGGGAGACCAATCCCCATGGATACCTCATTAAACCGATAAATGATTTTGAGCTCTACACGGTTGTCGAGATGGCGCTGTTCAGGCATCAGCTCGAAAAGAAAATCGCCGAGAGCGAGGAGCGATACCGCACGCTCCTCTCGTCAATATCGTCAATTCTCATCGGAATCGACACCGGCGCTATCATCACGCACTGGAATGCCGTTGCCGAGAATACCTTCGGCAGAACCGCTTCCGAGGTAATAGGTCGCAGTATTTACGATTTCGAAATATGCAGGGACCGGGAGGCCATACGTGATGGCATCTCCCGGAGCCGGAGTGGTAATGAGGCGGTATCTTTAACCGATATTCCATTCACGAACCGGAATGGTGAGGAAGGGTATCTCGGGATTACTATTAGTGTGATCAGATCACCCGGAGGAACGATTACCGGTTTTCTCCTGTACGGGAAAGACGTTACCGAGAAGCGAATGTTGGAACAACAGCTCATTCAGTCGAGCAAAATGGCCTCGCTCGGCGAGATGGCGACCGGCATCGCCCATGAGATCAATCAACCTCTGAATGTCATCAAGATAGCCGCACAGCTTGTCAAAGACAGCATTATTGAGAATGACTATACGCCGGGTTTCATCGAGGAGCGCTCGGATGTCATCCTGTCCCAGGTGGAGAAGGCATCCGGGATTATCGATCATATACGTACCTTCGGCCGCAAGGATGACCTGAACTTCACCGACCTCGATCCCCATAAGCCGATCAGGGACGCTTTTACGCTTCTCGGGGAGCAGCTCAAAAACCATTCCATTGAATACTCCCTGGAGCTGGACCATGCCGAATGTATTATTTCCGGCGACGCGAACCGCCTGGAGCAGGTCTTCATCAACCTGATAATCAATGCGCGAGACGCCCTCGATACCTATGAGTGCTCTGATCAAAAAAGTATAAAGGTCTTATCATTACACGATGCGGATAATGGAACGATAGTAATTCACTTCGAGGATAACGGGCCGGGAATTCCCGACACCGGTGTCAATAAAATATTCGAGCCTTTTTTTACCACCAAGGAGGTCGGGAAGGGAACCGGACTCGGCCTCTCCATCAGTTACAGCATCATCAAATCGCATGATGGTTCGATAAAAGTGAGCTCGGGTAAAGCGGGGACACGCTTCACCATAGCGCTGCCTGTGAAACGTGTTTCCGGTGAGCAGTGCAGCAATTCAGGAAAAGTGCGGGAGGTGCCACATTGAATAGAAAACTCATTCTTCTGGTTGATGACGAGCCCGATATCTGTGCCGAGATGAGTATCTTCCTGTCCAAAAAGGGATATGACGTGATTGTCGCAAACAATGGGAAGGATGCAATCGACCTTTTTAAATTAAGAAATCCGATTCTGGTGATAACCGATTTCAAGATGCCCGGGATGGACGGTATTGAGCTCCTCAAAAAGATAAAGCTCATCAACCGCGACATTCACGTCATCCTCATGAGCGGCGTTGCGGATATAAAAACAACGGTCACCGCCATGAAGGCCGACGCCTTTGACTTTGTCGCGAAGCCGGTTGATTTAAAAAAACTTGAACAGGCAATTAAGGTTGCCATTCAGCGGGCGGTTGATTCTCTCTCGAGAAAGGGAAAGAAGCTGGTGAGCCTCTTCCTTACCCATGAAGGGCTTGAAGGTGAGCAGCCGGTCTCCGTTCTGTACTTCAATATTAATATTGATGAATACTCTCAGGAGCGCTATCGTGCCGAGTTCCATGATCTCATGGTAGATGGCCATCTGCGGGAACATATTATATTCAACATGCAAAGTGTGATGTATATCAACAATATCGGGCTGAACTTTCTCATCTATATTAAAGAGTCACTGAATGAGCGTAACCATAAAATATATATGTGCAATGTTCAGAATCCGGTGCAGAATTATCTAAGTACCCTCGGGTACAGCAGCTTTTTCAACGTGGAGACGAGCCTTGAAACTATTATTGAGAAGATTCGCTACTGATTCTGGTGATATACCATCGTTCTTAGAGGGGAATGATCTTCCTGATGTGATTCAGGAACGCTCCGGCAGAGGCGGTGGGTAAGGAGAAAATAATGGAAGAAAAAATTCTGGTTGTCGATGATGAGCAGAACGTGCTTGACGGTATCAAGCGGCACCTGCACGGCAAGCTGAATATAATCACTGCCGGATCGGGTATGGAAGGCCTGGAGATGATAAAGACCAGCGAGCCCTTTTCGGTGGTTGTTTCCGACTACAAGATGCCGCAGATGAACGGCGTCATGTTTCTTGCGAAGGTGGGTGAGATGGCACCCGACACCGTTAAGATTATGCTCACCGGACAGGCGGATATGCAGGCAATTATCGATGTCATCAATCAGGGAACCATATTCCGATTTCTGACAAAACCGTGTCCTCCCGATCTGCTCAGGAAAAATATTTATGATGGCATTCATCAGTATCGATTAATCAACGCCGAGAAGGAGCTTCTCGGGAAGACCCTCAGCGGGAGCATCAAGCTCCTCAGCGATCTCCTTGCGCTGGCGAAACCGGAAGCCTTCAGCCGCTCTCTGCGCGTGCGGCATATCGTGCGGCAGATTGCCGAAAAGATGGATCTGGGGAATATATGGCAGGTCGAGATTGCGGCGATGCTGTCCCAGATAGGCTGTATAACCATTCCGGATTCGATACTCAGCAAGGTGTACCGGGATATTCGGCTTCATCCCGATGAGATGCTCATGTTCGAGAATCATCCGAAAACCGGAAGCGAGATGCTTGCCAATATCCCCCGTCTGGAGCCGGTTGCCGAGATTGTGCTGTATCAGGAGAAGCTCTTCGACGGCACCGGTTTCCCCCGCGATAAGAGAAGCGGCGAGGATATTCCCCTGGGCGCCCGCATCCTGAAGGTTGCCCTGGACTTCGACAAGATGCTTCAATCCGGATTGGACACGAATGAGGCCATAGATGAAGTGAAGAAGCGTATGAGATGGTATGATTATAAAGTTGTTCAAAAACTTGATAAAACAATATCGCGTGACAACAAAAAGAAGAAGATCTATACGGTTAAAGAGGTCATGATCGATCATTTAGACGATACCATGCTCCTTGCCAAGGAGCTCGTCTCCGCTTCGGGAGTGGTTCTCGGGAGCAAAAACCAGCGGTTGACCAAATCGATGATAATAACGCTGAAGAATTACAGAAAGAACAGGGAGATAAAAGATCCCATTATGGTGGTGGTTCCGCTCACGTGAGCTAATATGCCGGGGAAGACCTCCGATAAAAAATTTGAGCACTGTAATCGACCATGAATGATATTCGCCTGCTCATCGTTACAAGAAACCCTGATAGGTGCTCATGGCTCATGGAAACACTGCTGGAGGGGCATTACAATATCATTGTTGTCAACCGGATTGCAGAGGCGAAACGGAAAACAAAAAATGAATACTTTGATTTAATCATTGCCTTGACCGATTCGATTACGGAGAGCGATTCGGCAATACGGCGGTTCATAAATGGAGAGGATCTCAACAAGAAGATACCCGTCCTTCTGATGAATCCCGAGAAGCTCACGGTCGAATTATTTTTTCGCTGGCTCAACAGGGGAATGGGACATCACATCAACAATCCGTATCAGAAAGAGTATCTCATAACGAGCATACGGGAATTAATAAACAGCAGTAATCCGAAGGATGCGAAGAACGAACGTATCTGCATGGAGATAAAGTCAGATAAAAAAAAGTATTCACTTAAACTGGGTAAAGCGCAGTTAAGAGATTTCCTGGTATCAACCATCAGGAATGCCGTACAGCAGAATCTCATGATTCAAAAGGCCCGGGAAGAGCTGACCGCGCTTAATGAGAATACCATGAGAGATTCCCCGGAGGATATTGTATCAGCGGGGAACCGAAAGAGCGATGGTTTAAAAAAGGAACTGATAGCCGCATTCGAAAATGAAGAATTTACGGTATACTATCAGCCGATTGTTTCTCTCAAGCGGGGGAAGATTGCCGGTTTTGAGGCGCTTGCCCGGTGGGAGCATCCAAGCAGAGGGCTCGTGAAGCCAGACGCGTTTATTCCGCATGCCGAGGAGACGGGGCTTATTATCCCCCTGGGGAACTGGATAATCGAGAAGTCGGTCGGGCAGCTGAAGAAGTGGCATGAGACTTTCCATTCCGATCCTTCCCTTTCTATAAGTATCAATCTCTCGGCTGTTCAGTTCAGACATGAGGGACTGTACGAAACCATCGAAGAGATAGTTGCCCGTTACCGCGTCCCTCCCGATACAATCAAGTTTGAGATTACGGAAAGCGCCCTCATGGAGGACAAGGAATCAGCTAATATGATGCTCCTCAAGCTCAAAGCAATGGGTTTTCAGATCTGCATGGATGATTTCGGAACCGGCTATTCATCGCTCAGCTATCTCAGGCACTTTCCCGTTGATATTCTCAAGATAGACAAGTCCTTTGTTCGATGGATGGGTTTTGACGATGAGAGCGAGGTCATTGTGCAGATAATCGTTCAACTGGCCCATTTCCTTCACATGCAGGTCATCGCCGAAGGAATTGAGAATCAGGAGCATTACCGGAAGCTCAGTGAGCTCTCCTGCGAGTACGGGCAGGGATATCTTTTTTCAAAACCGATCGATGCCCGATCGGCAGAAGAGCTGTTACGATCTGAAACGGTTTGGAATTGTTAGGTTGCAATACCATGAAGCTGAATTTATGTGGTGAGTGTTCATGGGGGAATAACTAATTCACATAACAAATATTTTTCTCGGCATTGATGACGCCATTCCCTGCGAAATGATTATCAACGAGCTTGTCGCGAATTCATTGAAATACGCCTTTCCCGACCAAAGTAAGGGTGAAATATCAATAGATTTTCACAAGGACTCTTCGGGGGATCATACTCTCGTCGTGCGTGATAGCGGTGTGGGAGTTCCCGATAATATTGACATTTCAACAACTGAATCCCTCGGTTTGCATCTGGTGCATTCCTTGACAAAACAGCTGAAAAGGGATGTTGCTCTGGATAGGAGGAACGGAATGGCGGTAACCGTTATATTTCCCGAATGAGGAAAAAAATTTCGACGCAGATGGTACAATATGCGCAGTGTACATTCTGCGAGAAGCAAATTTTAATATGTCAATTCGGCACTTCCATTTTACGATTTCACAATGATGTCATTCACGAGAAAATCATAGAGAAAACACGCCGAAGAATATAAAATGAATACGGAAAGAGCAGTCGAAAATAATTTTCTTGCAATTATTATAGCCCTCTGTCAATCTACAGGCTCACTATCACCTTGAAGGAACGCGGCTGATCAATGGGCTGGCTCACGCTACTTTTTTCAATTGCTGCTTTTGCGCTTCTCCTTATCGGCATCCTGCTTGCCGCTGTATTCCTGTATCTTTTCAAGGTGTATTCCCGTTTATCTTTAGATGAGCTTCCGGTGGCGGCAGGCGCTCGGGGAGATAACTTCGAGGTGCGTTCTGCAAAAGGAGTGCCCTATTTGTGGAGCTATGGGCTTCCCTATCCGACCGATTGCGATGAGACCGGTCACCGGGTGCAGATGCTCACCGGCCACTGGGAGATGAAATTTGATCCCGATGCCATCGGCGAGATGGAGCGATGGCATACCCTGAGCATTAACGGAAACTGGATTGGCGTTTCCGTTCCCTTTACCTATAACGCCGCGGAGAGCCCCCATACCGCCTATGAGGGATATACCTGGTTCTGCAAGCGGTTTCGCCTTTCTTTCAGGAGAAAAGAAAATCACTTTATTCGTCTCTGCTTCCGGGGAGTATTGTTGCGCTGTACCGTCTGGCTCAACGGAAAGCTCCTCGGTGTCCGGGAGGGCGGCTACACTCCCTTCTATTTCGATGTTTCTGAACATATCCAGGAGGGGATGGAGAATTTCCTGGTGGTGAGGAGTGATAACCGGTTAACCGAGGTCTCGCTGCCACCCCGGATCCGCGCGGATCACAATCCGGGCTGGCATACCTATGGGGGTATCTACCGCGATGTGTACCTCGAGCTGATACCCGAAACCTATGTGTTCAAGGTTGATGCGAGGCCGGAGGTGAATGATGACCATGCGGCACTTGCGGTTGATATCCTCGTGCACAATCGCAGGATACGGAGACCCTATTCGCTCTCCTGCACGGTAGCCGATCAGGGGCACACGGTTGGCCATGAGCGTATCGAGAGCCGTACACCGGGAAAGGTAGAGCGGCATTCCTTTACGGTGCGTATTGCGAGGCCGAAGCTCTGGTCTCCCGAATCTCCCCATCTCTATGATGTCCGCCTCTCGCTTAAATCGAAGGGGATACGAGAGGATCTTCTGGTGAAAACCGGCATGCGAACCGTTTCCGTGGAAGGTGAATCGCTTCTGCTCAACGGGAAGCAGATCTTCCTCAAGGGTATCTGCAAGCATGAGGATGATCCTGAGGCCGGCGCCACTCAGACGGATGATATCATCAAGCGGGATCTCTCGCTCATTCGGCGCATGGGCGCCAATTATATCAGGATGGCGCACTATCCGCATCGGTCAAAAGAGCTCCTGCGCGCGCGGGACATGGGATTTCTTCTCAGCGAGGAGATCCCCCTCTATCAGGCGGGGGTTGGATTTACCGCGTGGTATGAGGAGAAGAAGAGCATTGCCCTGTTTCCCCATCGGCTTTTCGGAATGAAACAGATGAGCAACCGGGAGCTTCTCCTGAATGCGCAGCGAGAGCTCATTGAGATGATAGAGCGTGATCGAAATAATCCGGCTGTCATCCTCTGGAGCGCGGGGAATGAGTGCTATACCCTCTTCGAGGGGGGGAAGATTTTCGGATGGCTCCGTTCCGTTGCGAAGGCCTTTGACCCGACGAGACCGGTCACCATGGCGGAGCTGACGTATAATATTCCGATCCTCGACCGGAGCAGAACAACAGCACGGTATATGGATGTTATCTCCCTGAATACCTACTACGGCTGGTACTACGGCAGGACCGATGGTATCGGTCCTCACCTGGACCGATTTCACAGGCGATATCCGGGAAAGCCCGTTATCCTGTCTGAATTCGGCGCCGGTGCGGCGCCGGGGAGAAGTGAGAGCAATGGCGTTTGGAAAGCCGAGCGGGTTGACTACGGGAAGACCTATTCGGAGGAGTATCAGGAAAAGGTAATGATCGATTACTGGAATACCGTACAGGAGAGGAAGCATGTCGTTGGGGTTTCGCCCTGGGTATTCTCCGATTTTTACAACACCTGGTTCCCGAACAATCCGGTTCCCTGTTACAATCTCAAGGGAGTGACATCGCGGGAGCGGGTGCCGAAGCGCTCCTATCATCAACTGAAGAAGCTCTACAGGAAAAAGTGAAAGGATTTCCCTCTGACATGCAGGAGAGGAGAAGCCGCCGCGATGCCGTGATGCAGAGATGAAAAGGAAGAGGGTATAACCGCAGAGTGCCTATGAACGAGAAGGGTCCCTTTGATTTTTCCAGATTTCAGGAAGAGTTCTTCCCGGAGTGGGTCGAGCTGTTTCGCTCAGGATCGGGTATCGGCGACTACAGTTATAAAAAGGGCGGTCCCACGAGCCTCTACGGGACGACCGATATGCTCATAAGCCGATGCACCCTCGGCGAGCTGGATCTCTCGGAGGGGGAGAGGGATGAATGGGCGACGTGCATCAATCAGTTTCAGAAGCCCGATACTGGCTGGTACCGGAAGACCTATACCTATACCCACTACCGGGAGCACACCACCGCCTATGCCGTGGCGGCGCTGCATCTGATCAACAGGCGTCCCGCCTATCCGATGGGATGGAGGGATGCGATCCTCTCCTCAACAGAAGCAATGGAAAAGTGGATCAGGGGGGTGAACTGGTCGCTCATCTGGCCGGGCTCGCACATTATTGCCGGTATCCCGGCAATGCTCCTCATGCTCGGCGAGGAAACGGATGAATTTCTCACCTGGTATTTCAACTGGCTGGACCGTGAGGCTGATCCCGCTTCCGGTTTCTGGTGCCGGGGCCTCGTACATCGCCTGCGTGTCATCCGGAAGCCCACCAAGCACGAGATGGGCGGCGCCTTCCACATGTACTATGTCTACGAGTTCTGCAGCAGGGAGTGGCGCTATCCCGAGCGGATCATCAATCACACCCTCCGGCTTCAGCAGCCCAACGGCCTCTGGGACGGTGCGGTATCCTATTGTATTGATCTGGACGGAATCTACTGCCTCACCCGATCATGCCGAATTGCGGATGGATATCGCAAAGATGATGTACGTGCGGCTGTTGTCCGATATCTCGCTGCCGCTGAGAAAATTCTCACCGATCGGGAGTTTTTCTTTCGTCACTATAGCAATTCCCATATTCTGCCAGGCGCGCTCTCGGCAATTGCCGAATGCCAGAAGCTCTACCCCGAGCTGGTGAAGACGCCGCGGCCGTGGATACAGACTCTCGACAGGGCCTGTTTTATTTGATCATATATGAATTTTGGGAAAGGGAGTCGGCTGTCTGTATCTGTCCGTGCTGTTGGCGGGGAGAGGGCAGCAGGGTGCCGGGGGAAGGTGATGAATAGTGAAATCGCCTGTTATCCGTTACCTGCCACTGATGCGATTCAATTAATCGGTTTTCAACTGCGGTTATACTAAATGCAAAGAGGAGCTTGCAATGACCGAAAAAAATTCTGAGAAGCTTCGTTTCGGAACAAAGATAGCCTACGGTGTCGGCGACACCTTCGGCGGGGGCGCCTTAATCGTTATTGGCATCTACTACCTCTATTTCCTCACCGACGTGGTGAAGATAGATCCCGCGCTCGCCGGTATCGTTCTCCTGCTGAGCAAGGTATGGGACGCCGTCTCCGATCCCATCATGGGATTTATCTCCGACCGGACGCGAACGCGATTCGGCCGGCGCCGTCCCTATTTTCTTGCCGGAATTATCTTTGTGTTTCTGGCAACCTTTCTCCTCTGGTATCCGGTTGACTTTGACCTCGAGCTGCACCGATTCGTTTTTGTGCTCTTCGCGTATATCTTCTTCTCGACTATCATTACCATGGTGCACGTTCCCTATACGGCGCTCTCCTCCGAGCTTACCCTCGATTACAGTGAGCGGACCTCCCTCGTTTCAGTGCGGATGTGGTTTTCCGGCCTCTCGGCTCTCGTCTGTGCTGCGATCCCACTCGAAGTGGTCAAGCACTTCCCCGATGTGCGACACGGGTATATAACCATGGGTATCTTTCTCGGATTATTCTTCGCCCTTCCCTTTATTGCGGTTTTTCTCTTCACCCGGGAACGGCCCGAGTTTCAGTCGGAGGTGCAACCAATCGATGTGCGCCGCACTATCAGGGAATTCATGGAGCCCTTCAGGATGCGATCCTTTCGGAATGTGCTCTGGATGTACGTTTTCTCTTTTATGACCTTCGATGTGGTCATGGCGATTATCATCTACTTCATGACCTATTATCTCAAGAAAAGCGATCAGACAAACTACGTCTTTGCAACGCTCTTTATTATCAAGCTCGTCTTCATACCGGTGCTCTATGTGCTCAGCCAGCGCTTGAACAAGAAGACCAGCTTTGCATACTTCTGTTTTTTCATGCTCATCACCATGCTGTTGAGCTTTGTCATCGCGCCTGATTCCTCAATGATCGTCCTTCACCTCTTCGCAGCCGCGCTCGGTATTGCCGTTGGCGGGATCGCGGTTCTCGTCTGGGCAATCTTCCCCGATATCACCGACGTCGACGAGCTCTACAGCGGTCTGCGGCGGGAGGGCATCTACTCCGGCATCTTTACTTTTGCCCGGAAGGTCAGCTCGGCAGTTGCTCTCTTTATCATCTCAATCGCGATGTCGCTTGCCGGTTACCGGCCTCCGGTCAAGGAGACGGTTGACGGCGTGGTGAAGATGATCCCCCAGGAGCAGACCGGTGAATTCATTATCGTGCTGCGGGTCGTCTTTGTGGTTGTGCCCGCGATCTTTCTCCTCATATCCTTCCTGAACTCGGTCCGGTATCCCCTGAGCCCCGCTCTTCATAACCGGCTCAAGGATTTTCTCATTAAGCGGAGAAGCGGGAAGGGAAAGCCGGATCTCCTTGCGGCGCAGGAGCGGGAATTCAAGGAGATACTCATTTAGCATCTCCGGCTCTCCGGTAAAAAATCAGAAAGAGGGCGACGAGCAGTGCGCCGAGAAGCGGCACGGCGTAGAGGCTGCTCGTGCCGGTGAAGAGATCGAGCAGGAAGAAGAATGTTCGATACAGGGTGATGACGAGCGCACTCATGGTCGGAACATCGACCGGTGTTTCCAGATTGACGGTGGAGAGCCTGGGGAGCCACCCGCGGAGCACGAGTGATTCCAGATTATAAAGATGCACGACAGATGAGAATCGTGCGGCGATGCGCAGGTCTTCGGCGAGATGTTCGAAGGAGAAGAAGGGTTTCATATAGCTTCCCAGGGCGGCGGAACCGCCGTTGAGCGATCGCGCATAGGAGAGCACATTGGCGGCGCCGGTTCCCAGTCCTGAATCTTTGAAGAAGCTCCGGTAGAACATATAGCTCGATATGTCAGATGGGACAAATACGATATGAAACATCTCCTGAATGGAGTTGTCTCCGTCGAGCATGTCGTCCAGGATATAGGCATAGTTGAAGGTGCTCACCTCATAGCCGTCTTTTTGCATTTGCAGAACCGTATCCCGGTAGATGAGAAATGCTTTTGTATAGAGATCCCGATCGCGGTGATCGAGGAGAAATCCTATCGCCCCGAGAATACCGTCCCTTTTGACCGCCTCGCGGAGAAGCTGAACATCCTGATAGGTCGGCTCCATGTCGAGCATGATACCTTTTACGGTGAGCCTGTTTTCCGAGACCCAGCGCTGGAACCGATCATAGAGTGCGGGGAATTTCTCCGCATTATCAGCGGAGAGCCAGTAGCCGTCCTCGAAGGGGTGGAGCGGCCATACCCATACCGGAATCCCCGCCCGGTTGAGACGCTTGACCGCCTGCGCCATCCGGGGGGTAAAATTGTCCACGGCCATGGATATCTCGTACCCCTCTGTCCTGAGCAGGTGTAAAACATCATTGCTGAAAAGTGTCAGGATGGTAAGACCACCGACATCCCGCTTCTCAATCTCGAATATGGTGTTTCCGATCTCGGTGAAGAGTATCACTCTTTCAAGAGGATGGTGGGGAACAGAAGCTGTCAGGCGGTATACCCGCCATGAGGTAATAATCAACGTTATGATCAAGAGGACACTGATAAGGGTGATAAGTGAATAGAGTGCTGATCTTAAATATCTCATAGCGGCTCCTCCTATTTGTCTTCTCCCTTTATGCGTATTGTATCACGAAATCCCCGCGGTGATTTATCAAGCACGTTATGCGGTAGAGGGGGTGCAGGAAAGTTTTGAGGTAATTTCCCAATTCTCTTGTCCTGTTAATCCTGTCTGATCTTTTTGACCTTATTCCGATCAAAGAGTATTATTATCGTTGTTGCAGGCCGAACCTCTTTGAAGGAGCAGGGAAGCGGAGCCGGTTCATTTTTCCGCGGTGCCGGTTGCAAGGCCGAAATATCGCTTCGCATTGCCGTAGCAGATATCGGCTATCATCTCTCCGATGAGATCTCTGTCGTCGGGCAGGAGCCCCCTCTCCATATCGTTCCCGAGGAGGTTGCAGAGTATCCGTCGAAAGTACTCGTGCCGTGAATAGGAGAGGAAGCTCCGCGAATCGGTCGTCATGCCGATGAAGCGGGAGAGGAGCCCCATGTTCGAAAGGGCATTGAGCTGCTGCTCTATTCCCTCCTTCTGATCGAGGAACCACCAGGCGCTTCCGAACTGCATTTTGCCCGGCGTCCGCCCGTCCTGAAAATTCCCGATCATCGTGGCAATGACCTCGTTATCAGCAGGGTGTATCGGGTACAGTATGGTCTTGGCAAGCTGATCGGTCCGGTCGAGCCTATCGAGAAATGTTGCGAGGGGTCCGGCGAGGTCGCCATCTCCGATCGAATCGAAGCCGGTGTCCGGTCCCAGTTTTCGGTAGGCGCGGCTGTTCGCGTTTCTGAGCGCCCCGATGTGATACTGCTGTACCCATCCCCGGGCGTGATCCATGATACCGAAGAAATGGAGCATGAAGGACTTGAAGATGGCGCTGTCGTCTGTATCAACCGGTTTCCCGGCGCGCGCCCGTTTGAACGCTCGGGCCGCCCTGCGCTCGGTAAAGTTCTCGGCGTATACCCGATCGATGCCGTGATCGGATATCCGGCAGCCCTGCTCGTGAAAGAAGCGGTGCCGCTCCTCGAGCGCGTCAAGGAAGTCGCCGAGGCGAGAAATCTCCCTGTTGCAGACGGCGGCAAGCCTCTCTACCCATTCGTTGAAGGGCCCGGGAGTATCGATCCGCAGCGCGTTGTCAGGGCGCCATGCCGGGTACAACCTCGTGCCCGTGCCGGCATGCATTCGATGATGCTCGAGAGTATCGGCCGGGTCGTCGGTGGTGCACACAACGGCGACCTTCATCTTGCGCAGCAGTGCCTGTGCGCTGAATTCATCTGTTTGGAGCATCTCATTGCACTGATCGTATATGCGCCGAGCGGATCGGGAATTGAGGAGCTCGTCGATGCCGAAGAAGCGCTTCAGCTCGAGATGCGTCCAGTGATAGAGGGGATTCCTGAGCGTGTGGGGAACCGTGCATGCCCAGGCGTTGAAGCGCTCCCAGTCCGGAACGGTGCCGGTAATGAATTTCTCATCGATTCCGCTGGTGCGCAGGGCTCGCCACTTATAGTGATCGCCGGCGAGCCAGAGATCGGTGATGCTCTCAAAGCGGTGATCCTCGGCGATTTGCTGTGGCGGGAGATGGCAGTGATAGTCGAATATGGGGAGATCACGGGCATTGTGGATATAGAGCTCCTGTGCCTGTTGCGTCTCCAGAAGAAAATCATCCGTTATGAAGGGTTTCACCTTTTCTCACTCTTCCTTCGTTTTAAAAATGGAACCGGCTGGTCGAAGTGAATGTGTCGTATTCGACTCTTCCCGTTCTGCCGATCGGCTCCTCACGGGTCATCTGATCGAGTGCTCCCTCTTCTGCTTTCATCAGGGCGAAGAACCGATTGTGATGAGCGTTTCCTTCCGCCACCAGTGGGCTGCCAGCCGGCCTGTTCCGCCATCATCAGGAGCGTACCAGCCTGGGCGAGAGTCTTATCGCCATTAACGGGCGGTGCGGTTCCGAATAATACGGGTGTTTTTTTGTGCTCATGATTTTCTTCCCGACGACGCCGAAAGGGGGAACTCGTTCTATGTGCCGAGCGCTTCCAGGTGACGACCGATATGCGTGATAAGGGTGCTCTCATATTCCGATCTATTCTCCCGCAGCGTCTGGTATATCTCATCCCGAAAGAGGGGATCGCCCGATTCATCCAGTGCCTGCAGCAGCAGGCCGTAGCTTATGTGCATGAGCTGCCGCGCCTCCTCGTCGTCCAGATAATGGGGGAGCTGATGGTCCTTGGACATTTGAAGGGGGGTGATGGCCTTCAGGTTGAGGCTCACCCGATAGAGCTTCCGTGCCTCCACGTGATGTTTCAATGCATAGCGATGCATGCGGCGGTAGAGGCCCGGATTTCTCAGTGCGATGATTCTGAGCGCCTCAAGCCAGCTCGTCCCTGATGTCTTGAGATGAAATCTTCCACCGGTTTCCTCACCGATAGTGGGGAATACGCTGAACTTGTCGCTCCCCGAGTGAATGCTGAGCCGGTAACCGAAATGATCGGCAATTGCAGCGTGGAGAGCAAATTCCTTTCTGAAGCGATCGATATCTCCGCGATAGTCAACTCCCTTCTGGAATTCTCCGCAGAATCTCGGGGCGAGGCTCGTTACGGAAACGCCACGCTCCTGCAGCTCTGCCGCAACGAGATAGTGCGCCGCCGGTGCGGTCGGCTCGGTCGTCTCGTCAATGGATATTTCGAAGTCCACTTCTCGGCCTGCCCGTGCAATGTACTCCCGATATATGTATTCGATAAAGCAGATTGCCTCGTGATAGATGAGAACGGCCTCTGCCAGTTTCCGCTCATCGAAGCGAATTTTCTTTTTTCCTGCCGTGACGGTCCTGTTTTGATAGACCTTTTCGTAGTGATCGCGTATTTCCGCGGCAAGGTCCTCGTAGCACTTCTTTATGTCAGCATCGCTCATCCATGCAATGGTTTCGTCAATGGCATCAGAACAGTCGAGGGTTATCATGGTATAGCCGAAGCTCAGCGCGGCGGCAATATCAACCTCGGTTTTGAGGTGATCCCCGTCAGCACCGAAACCGTTATGGTATCCCTCCTGAAATACCGCGTAGCAGGCGAGGTCGAGCACCTCCCTGAGGCTCCGTCCGGTGAGGGTGAGCTCGCGCATGCTCTGCTGTGCCAGAACCGGCTTCACCGGCCTCTCCCCGATCGCCTTGAGGTGGCCGGTGGTTGCCAGGCCGAGCCGATCGCCAAGACCGATGGAGGCGACCTCCTTCCCGAGGGGGGCCGGACGGGTTGCGGGGAAGTATCGATTCAGGAGAAGGCGATTGCCGTGAGTGAGCTCGCAGATCTTGCAGTCGGAGAGCGCTTCGCCGGACAGTTCCTCGTACGGGCGGCCGCTGCCCGTTGCGAGTATCGCACGGTCTCCGTCACGCTGAACCATCAGGAGCTTCACCCCATCTTTTTCGGTGAATGAACCGGGATAGATGATGTCACTGTCGAGCTGTGCAATGCTATTCTCTCTCATCGCCGTGATGATCGGTTGGAAGACTGACATGGATTTTCTCTTCGGTCCGGATTTGGAATATCCTGCAGAGCAGGATTTGTTATAGTAATCGTGATATCGGGGCTCCGATCCCGTTCTGCAGAGCACTCAAAAGGGGATCTCCCTGCTGTCCGGTTCGGTTTGCCCCGGTACAATAAAATTTCACAGCTCCCCGATGAGGTCAAGTACTTCTTGCAACAGTTTTTCTATTGACCTGTTGACAAAAGCGGCTATTCTTGCGGGTGATTCCCTATCGTCATCACTGATGTCAGTGGACTGTGGAGGAAGAGTGCCTGCGGGGATCAATGACGGGAAGGTAAGTGCCGATGATTATTGAGGAGCGCGCCTATGCACGGGCGGGATTACTTGGCAATCCCTCTGATGGCTATTTCGGAAAGACCATTTCTATAAGCGTGAAGAACTTTGGCGCTCACGTATTGCTCTATGAGAGTCCTGAACTCCGTATTGAGCCGGGGCCGCAGGATCTCTGCGACTATGCGAATATCGCCTCTCTGGTGGAGCAGATCCGGCTGCACGGGTACTACGGTGGGGACCGGCTCATCAAGGCGGCCATGAAGAAGTTCTATGAGTACTGCGAGGAGAAGCGGATGCCGCTGCAGCGGAAAAACTGTACTATACGCTATCATTCAACTATTCCGCGGCAGGTTGGTCTCGCGGGATCGAGCGCCATTATCACCGCAACCATGAAGGCCCTGATGCGATTTTTTGAAATCGATATACCCCGGGAGATGTTGCCAACGGTGATCCTGAATGCCGAGAGAGAGGAGCTGGGCATCAACGCGGGCCTGCAGGATCGGGTGATTCAGGTCTATGAGGGATGCGTGTATATGGATTTCAACAGGGAGGTGATGGAATCCACCGGACACGGCATATACGAGCGGATTGAGCCGGATCTGTTATCGAATCTCTACATCGCATACAAGACCGAGCTGGGTAAGGTTTCGGGACATGCCCTCAGCGATATTTGCGTTCGCTACGAGCAGGGTGATCCCTTTGTCATCGATACCCTCAAAGAGATTGCGGGACTTGCCGCTGAAGGGAAGGAGGCGATCGAAGAGGGTGATCTTCCCCGCCTCAATGCGTTGATAAACAGAAATTTTGATCTCAGAAGCAGCATTATGAATATCAGCGAGAGCAATATGACGTTGGTGCAGACAGCGCGCCGGTGTGGTGCTTCTGCGAAATTCGCCGGTTCGGGTGGCTCCATCATCGGTTTTTATGATGACGATGAGATGCTGACCCGATTAATAGTCGAGTTGAAAAAGATAAACGCGCGGGTGATTAAGCCGTTTGTCTCATAGGGGGTGAGGCGGTTATGATTAGAAAAGCGGTGATTCCGGCTGCAGGTTCGGGTACGCGGTTTCTTCCAGCATCGAAGGCGCAGCCCAAGGAGATGCTTCCGGTGATTGATACTCCTGTTATTCAGTACGTGGTGCAGGAGGCCGTTGATGCGGGTATCGATGATATTTTAATAATTACCGGGAGGGGGAAGCGGGCCATCGAGGATCACTTTGACCGGAATGTCGAGCTTGAATGGCTCCTTGAAGACAAGGAGGATGAGAAGTGGTACAATGAGATACGACGAATCGGTGATATGGCCAGTATTCACTATATCCGGCAGAAGGAGCTGCGGGGGCTCGGCGATGCCATCTCCTATGCGCGGCGTCATGTGGGCGATGAGCCCTTTGCGGTGCTGCTCGGCGATACGATCATCGATTCGGTGATTCCGGTAACGCAGCAGCTCATCGATATCTACGAGCAGTACCGACAGTGCATTGTCGCTGTGGAGCGGGTGGACCGTGCGCGGGTTTCCCGCTACGGAATTGTCGGGGGGAGCGATCTCGGGAATAACATCTGGGAGATCGCGGAGCTGGTTGAAAAACCGGATGTTGATGCGAGCCCTTCGGATCTGGCAGTTGCCGGTCGATATATTCTCACCCCTGAAATTTTCAAGGCGCTCGAGATAACAGAACAGGGGAAGAAGGGGGAGATCGAGCTTACCGATGCGCTGCACCATCTCCTGAAGCGGGAGCGAATCTATGCCCATATCATTGAGGGGAAGCGGTATGATATAGGCAATAAAATTGATTATCTGAAAACAACCGTTGAATTTGCGCTGAAACGCAAGGAATTCTCCGAGGAATTCCTCGAGTATCTGAAGGGAATAGTCGCTTCACTTTCAGAGGATTCCGGAGTGTGAACGGCTTCTTCCGATCAGATACACCCCGTTAAGACCCTGCAACCCGGTACACGGAATCCGGTACACCCTTCGCTCACGCCTGTCCGGTATCGGGGTATTCACCGCTCACGGATTTTTATAATTATGTCTTGATTTTTTCAATCAGTTTTCTTAAATCAGAATGTCGATGTAGTGTTGGAATATGATTACCATTATTACGAGAGCGTTCAATCCCTCGTTACTGAAAAGAAATCAAGAGATGGGGTGAAATTATGGCGGGGAGAAAAAAAATGATCGGCTGGATTTTTCTCTTTCTCATTTTCATATTCATTGTTTATCTGCTCCTGGTTATAATCGTCCCGAGAATAACGCTCATCGGGAAGAGCACCAAACACAAGGTTTATGTTTCTCTTGGATTCCATGCGAACCTCTATCACTCGTATCGAATCGATACCAACGATGAGGCCGGTTTCGGCAAGGATATTCGCATCATCAGGCGAATTATCGAAGTGCTGGACGAATACAATGGGAAGGGCATTCCGGTGAAGGGCGTCTGGGATATCGAGAATCTCTTCTCGCTGCAGGAGCAGCTTCCCCGCTATGCCCCTGATATCATCGAGAATCTGCAGCGTCGGGTCCGCGAGCGGGGAGATGAGATTATCCTGATGTCCTACAACAATGCGCTCGCCTCGGCCCTGAATGAAGAAGAGTTCAAGATATCGATACAGCGGGCAATAAGCAATAAGCAGAGGAGCGGCGTTCAGGATATCTTTCAGAAGTGGAGCCCGATTGTCCGGCCGCAGGAGATGATGGTCACGCCGGGGAATTACCGTCTCTACCGGGATCTCGGTATTGAGGCTCTTGTTCTCTACTACAGCGCCATCACCTTCGATGCATTCAGGGTATTTGTCCCCGAGCTGTCTCTCGAGGAGGCCCACAATCCGCTGCTCTACAAGAATGCCGAGACCGGTGAAGAGATAATCATAATCCCCGCCTACAATCACGGTGATCTCGCGGAGAACGTGAGCCTGCGCCGATGGGTTCGACAGCTTCACCGTGAACAGCTTCGGGGGAACATCAACCGTGATGTCCTCATCTGTATCAATGCCGATGCCGACGATTCCTACTGGTACGGATACACCTTCCCCGCGTATCTTGCGTGGCTCCCCAATACGGGAGGGCTTCGAATGCTGATAGATGAGGTATCCGATCTGGATTATGTGGAGTTCACCACGCTCGCTGAGTACCTGAAGGATCATCCTCCTCTCGGTGAAGTCAGCTTCGGGCAGGATCTGGCAGATGGCAGCTTTAACGGTTACGTTTCATGGTCGGAGAAGGCCTACTGCCATGATTACTGGACCGAGGTGCAGCGGAATCGTCGTCTCCACGATATTGTCGGGAATATATACCAATTGACCGGAACAATGCCCGGCGGCGTGCGACAGGCGCTCAATAACTCTTTCGAGAAGAGGCTCAGACTGCAATCGACAACGAACTTCGGCATGGCGACACCCTTTCTCGCTCGAACGAGGGAACGGGTGGTGGAGTCACTCATTCGGGATATGCGGGCCTCTGCTGATGCGGCACGCGAGAAGGCATTCGATTCTGCCAGAGGGCATCTCGGCAGGTTTTTACCTCCGGTGCATGATCGGCTGAAATATATCGATTCGTTCCTGTTGATACGGCCGGGAGAGGGGAGAGGACGAGATTCCGGTGTTTTCCTGACCTTTACCGTCGCAGGTGATTATGCTGATGCAGATTTCTATCTCTCCGGAAAGGATGGTGGTATTATACGTGCATTCACCATCTGGACAGAGGAGCGGGGGGAGAACATGTCGATCAAGCTCTTCGTCCCTTCAGTGATGCCCCTTCAGGAGGGTGTATACTTCCTCTACGCCGGGGAGAAGGGTTCCGGGAGGGAGGGTGAGCGCTTTCGGACGGTTGCTTCTCGGGAATCCCTGAAAAATGAGTTCATTGAAATCGGCTTTGATGATGATAGAAACATCAGAGCGGTCTCCTTTCAAGGCGTTCAGCAGCTCAAGGAGGGGAGTTTTATCCCCAGAATACATTACGGCGATGAATGGTACACACCCGAGGCGCTCTCGGTTTCCATTGAAAAAGACGGGAGGAATGGTGTCGCTTCGGTTCGACTGACAGGAAATTTTACATTGCCCGTCGAGGGGACGGTGCCGGGGCGGATTGACTATCTCTTTACTCTCATTCACGAGGTACCCGCTCTCTTTATCGAGGGAGAGATTGGCTATCCCGAAACGCCCCGTCGGGATGTCTTTAAAGCATATCAGCCCTCTCTGGCGAGACGCTATGATGAGAAGTGGCAAGAGGTTGCTCCCGTCGAGCTGGTCTTTGCCCATCGGGCAGATAAGGAGGAGCCCTTCAGGGTCCTCAAGCGCAATTATCTCGGCGTTGAGTCATCATATGCCATAGACTATTTCAGGCACTCCTCTGAAAACCTCGACCTGGCAAATGTCAATAATCACATCACCGCCGAATATGTTGCACTTGAGGGAATGGGGGATGGTCTCGCCGTTGCGATGGATACGAGCGTTCAGGCGAATTTCGCCGGGATGCCGCTTAAGATCTCCTATCACAGCTGGGGTTCGGAATTCTCGGCGAAGATAAATCCCTTCGGAACCTATTTCGGCGGGCAGTATTATCAGCCGACCTGGGGGAACCGGCAGGGATACGAGGTCGCGCTCAAGACCGGCGATCAGTATGCTACTTCGGCATCAACCTATAACGGCTACACGAACGAGTTTTCACTGATGATAACCTTCTTCAGCGGAAAGCGCGTACCCGCTCAGGTGCGGGAGAACCTTATCGCTTTTGCGCATCCGCCGGCAGTTATTATGCGGCGTGGAGTTGAGATACCCCCTCAGCCGATACAGGTTGCCGCGCCAGAGGGATTTCTCCCTACCTATTCTCATGAGGATGGAGGAGTGTACTTTCACTGGGAGAAAGTCGCCGACCCTCTCCGTGAGTATCGAATTTACTGCGGTACCGAAAGCGGTTCCTATGACCGTGTATATCGGCAGAAGGGCTCAGAATCAACCCTTTTCCTGAAAGAGTATGCGGAGGGCTCGTCATTTGAGATAGGAAAGAGATATTATGCGGTCGTCACCGCTGTCTTCCAGGATGGTCGGGAGAGCGAGAAGTCCGAGGAGATGAGCTTTATCCCCTCAGACGTTATCAGTAAGGAAGGAGGCCCAAAGCTCTCGATCTTCCTGCAGCTCAAAGTCCTCTGGTTGACGATTAAGTCATATGTCGATTGAGTATCACCGCTTTGCAACGGCGTGGTAATACGCTTCGGAATCGCTAATCCCCTCCGTGGATATCGCCGGCACCGTTCGGTTAAGCCCCGGCTGATCCATGAGAGGGGGGACAGTCTCTTTTATCTCAAGGAGGCCGGCGATGCCCGCTGCGCCGGCAGGCAGTTTCACAGCTCCATATTGATGGAGCTGCTTTTACCGGATTCCCGATGAGGAATTGAAGCGGCGGCTTTCACAGTGGCAGCCGCCTGAGCCAAAGCACCGCAAGGGTATTCTCTCCTGGTATTCGCGAAACGTGACGTCGGGTGATAAGGGAGCGGTGCTGCGGCCGAAATCGTAGCGGAGAGAGGAAACATGGGTATTGATACGGGATTGGACATTGTCATATACGGCGCGGGAGCGATCGGCTCATCGGTTGCTGCATGGTTAGCGCCGCATCACGAGCGCCTCGCACTCCTCGCCCGAGGCGATCATGCGCGAGCGATGAAGGAGAAGGGACTTGTCTTCTATCTCGCGGGAGAGGAGAAGCGGACGCTGCATATCGATGTTATCGAGGATCTCTCCGAGCGGCCCCCGGCAGATGTGGTGATACTTGCGGTGAAGAACTACGATCTCGAAAATGCCGCGGCGGATATCCGATCGAAGGCGGGAGATCCGGTGGTGGTCGGGCTGCAGAACGGCCTGCTGAATCAGACCGTGCTGCCGAAATACTTCTCCCGGGTGATTTACGGAATTGTCTATTTCACTGCATGGCGTGATGCACCCGGAATTGCCGGTGCCAGTGAGAAGGGGCTCATACTTCTGGGAGTTCTCGATGGCGATACGGAGCTGCAGGCCATTATGACGGATATCAGCCGCATCTTCAACCGGGGATTCAGCGCCCGGATAGTGCCTGATATAAAGAGCGCGGCTCACAACAAGCTGATACTGAATTTGACCAATGGCCTGCTCACCCTCGTCGGCCACACCAGGCGGGAGATACAATCAATAGCTGTTATGCGCGAGCTCATGGTGAATACGCTCCTCGAGGGGGTGACCATCGTGAAGCGGGCGGGGTATAAAGAGGTAAAGACGCCGCATAATCCCGGCTGGCGCGATCTCCGCATTCTCTCGAAGCTTCCGGGCTTCATCACCGATCGCATTTTCAGGAATACTCTGGATACGTTATATACCAACAGCACGGCACAGGATATCTTCCAGTTTAGACGGGATCGGACTGAGCTCGAATCGCTGAACGGTGCTATCATCCGCCTTGCCGATTCGCTGGGAATTGCGGCTCCCTATAATCGCACCATATACCGGCTCTGCAGGGAGCGTTTCGGGAATCCCGACTTTGAGCCTCTGGATGAGCGGGATGTTCTTGCGGAGGTGCGGAAGAGCTTGTGAGAGCTGTTGCGGGAACGGGCTGACAGAAAACGGCGATGCGGTATTGAATACCGTTGAGCTTTCCGTAGATGTGCAGAAGACGACATTCAAAATCCTGAGCGCGCTCCCGATTTCGATCACGGGGGAGAAAATAACCAAAAATGGCGGTCATCAGGGTGACCCGCAGGCAGATAACTCATCCCTCAACACAACCATGCGAAACCCGCAGCCGCAGGTAATCGGTAGTGAAAAGGTATCGGTCAGCGCACTAATTCAAAAGAACAACTCGCCCCGAGGAGCGCCCACTCCTACTGGCACTTCACCTCGAGATTATTGTTCCGACAGCGTGCGTCGACCGCTCTGCTCAGGCGCACCTTCTTGCAGAATTGATCGAAGGTGGAATGGCCAACCGACATCTCCTCTTTGGCATCCCGTACCATGCCATCGGTGCAAATACCCTGCATGGCAACGACCCATTTTTCGGCCGCGGCCGAGACGCTGCTATTCATAGCGATGAAGACAGTCGTCATGAGTATGCCGCAGAGAAATACGATGAGGATGAGAGATGAAAATCGCTTCATGAGAGCACCTCCATAAATTTGCTGATTGTATTATCTGTTTCGAAAATTGTCAATATTTTATACAGTGAAGAGGTGTCACAATGGAGGGGTGGCGATTTGATCAGAGCGTTGCGAACGCGCTCTATTATTTTTCACTTTTCATTGATTATAGATGTAGTATAAGCAGGGGGATAATCATCTCTTTCAACGGCAAAGGGTTATTCTCAGATGGTGGGAGCAGAGTTATCGCGCACAAGAGTGATGCATTCATGTATCGCAATGGCGTTCCTCCCTTTCTGCAGTAGCGCCATATAATCCGGGGCTCTTTTCAAGAGGTATAGTAACGATTCCGATAGGTAACCGAGCGGGGAGCGCAGCAGAGTACGATGGAAAAAGCGAAAATCATAATTGTTTCCGATAATTCGGAAACAAAGAGCGAAATTGCAAAGATCCTCGAAAAGGAATATGAGCTGCATCTTGAGGTGAAAGCGAGGAGGGATATCGTCGATTGGATCGATGAATTTCGCCCCGAAATGGTGATTATGGATGCCGAATTGCAGAATGATGTTGATCCCGTCGATGCGGCAAAACATATACTTAAAGAGCTCCGGATACCGGTGCTCTTCATCATAGAGAGTATCGATGGGGAGATGTACGAGCGCTGCAGAGAGATAAACCCTTATGGCTATCTGGTGAAACCCTTCGGCAGGAGCGAGCTTCTTACCGTTGTTGCAACGGCATTTTGCAGACAGAGGCGCGAATCCATATTGCGGGAGATGAGGGATCGTTATCAGAAAATGATTGATCATGCCAATGAAGCCGTTCTCGTTGCCC